>NZ_JBBCKX010000002.1:0-453884 GCF_037153115.1 Pantoea sp. USMM079
GTTTTTGCTCGCCAGTGATCACTTCGATTCTTTGCACAGGACACTCCTTAAACATAGCTCTATGACTATGTCTTACTGGTGAAGTGTCCGGTTTAAACGGGGGCTATTACACGATTTGGGTTACTGATTACAGTGAACGTCTGAATGTGGCTTAGACAAATTGCTGATTACAGTGAATGCTAGCTAGCCATACGAGCTGTTAATTACTGATTACAGTGAACACTCGGATTAAATCAATGCTCCCCACATGCAGTCTACTGATTATAGTGAATGCTTATATTAGGACTAAGCTGTCTCTACTAACCGAAAACGCTTGCAGCCGATTTCGTCATGGAGAGCCCTGGCTTTCAACTGCTCATCGTGAAAATCAATATCACTGATTACAGTGAACGTAGCGCAGTTGTTTACTGATTACAGTGAACCTATTGCCACTTACAGTGAACGTTTACTGATTACAGTGAATCTTATGCCGAATATAGTGAATGCAGGCTGTGATTTCAGCCATATCACCTTGCCCGCAAATCTCGTGCAACGGACGATCAAATTACTGATTACAGTGAATGCTGGAGCAAATACGCGAATGAGGCGTTGCTCACACTTTCATCCATTATTCCGTTCTGATTAAAACATCTCCACTGATTACAGTGAATGTTTGCACTAACACGCTCTTACTCAAGGTATTTTCACAGCGCTAAATGTTTCGCATTAGATGAGATAGATTTGCCTCATGTGCAGGATTTCGGTATAAAGTCATAAATCCTACATGTGTGGAGCAAGTATGGCTAACGATGAGAAGCAAGTTCTGAAAGTCGCACAACGTTCAGAAAAAATGCTAATGAGCCTGACGGAACAGATTCAGGCGCAGAAAGAAGAGTTGCAGGAAAACACTTTTTATCAGGTTTACGCCAAAGCGGCGTTAGCCAAACTCCCTAAATTAACGCGTGCGAGCGTTGATTACGCCGTAAATGAAATGGAAGAGAACGGCTATCCATTCGATAAACGCGCGGCGGGCAGCTCTACCAAGTACGCAATGTCCATCCAAAACATCATTGATATCTACCATCATCGCGGCGTGCCAAAGTATCGCGATCGTCACGCAGAGGCATTCACGCTGTTTGTTGGTAATCTCAAAGGTGGCGTATCGAAAACCGTCTCAACGGTCTCACTGGCCCATGCGCTGCGTGCGCACCCACATCTGTTGTATGAAGATCTGCGCATTCTGGTTATCGACCTCGATCCGCAATCCTCTGCCACCATGTTCCTCAATCATGAGCGTTCGGTCGGACTGGTAGAAGCCACAGCTGCGCAAGCGATGCTGCAAAACGTGGGCCGCGAAGAGTTGCTTAATGAATTCATCGTGCCATCGATTATTCCTGGTGTCGACGTACTGCCGGCCTCCATTGACGACGCCTTCATTGCATCACGTTGGGAAGAACTGTGTGCTGAGCATCTGCCTACGCAGAATGTGCATGCGGTTCTGTATGACAACGTCGTAGCAAAACTGAAGAAAGACTATGACTTCATTTTCATCGACAGTGGCCCACATCTGGATGCCTTCCTGAAGAACGCCATCGCCGCATCTGATTTACTGATGACGCCAGTTCCACCAGCACAAGTTGATTTCCACTCGACGTTGAAGTATCTGACGCGCCTGCCGGAACTGATTGGCATCATTGAGGAATCAGGCGCATCCTGCCGCTTGCAAGGCAACATCGGCTTTATGTCCAAGCTATCGAATAAAGCGGACCACAAGCTTTGTCACAGCCTGGCGAAAGAGATCTTTGGCGGCGACATGCTGGATGCTGCTTTACCGCGGCTGGACGGCTTTGAGCGCTGTGGAGAGTCGTTTGATACGGTGATCTCTGCGAACCCATCGACCTATGTGGGCAGCACCGAAGCCTTAAAGAATGCGCGTTCGGCAGCGGAAGATTTCGCTAAAGCCGTATTTGATCGCATTGAATTTATTCGCCTGAACTGAGGTTACTATGAGCGCAAAACGAATCACGATTGGCCGTACCTTCAGCCAGACACCTTTGCAGACTGAGGATGCCTCAGACGGACATTCTCAAACCTTTATCCTTTCGACCGGTAAACGTGCCCTGTTCACGCTTGAACACATTACGGCGAAGGAAATTGAAGAAAAAACCTATGTGGTAATGGAAACAAATGGCCGCGACCAGTCAGGCTTGACGCCTGAATCGCTGCGCGACATTATCCGCACCATTAAATTGCAGCAGTTCTTCCCTGCTATTGGTGTGAAGCGCGGCGATCGTATCGAAATATTGGATGGTTCCCGCCGCCGTGCCGCCGCTCTGCACTGCAAAACTGGGCTGGATGTGCTGGTCACTGAGGTTGCCATCACGGCAGATGAAGCACGTCGTCTGGCGCAGGACATCCAAACCGCACGCGAACATAATCTGCGTGAAGTGGGGATGCGCCTGCTGTCATTAAAAGAGAGTGGCCTGTCACAGAAAGAGATTGCTCAGAGCGAAGGCCTCTCGCAGGCAAAAGTTACGCGTGCGTTGCAAGCCGCGAGCGTACCACTGGAGTTGGTTACCCTGTTCCCAAATCATTCCGAGTTAACTTACCCGGATTACAAAACGCTGCTGCAGGCGTATGAGAAGCTTCAGGAGATTGGTCAGTCGGTTGAAGCCTTAATTGATACCATTGGCATGGATGTCGATACGGTCTGCGCACGTGATGGTCTGGCTGAAGATGAAGTAAAAAATGGGATTTTGCGTCTGGTGCGTAATGGTAGCCAAACACTGATCCAGTCGCCAGCAAAGGACAAAGCGGTCGCCACGCCTCTCTGGACGTTTGCTGATAAAGATCGCTATGCCCGCAAGAAGACACGCGGCCGCATGTTCAGCTACGAATTCAATCGCCAGTCGAAAGAATTGCAAGATGAGTTGGATCGGGTGATAAACGAGACACTCAATAAATATCTCAATCAGTAGCGAAATGCCGCCTTCGGGCGGTTTTTTTTTGCCTGAATTTCAGCTTTTCGCCAGTGCTATTTCATTGCTAACTGTATGAAAAATATCTAACCTGTTTAGAAATTTCAGGCTGAAATCGCCAACTTTTTCACCGTCTATATGCATAACATTCTTGCGCCGTAGAGTTTAGTGAATCTGTGGTGAAGGCAAAATAACCAGCTGGATAGGAAATCAACAAAGGCTATCCAGGGGAGGAAATCAGATTGCGAATGCCCTGAAATATTCTTCATTCGCCATCAGGATTTCACAGCTAATAAATTGAATTAAAAGTGTTTTTTAAATTAATTTCAGGCTGAAATCGCCAGCATTTCAGCAAATTTCAGCGCTGCATCGAGGGTACTAACCCGGTTTAGCCAGATGATATTCAATGATTTATCCACAGAAAAGGTGGATAACTTTATTCGGGTCGTTAGGCTGTCAGTGACAAAACGCTGGGCGATTGCCAAACCGCTTCCCGAACACGGACAGGCTTGTTTATCAGACCCAATGCATAAAAACGATCGGCGATGATTTGTTGCTCTTTAATCACTTCAAATACCATTGAACGGGTTTTATGACTGCGTCGTGTTAAAGCTCTTTCAACGGCCATAAGGTCAAGACCCAATTCCTGCGCAAGCAGACCAGCAGCTTCCTGCCGATGATTATCAATAAAAATGCCGGTCTGCTGTAAACTCTCCACTAGCTGATGGGCCACGTCGTGATGTTTTTCCACATAATCGCGACGTGCCAGATAAAATTGGTGGTTGCGCACACGCCCCTCACCGTTGGCCAGCACGCGCAACTCAGGATTGCTCTCCGCCGCACTGAGTAAGGGGTCCCACATCATCCATGCATCGACCGCCAGATAATCACTGGCCGTCAGAGGATATTTCGGCGGCGCATACACCACTTTGAGTTCATCAAGGGCGATACCTGCTTCTTCCAGCAGCTGCAGCAATAACCAGTGAACGTTAGAACCTTTATTGACCGAAATACGTTTACCACGTAAATCAGCAATGCTACGGATATTGCTATCGATTGGGACAACTATCCCCACGCTACTGGGCGCAGGGGGTTCCCAGGCAATGTAGGTCACTGCATTGCCATTCGCCTGGGCGAAAATAGGCGGCACCTCGCCGGTGGTACCGAAATCGATCTCGTTATTTTGTAAGGCATAAAGCAGTTGAGGCCCGGCAGGAAATTCGCTCCACAACACGCTGACGCCCTGCTGTGCAAAGCACTGCTCAAGACTTTGCCGTGCTTTTAATACCCCAAGATTACCGAATTTTTGATAACCGATACGTAACTCGCGTTCCTGATGAGGCTCATCAGCAGAGGCAGTTGCAATGTAACTCGCCGCCTTACGCCGTCCTTTTATCATTCCCTGATGAGCAAGATGAGTACGCAGCGTGTGGCGGCTGATGCCAAGCAACGCCGCGGCCTGTGTCTGATTGTGTTCAGTGAAATCCAGCGCGTGAGTAATCAGGCTGGTGATGACGCTATCAAACAGTTGATTGGGCTTAGTGGAGAGTTGTTGACGCAGGAAGTTATCAAGCGTTGATGCTTCCGCGTTGTTAAATCCCTGTTCATTGTATCTTGTCAGTCGCAAATGAGCTGGCGTTAGCGTCTCCTCCCGACTCAGAAGTACTGCGTTGTGAAGCGTATTTTCCAGCTCGCGAATATTGCCCGGCCAACTGTACTCCAGTAGCACTTCTAAAGCATCCGGTGACAAACGACGCACCGGTCGACCTAAACGACGTGCATACAGCGAAAGGAAATGCTGCGCCAGCAGCGGGATATCATCACGACGCTGTCGCAACGGAGGCAGCGGCACCACCGCAATATTGAGGCGATAGTAAAGGTCTTCCCTGAATCGCCGTTCGCGGATCGCCTGTGCCAAATCAACATGGGTGGCCGCAATAACACGCACATCGACTTTAATCGGCTTGCGCGAACCCACGCGCGTAATCTCGCGCTCCTGTAATACGCGTAGTAACTTGACCTGTAGCGACAAACTCAGCTCTCCAATCTCATCCAGCAGCAGAGTGCCGCCCTGCGCAGATTCAAACCAACCGGGATGCGCCTGGGTCGCGCCGGTAAATGCCCCTCTCTCATGACCAAAGAGTTCGGCTTCGGCAAGACTTTCAGTTAAAGCACCGCAGTTAACGGCGAGAAAGCGGCCATGGCGGCGTTGGCTATGATGATGGAGATAGCGTGCGACAACTTCCTTACCCGTGCCGGTCTCGCCGACAATCAATACCGTGGCGTCAGTGGGGGCGAATTTGTCGAGCAATGATTGAAAAGCGAGAGAAGCCGGGTCGACTAAACGCGGTGAGTCGGCGTAATTGCTATAGTTGGTCAGCATAGTTTGATGTCCATTAAGGAGTATCAGCACACGCTAATCGTTGCTATTCACTGTGAACAGCAGGAAAAAAGCATAAGCAGTTGCATATGCAGCAATAGCTGTAGGCGGTAAGTTGCCAATGCAACAAGCAGAAGTGTGGCTAAGTGTCTAACCTGCTGAAAAACCGTGATTATCAAAAACGGCAAAGCTGGCACGTTTTTCGCTAACAGCTATATAACTAAAAAAGCATCCCAAAATGATCATTTTTTAATAAAGTTATATAGGAAAAGCATAATGGCCGAATCCGCAAACAAGAACATCAATGTCTTCTGGTTTCTCCCGACGCACGGTGACGGTCGCTATCTCGGCACCACAGAAGGTGGGCGCCCGGTTGATTTAGCTTACTTACAGCAGGTGGCATTGGCCGCCGACAATCTCGGTTACTACGGTGTGCTGATTCCCACCGGAAAAAGTTGTGAAGATTCATGGCTGGTTGCTTCTGCACTGGCACCCATCACCAAAAGACTGCGTTACCTGGTTGCCGTGCGTCCAGGGTTACAGCCGCCGACATTAGCCGCGCGCATGGCTACCACTTTAGATCGCCTCTCTGAAGGACGCTTGCTGATTAACGTGGTGACCGGCGGTGACCCGGTAGAAAATAAAGGCGACGGCATCTTTCTCAATCACAGTGAACGCTATGAAGTCACCAAAGAGTTTCTCGACGTGTATAGCCGCTTAATGCGTGGAGAGAAGGTTGACTATGAAGGGCAGCACATTCACGTTGAAGGCGCAGAGGTGTTGTTCCCTCCGGTGCAGGACAATGGCCCACCGCTCTATTTTGGCGGTTCGTCCGAGGCCGCCATTGATGTTGCTGCTGAGCAAATCGATACCTATCTGACCTGGGGTGAGCCTCCTGAGCAGGTCGCAGAGAAGCTGGCGGTGGTCCGGGAACGTGCAGCAGCACGCGGACGCAAACTGGAATACGGCATCCGCCTGCATGTCATTGTGCGTGAGACAGAGCAGGAAGCGAAGGCGGCTGCGGAGAAACTGATTGGTCATCTGGATGAAGACACCATCGCGCAGGCGCAGAAGATCTTTGCGCGAATGGACTCAGCAGGTCAGGCGCGTATGAGCGCGCTGCACAAAGGCTCGCGCGATAATCTCTACATCTCACCAAACTTATGGGCAGGCGTTGGTCTGGTGCGCGGCGGAGCCGGAACGGCATTGGTAGGAAGTCCTGAGCAGGTGGCCGAACGCATACGGGAATATCAGGCACTGGGTGTGACCAACTTCATCCTGTCGGGATATCCGCATCTGGAAGAGGCGCATCGTGTGGCAGAATTGCTGCTGCCGCTATTACCGCTGGCAAATGGTCAGCAGCAGCGTGCGCGCACCATTAACACCGGCCCGTTTGGCGAAACCATTGGTGGCGATAAACGTCCTTCAAAACAGGCGAGCGCCAGCTAATGCAGGAGAAGACGATGGCACGACCTCACATTATCATCACAGGTGGCGGGTTCAGCGGAACGGCGCTGGCGATTCATCTCGCGCGGCAATCGTCCTCTCCATTACTGATTACAGTGGTCGAACCGCGTGAGCAACTGGGCGGTGGGGTGGCCTACTCCACGCAGGAACCGGCGCATCGCATCAATGTACCTGCCTCGCGCATGCAACTCAGCGGCGATGAGCAGGGCGCCTTTGACCGCTGGTATCGTCAGCAGCCTGAGTGTTCACTGGATTCAGTAGCCCATTGTGATGACGGATCAGTCTATCCGCAGCGCGCGATGTTTGGTCGCTACCTGGCAGAGCAGTTTGCCCTCGCGGCGAAACGGCATCCGCAGATTGAGTTACGGCACGTTCAGGCCAGTGCCATGGCTTGGGAAGGGCAGCAGCTGTTACTCAGCAATGGCGAGACACTACAGGGCGATGTGCTGGCATTAGCGATCAGTCACCCACCGCCATCCTTGCCTCGCTCGCTGCAGCCCTTTGCCCATCACCCAGCGCTCATTGCCAATCCATGGCAAGCCGGCGTGCTGGATGCGATAGATCATGATGCCGCCGTTGCCATTATCGGAACCGGCCTGAGTATGGCGGATGTGGTTGCCTCATTAGGCACTCGGCATCATCAAGGCCCGTTAACCGCTTTCTCACGCCGTGGACAGCTCTCACGCGCTAATCTGCAGGGTGAGTGGCCTGAATGGACGTTAGCGCCTCAGAACGTCCCCAGCGCGCGTCTGTGGCTGCATCACATCAGGGATGAGGTTGCCCGAGCTGCACGGCAGCAATTACCCTGGCAACGCGTGCTGGACGATGTACGCGCACAGGGCCAAACCATCTGGCAAACCTTGCCGCTGCGCGAGCAAAAGCGCTTTGTGCGCCATCTGCGCGCGTGGTGGGATGTACATCGTTATCGTATCGCGCCGCAGGTGTCAGCGGAAATCATCAGACGACAGCAGCAGGGGAGTTTGCAGGTGATGGCAGCCAGACTGCAGGCCATTACAGCGCAGGGCCACCAGCTGGCAATCACTCTGCACACGCGCAACGGTGAAATTGAAACGCGCGTGCTCGACCATCTGATCGTCACCACCGGACCGGGGCATGATGCGCTGACACAAAGCCAGCCGCTGCTACGTTCGCTGAGTAATCAAGGCCTGATTCGCGGTGATCAGCTTGGCTTTGGCCTCGACGTTGATACGCAGTCACACGCACTGAATCACCAAGGCTTGCCCAACGCCCGCCTGCTCGTAGTCGGACCCGCCGCCCGCGCGCGTTTCGGTGAGTTGATGGGCCTGCCACAGGTTGCTGATCACGCCGCTGCCGTTGCTCAGCAAATTCTTGAAGATCTTCACATCGCTCAAGACGAGCGATGTCCCCCTTACGCTTCTTAATCTCTCAAACATCCTAAAAACACACTAACGAACGCCGGGTCGTCGCACGATCACGGCCTCGCTATGGAGATTGCTATGCCATCGCAACGTGAAATTCGCCTGAATGCTTTTGATATGAACTGTGTCGGACATCAATCACCGGGCCTGTGGGCGCATCCGCGCGACCGTTCCTGGCAATACAAAGATCTGGAGTACTGGGTCGATTTGGCGCGCCTGCTGGAGCGTGGCAAATTTGACGGTTTGTTTATCGCCGATGTGTTGGGTATTTACGATGTGCTGAACGGTAACGGTGATGCTGCGATTCGGCAGGCCACACAGGTGCCAGTTAACGATCCGCTGGCGTTGATTACCCCAATGGCGCTGGTGACCGAGCATCTCGGCTTTGGTCTCACCGCATCGCTATCGTTTGAGCATCCTTATCCCTTTGCGCGCCGTTTATCGACGCTCGATCACCTGACCAAAGGGCGCATCGGCTGGAATATTGTGACCTCGTATCTGGAGAGCGGGGCGCGCAATATTGGTCATCAGGCGCAGAGCGATCACGACAGCCGCTACGACTATGCCGATGAATATTTGCAGGTGGTGTACAAGCTGCTGGAGGGCAGTTGGGAACAGGATGCGGTATTGCGCGCTCGTGAACGGCGTATCTTCAGCGATCCCCGCAAAATTCACCCCATCAATCACCAGGGCACCTTCTTCAACGTACCGGGCATTCACCTGTGTGAGCCGTCACCGCAGCGCACGCCGGTGTTGTATCAGGCGGGAGCATCGAGTCGCGGCAAACAGTTTGCCGCTGAGCACGCTGAATGCGTGTTTGTTGCCGCGCCGTCGAAAGTGCTGCTGAAGAAAACCGTCGCGGATATTCGTCGCCGTGCAGCAGAAGCAGGGCGCGATCCGCGCAGCATCCTGATCTTCAATCTGCAAACGGTAATCGTCGGGGAGACCGATGCCGCCGCGCAGGCGAAGTGGAAAGAATACCAAAGCTATGTCAGTTACGAGGGGGCACTGGCGCTGGTATCTGGCTGGACGGGTATCGACTTCGGTCAATATCAGCCGGATCAGGTGCTGAAGTACCTGCACACCAATGCCATCCAGTCAGCCGTCGAAACCTTCTCCACCGCCGACCCTGATCGTCAGTGGACGGTAAAAGCGCTGGCGGATTGGGTGGGCATTGGCGGCTTTGGCCCGCTGATTGTCGGCAGTGCAGCAACTGTGGCCGACGAACTGCAAAGCTGGGTGGAAGACACTGACGTTGATGGTTTCAACCTCGCCTACGCATTAACGCATGAAACCTTTGAAGATGTGGTTGAACTGCTAATACCTGAACTGCAAAAGCGCGGTGTTTATAAGAAGGCGTATGCGGAAGGTACGCTGCGCGAGAAGCTGTTTAACGCCGGACCACAGTTAACCGCACCGCATCCCGGCGTGGGCTATCGGGTGAAAAATTCGGTACTGCCGGAGGTCATATGATTGAAATTGACCAGTTGAGTAAGCATTACCGCACCGCGGATGGACGCATCACCGAGGTGCTGAAAGCCATCAACCTGCAGGTACCACAGGCCAACATCACTGCTGTCGTTGGGCCCAGCGGCGCGGGCAAATCCACGCTGGCGAAGTGCATCAGTTTACTGGAGCAGCCCAGCGCGGGCAGCATTCGCATCAATGGCAGCGATCTCTCGCGGCTGAATGGCGAGGCACTGCGTCGCGCGCGCCGTTCGATTGGCACCGTTTTTCAATCTTCTGCCTTACTGCAGCGCAAAAGTGCCTGGGAAAACATCGCGCTGCCGTTGCGTTATCTCGGTGTGGTCGAGCGGGATATTTCTGCGCGTGTCGGTGAGTTGCTGGAGAGTGTTGGACTGAGCCATAAAGCCAAAGCGTATCCCGACCAGCTTTCGGGGGGACAGCGTCAACGGATTGGCATCGCGCGAGCCCTGGCACTAAAGCCTTCCGTGCTGCTGGCCGACGAAGCGACTTCTGGTCTCGATCCTGAAGCCACGGTGGCGGTGCTGGATTTGCTAAAGAAACTGCGTGACGACTATAAGCTGGCAATCGTGCTGATCACCCACGAGATGGATGCAGTGCGTCAGGCGGCGGATGCGGTTGCCGAAATTCGCGATGGGCAGATTGTGCAGTATGGCGTGCTGAAACAGTTACTGGCGCAGCCCGATTCCTCACTGGGGCAACGTCTGTTCCCACTGGTGGCGCAACCTGGCGTGGCGGAATTGATTCTGCAACTCAGTTATCGCACAGATGTACCGGTCATCAGCGACTGGATCTCGCGTCTGAGTGTGCAGTTCAATCTGCGCATCGATCTGCTCGGCGCGCATGTTGAGCAGGTCAATGGTATTCAGGCCGGACGCTTACAGGTAGGCATTCATTTCCAGCAAGAGCGTGTGCCACTGGCGCGATTGCTGGCGCAGCTTGAACAGTTTGGATTGGTTGCCAGCGTCTCGGGCAGCGTATATCAGCTGCGGGAGGCGGTATGAGCGTTTCCGTGATAAGTCAGGACACGCCGTGGCTGGAAATTCCGGCATTGATGTTACCTGCGATAGGTGAGACCGCGCTGATGGTCGGCATCGTGATGCTGTTCGTGGTGAGCCTCGGCGGTATCGTTGGCGTGGTGTTGTTTAACACCTCAGCACGTGGACTGTTTCCCCATCGCGGCGTGCATCGGGTGCTGAGCTGGATAGTGAATATGGGACGCTCGTTGCCGTTTCTGGTGTTAATGGCCGCGATCATCCCGTTCACCTTCTGGCTGACCGGCACCACCATCGGCATCCCTGCGGCGGTTGTGCCGATGATTGCGGCGGGCATTCCGTTCTTTGGTCGTCTGGTGGATAACGCGTTGCGTGAACTGCCAGGCGAAGTGACCTCGGTGGGTTTGGTATGCGGCGGGTCGCGCTGGCAGATCATCCGTTCGGCGCAGCTGAGTGAGGCCTTACCTGCTGTTGTTGCCGCCATCACCCTCAACCTGATTTCCATGATCGAGTACTCCGCCATCGCCGGCACCATCGGCGCGGGCGGTATCGGTTATTTAGCCGTGGTGTACGGCTATCAGCGCTTCGACAACCACATCATGATCGCCACCATCGTGGTGCTGATCGCTTTGATACAAACCATTCAATTTATCGGTGACCGTTTAGTCGCAATTCTACGCCATCCTCAGGGGATATCACGATGACAACACAAGAATTTGAGTTACGTAAGACGCGCCGCTGGCCGTGGCTGCTACTGATTATAGTGGTCATTGCATTGGCCGCCGCCGCAGGGTTCTGGCGCAGTCAGCAACCGCAAGCGGTGGTCTTTGGCACCACGCTACAAATCCACTTTGAACCGGCAATGGCGGGAGAACAGAAGTTGATTGAGTATGTTGGCGAGCACATCGCGCCGGATTATGGTCTGAAGCTGGAAGCGGTGGGCGTGCAGGATCCGGTGCAGGCGGATCGCGCCGTGGCGCAAGGACAATATGCGGCAACCGTCTATCAGCACCAGTGGTGGTTGAAGCAGGTGGTGGATGCCAACGGTTTCCAGCTCACCTCTGCCTTACCGCTGTTCCAGTGGGCATTTGGCGTCTACTCCGATCGCTATAAATCCATAGCCGACCTGCCGCAGGGGGCCACCATTGTGGTGCCGGATGATGGAGCCAACCAGGGCCAGGCCTTGTGGCTGCTGGCACGTCAGGGTTTGATCACACTCGATCCCAACGTTGAACCGCGTACCGCCAAATTAAAAAACATTATCGGTAATCCGCATGGCTTCGTCTTCAAAGAACTCGATTTGCTAACCATGCCACGCGCGTTGAATTCGGTGGACGCGGCGATTGGCTATGTTTCGCAGTTTGATGCCGGAAAAGTGCCGCGTGATAAAGGCATTCTGTTCCCTCCGGCACCGCGTACTTTTGCCTCGCAGTTGGTGATTGGTACGCCCTATCTGGAGCAGGTGAACATCGTTAAGCTAAAACAGGCGTTCTCCGATCCTCGCGTTCAGCAGTGGCTGAAAACGACGGATGATCCGTTAGTTAAAGGCGTATTAGTGCCGGTCTCTGCAGACTAATTTCCTGGTGTTACCCTTCACCCGGGCTCGCGATGCGCGTCCGGGCTTTTGTGTTTGAGTGTATTTTATGTTATTGATTTTAAACAATTAAATATCAATATTTGTTGCTTTGGACCTGAAAGGTAACCGCTTATAACAACCTCACCTGCACAACTAAAAAACAACGTGAGGCATTATGAGTACCGTTTCTTTCGAAAACACCTTACCGACGTCTGAGCCGGTTCGTTCGGTCAGTGATGTGGCAAGGCTGATCAACACCCGCAGTGACAAAAACAATTATGCGCGCATGATTGTGTTCCTCGCGCTCGGCGGCGTCTTCCTCGATGCCTACGATCTCACCACGCTCTCTTATGGAATTGACGATGTGGTACGCGAATTCCAGCTTTCTCCTCTTCTCACCGGATTGGTGACGTCCTCAATCATGGTCGGCACCATCGTCGGTAATCTCATTGGTGGCTGGCTGACCGACAAATATGGCCGTTACTCGGTGTTTATGGCCGATATGCTGTTCTTCGTGGTCTCGGCCATCGCAGCGGGATTAGCGCCCAATGTCTGGGTACTGATTGGCGCACGTTTCCTGATGGGGATTGGCGTGGGTATCGATTTACCCGTGGCGATGTCCTACCTGGCGGAATTTTCTAAATTCGCAGGCAAAGGCAACAAAGCCGCGCGACTCGCCGCCTGGTGCCCGATGTGGTACGCCGCGTCAACGGTGTGTTTCCTGCTGATCTTCGCGCTCTACTTCCTGTTACCGAAAGAGCATCTTGACTGGTTGTGGCGCGCATCGCTGCTGTTCGGGGCCGTTCCTGCGTTGTTGATCATCGCGGTACGCAGCAAATTTATGAACGAATCACCGCTGTGGGCAGCCAATCAGGGCGATCTGAAGTCTGCGGTGCGCATTTTGCGTGACTCTTACGGTATTCATGCGCATGAAGCGGAACCCGAAGCACCACCAGCAGAAGCGGCACCCAAAGTAAGTTTCCGCGTGCTGTTCCAGAAACCCTGGCGTGAACGCACTATCGTGGCAGGCGTGATGAACATCTGCATTTCGTTTGAATACACCGCGATCGCCTTCTTCCTGCCTTCGATCCTCGCACAGTTCCTCGGCGCGGGCGTGTTTGAAACGATCTCCGCATCGCTCGGCCTGAACGCGCTGTTTGCTTTCACCGGCGGTCTGCTGGGCATGCGTCTGGCCTGGAAATATCCGTCTCGCCATGTGGCAATGGCCGGATTTGCACTGCAATTCTTCGCACTGATTGCATTGGCATTGATTGGGCACCCTGAAGCGATTACGGGGATTGTGTTTGCGGTGCTGATGCTTGGCTTGTGGTTGTTTGCTGAAGGCTTTGGTCCGGGTGCGCAGCTGATGGTCTATCCGGCGCTCTCTTATCCAACTTCCATTCGCGCTACTGGCGTGGGCTTCAGTCGTGCGCTGTCAGGGATTGGCAGCGCGCTGGCGCTGTTTATTCTGCCGATTCTGCAGGCGGCGCTGGGCACCAATATGTTCTGGGTGGTGTCGCTTGCCGCCATCATCCCGATCTTTTTCCTGCTCGCGGTGCGCCACGAACCGACGCGCCACGACATCGACGATCTTTCTCATCAGGAGTGATTATGAGCCAACTTTCTACAGGCACCGATTACGCTGCGCTGGCGGCGCATTTCCGCCCACTGTTTGATCGTATTGCTGAAGGCGCAGTGGAGCGCGAACGCAGCCGCACCTTGCCCCATGAAGCAATCACCTGGTTAAAAGAGGCGGGCTTCGGCACGGTACGCATCCCTAAAGAGCAGGGCGGGTGGGGCGCATCGCTACCGCAGCTGTTCCAATTGCTTACCGAACTGGCGGAAGCGGATTCCAATCTGCCGCAGGCATTACGTGCGCACTTTGCATTTGTCGAGGACCGCCTCAACCAGCCCGCGAGTGCAGAGCGCGATCGCTGGTTCCGCCGCTTTAACGATGGCGAGCTGGTGGGCAGTGGCTGGACAGAAATTGGCACAGTCAAACTCGGGGATGTGATTACCCGCGTCACGCCCGTCTCAAATGGCTGGACGCTCAACGGCGAGAAGTTTTACAGCACGGGCACGTTGTTTGCGGACTGGATTGATGTGTATGCACGACGCAACGATAACCAGGGTGATGTCATCGCTCTGGTAAGCACTCACCAACCTGGTATAACGCGTGAAGACGATTGGGATGGTTTCGGCCAGCGCTTGACCGGCAGCGGAACCACACGCTTTGACAACGCTCACGTCGAGCAGGAACACGTCTTCGATTTCGCCACGCGCTTCCAATATCAAACCGCGTTCTATCAACATGTGCTATTGGCAACACTAGCCGGGATCGGGAGGGCAGTCGCACGCGATGGTGCAAAAGCGGTGGCCGCTCGCAATCGTATCTACAGCCACAGCAACGGCGATTCATCACGTCAGGATGTGCAGGTGCTACAGGTCATCGGTGAGATCACCAGCCTGGCGTTTGCCGTCGAAGCGACGGTGATCCGCGCCGCACATTCACTGCAATCAGCGTATGAAGCGCACTTAAGCAGCGACGAAGCGCAACTTCTGGCAGTGAATGCGCTGGCAGAAGCTGAAGCGGGTCAGGCACAGGTGATCGCCAGTGAGCTGGTACCACGCGCAGCAACTGAGTTGTTTAACGCGATCGGCGCGTCGGATACGCGTATCAGCAAAGCGCTAGACCGCCACTGGCGTAATGCGCGTACCGTCTCGTCACACAATCCGGTGATCTATAAAGCACGTGACATCGGTGGCTGGAAGGTTAACGGGACGCCGCCGACAGGGATCTGGCAAATTGGGCGCGGGGAAGGGTAAAACATTTCATGCCGGGCGGCTTGAGCCGCCCACTTCTAATACAACGTTTTTAAACTGTCCTGAATCACATTCAGCGCCGTGGTGACATTGGAATTCGGCCGCCGCGTGACAAACAAACCATATGTCACTTTTACCGGAGCCTGCGCGACATTCACCAGACGCATACTGTCATGACGAATGAGTTCCGCTGGCAGCATGGCCACACCCAATCCGCCTTCAACAGCGGGGATGATCGCACCCAGGTTGGAGCTGGTTACCGCGATCCTAAACTCCTTGCCTGCTTCAATCAGCGCATCAAACATCAAGCGTCGCCATGAACAAGGTTCACCGCAAACAATAGCATCGACCGTCAGCGCGCTATCCCAGGGATAGTCAATTCCGCACACCCAATGCAGGTCGATCTCCCAACTGGTTAACGGGTCTTCACTGAAACCGGCGGTCAGACCCAAGACCATATCAAACGCGCTCTCCTGCCAACGCCTGGCGAGGATGTGATCGCTCTCAATGGAAAGCTCGATGTGCAGACCCGGACACAATCTTCTCAGCCTGCCAAGTGCAAAGGGGAGCAAACTCGATGCCACATCTTCGGACATACCGATGCGAAGTGTGCCGGCGGGCGTACTTTCACTCAGTTGCGCGACCGCCATTTCCCCCAACGCGAGAATTCGCACCGCAAAACTGAGCAGCACTTCTCCCTCTTTGGTGGGCACAACGCCTCGCCCAGTCCGACGCAGCAAACGTTGGCCCGTATGCTCTTCCAGTCGGCGGATCTGTGCACTGAGAGCGGATTGCGCGCGTCCTGCCTGTTCGGCGGCGCGTGTCAGGCTGCGGTGATGACAAACGGCAACGAAAGTACGAAGCAGCGCGGGTTCAAAATTGTCCGATATCATGATGTGATTATGTCTGATACATGTGAATGCAGCCTACCAACATATCATCGGCTTCGCTACGCTTTAACGACCAATCATTATTCGTATTCAGAAACGTGGAGAGCAGAGATGAAAGCAGTCACTTACCCCCAACCAGGAGGTCCGGAGGTTTTACAACTGATGGATGTCGCTGAACCTTCGATTACGCAGGATGAGCTGCTGGTGGCGGTGGAAGCCATTAGTGTTGAGGGTGGCGATATCATTTCGCGCAATAGTCAGCACTTACAAGCGGGTGAGTCGCTTGGCTATGCGGCGGCAGGAACCATTCTTGATATCGGTTCAAACGTGACGGGATTTGAGATTGGTCAGAAAGTGGCAACGTTCAACTGGCGAGGTGCCTATGCAGAACGTCGCGCTGTCGCTGCCTATAACTGCTTTCCTGTTCCAGAAGGCCTCGATGCGCGCATTGCTGCTGCCATTCCGGTTGGGCCAGGCACCGCTGCATGGGCGTTTCATTTAGGTCAGCTGCAGCCAGGCCAAACCGTACTGATTCTCGGCGCGGCGGGTGGGGTGGGCATGGCAGCGGTCCAACTGGCCTCTAGAATGGGTGTCCGGGTGATCGGAACCGGTACGCGTCCCGAATCACTGGAAAAATTACGTGAATTTGGCCTCAATGACGCCATTGTGGTGGGTGACAAGCAGGCTGGCGAGCAGGTGCGGGAATTGCTGGGCGGCAATAAAGTGGATTTACTGATCGATACCATCGGCGGCGCAGCATTGTCAGATGGCATTGAAGTATTAAAAGACGGCGGGTCGGCGGTTCTGATCGGCATTCTCGCTGGACGTAATCAGATGGTCAATGCGGAATATCTGCTGTTGCACCGTATTACGTTGATCGGATGCTTGCTGGGACCAGAATGGGGTGAAAAACAGATTGCCCGCGATTTGGTGAATGAACTGATGGTGATGGCGGCGAAAGGCGAACTGATCGTGCCTATCGATAGTACTTTCCCGCTGGAAAAGGTGGTTGAAGCGCATCAACGAGCAGAAACGCGTGGGCGTTTAGGCAGAGTGTTTATAACTGTTTAACAGTGTGCGGCCGCAAGGCCGCACACTATCTGGTCACTGCTTATCCAGTGACCAGGTCGCACTGCGCACATCCACTTTCACCGGCAGCAGTCCGACACGGGTAAACGTATCGGCTAACGCCTGCTGTTCATCGAACACCTGCGGCG
This sequence comes from Pantoea sp. USMM079, assembly GCF_037153115.1. Classification (NCBI taxonomy): domain Bacteria; kingdom Pseudomonadati; phylum Pseudomonadota; class Gammaproteobacteria; order Enterobacterales; family Erwiniaceae; genus Pantoea; species Pantoea sp. USMM079. The sequence continues at coordinate 17,191 of NZ_JBBCKX010000002.1, forward strand.
TCATACGCGTAGCGCCATACGGCAGGCGTTTCAAGGTGGTCTGCCAGATTGCCTTATCTAACCCGGTCGATTTGGACAGAATCGCGGCAGCCTCATCCTGATTGGCGTTCGCCCAGTCACTCAATTTGCTCAATTCATCCACCACCTGTTTCGCGGTGTCAGGATGGCCTTCGGCAAAGGGGCGGCTGGCGAGATAGAAGGTGTAATGCGGCACCAAACCTTCTGCATTGCGGATTTCACGCGCGTCGGCGTTCGCTTCCACTTCTGCGAGGAACGGATCCCAAATCACCCACGCATCAATCGCGCCTTTCTGGAAGGCGGCGCGCGCATCAGCTGGTGGCAGGTAAACGGGTTTCACGTCCTTATAATTCAGTCCGGCATCTTCCAGCGCTTTCACCAGCAAATAATTCACGTCAGAACCCTTGTTCAACCCAACGCGCTTACCTTTCAAATCCGCCACGCTTTTGATCGGCGAATCTTTAGGTACCACGATGGCTTCGGTTTTGGGGTTAGCAGGGGAGTGACCGAGGTAAATCAAATCCGCTTTGGCAGCCTGCGCGAAAGCGGGTGGAGCATCGCCGGTGGCGGCTAAATCGATGCTGCCCACGTTTAGCCCTTCCAGCATCTGCGGCCCGGCCGGAAATTCTACCCAGCGGACATTGATGCCTTCCTTCTTGAAGGTTTCATCCAGCGTGCCGCGATACTTCAGCAGCGCAAAGATATTGGCTTTCTGATAGCCGATGGTCACGGTTTCTGGTTTAGCGGCAAAGGCGTGCGCAGAGAGCAGGCCAAAGCTAAGCGCCAACGCGCTCAGAGCAGGAATTTTTGTTTGCATGATGAGTCTCTCGTGGATTTTTTCTCACCATAGCAAAGCGCTTATATAACCAATAAATAACGAATTTCGATCGCTTATAACCTAATTTTTTGTGATCAAGATCATTCACTGTAATCAGCATGTCATCTTGATTTGCATAGATGCCCAGATAATTAGCACGGTAATAATTTGTATAACAAATCAAAATGTCATCTCGATATGCTTCTGTCAGGATAGGCGCTTACGTTGCCTGCTATGGGTTTCTTTCGCTCTATGAAGTGGTTTTCACAAAGCGCAGTGCTGTTTTCTGCCAAAACTTGTCTTGCCGCCTTTCTGGCTTTTTACATTGCTCTGGAACTCAATCTCGATAAACCGGCCTGGTCACTGACTACAGTGTACGTTGCCTCACAACTCTATTCGGGTTCGACCGTATCGAAATCGGTGTTTCGCTTCTTTGGCACCGTGCTGGGTGGGCTGTTTACACTGCTAATCTATCCCACTACGGTAGAGTCACCGATGCTGTTCAGCCTGTGCATCTCTTTATGGGTGGCGGTATGTCTCTATCTGTCGCTGCATGACCGCACGCCGAAAAGCTATGTGTTTATGCTCGCCGGTTACAGTGCGGCGATCATGGGCTTTCCCGACGTCACGTCACCCTCGGCCATCACCTACACGGTGATTTCGCGTATTGAAGAGATCACGGTGGCGATCATCTGCAGCAGCCTGGTGCACCGCTTAATCATGCCAGTGTCGATGCGCAGTCTGTTGGAGCAAAGCGTCAGCCTGTGGTACCAGAATGCGCGCAAGCTGTGCAGCGAGTTAGTCACGGTGATGCCAGCTGATAAATCGGTGGAACGAGAAGATATCCTGGTGCAGATGGCGAACTATCCTCTCAACGTCGAAACCCTGATTACACACTGTGTATATGAAGGCGATGCCGCGCGACGTCTGGTGCGGTTGGTCAGCGTGCAGTATCAACACCTCTCCTATTTGATTCCAACGCTGACAGCGATTGAGTCGCGGCTTAATTTGCTGGCGCAGCAGGAAATCCGTTTTCCGGACTATGTTGCAGAGGCATTCCAGCAGTTTTTGTTATGGCTGAACGGCGATGATCAGGTTCAGATTCACGATGTTTTGACCGTTGCACAGGCGCAGTTGAAGCAGGCCTGGCAGGAGGGGCGGCTCAACAGTGAAGAGAGTATTTTGTTGATTGGATTGCTGGAGCGCCTGCTCAACTTCGTGCGTATCGCTAATGCCTATCACAGCGTCAGCGAGCGCGTGAGTGAATGGACACCGACCGTCAAGCCGGGAAAAACCGTGCGTGCGCATAAGCATGTCGATAAAGGTTTGCTGTTGCTTTCCTGCTTTACTGCGTTTCTGGCCACCTTCGCCACCTGCTTGTTCTGGATCGGCAGCGGCTGGAAAGATGGCTCGACTGCGCCAATGATGGCGGCGGTGCTCTGCTCATTCTTTGCCGGGCTGGACAGTCCTATCGCGCCGATGAAGCTATTCCTGAAAGGCGTATTGATCTCAATGGCGATCAGTCTGCTTTACGTTACCGTGTTGATACCACAAGCGGTAACGTTTGAAGCGATGATCATCTGCCTCGCGCCCGGACTATTTGCGCTGGGATTGGTGATTGCCAACCCGGCAACCAATTTGATTGGCCTGATTGTCGCCACGCAGATTCCGGGGTTGATTGGTATGAGCCACCATTTCAAGCCCGATCTTCTGCTTATAGTGAACGCCATGATTTCGACGCTGGTGGGCATTGTCATCGCCCTGGTGCTGACATTGCTTATTCGTAACAAGCGTCCATCGTGGACGGCGAAACGCGCGGTGCGTAAAGGGATCCGCGATTTGCTGCAGTTTATCGCTGCGCTGCGTCTCAACACGGTAACGATGACGGCGCGCCAGCAATTTGTGGCGCGTACGCTGGATAAGGTGAACATTATCTTGCCACGTAAGCGCGTCGATCCCTCGCCCGATCTGGTTTCCGGCGGCAATCTGATTGCCGAGGCCTGGCTTGGCGCCAACTGTTACGACTATTACACGCGGCACAAAGCGCTGCTGACCGAGAATGGCATTGAGAGTGCGGCGATGTTCCATGAGCTGAGTGTGTTCCTCAAACGCAGGCTGAAATCACTGCAGACACAGCCCCATTCGGCGTTGCTGCATGAACTTAATCGCCTGCTGCTGGGTTTAGAAGCGCGAACATTACAGGAACAGGCGTTGTTTACGCCGATGTTCCATCTGTTCAATATCCGCTTATCGCTGTTTCCCTCAGCGCGCTGGCCGGAAAACGCGTCACTTGAGGTTGATCGCGCATAAGTGTGCCGCAAACCCTGTATTTAAGCTGGGGGGCATGCACCAGACTGACAAATCCCGTACAGTGCTGAACAGGCTTGATAAAGGAAAATCGCAGATGAAGATGATCGGTTTGATCGGTGGAATGAGTTGGGAATCGACGGCGCTCTACTACCGCATCATCAATGAACAGGTGAAGCAGCAACTTGGCGGATTGCACTCGGCGCGCAGCCTGATGTACAGCGTCGACTTTCAGGAAATTGAGAAGCTGCAAGTGGCGGGGGAATGGCAGCGAGCCGGCGAGATTCTGGCAGAAGCCGCGCGCAGTCTGGAAAAGGGCGGGGCGGACTTCATTGTGCTCTGTACTAACACCATGCACAAAGTCGCTGACCAGATTACCGGTGCCGTGGCTATCCCGCTGCTCCATATCGCTGATGCGACAGCTCAGCGTATTCAATCCGCTGGCGTGAAGCGTGTGGGCTTACTGGCGACGGCATTTACCATGGAGCAGGAATTCTACAAAGGCCGTCTGGCGCAGTCCGGCATTAATGTGCTGGTACCGGATGCATCGGGCCGGAAGACGGTGCATGACATCATCTATCAGGAGTTGTGTCTTGGCATTATTCGTGAGTCGTCGCGAGCACGTTATCGTGAGGTGATTGCTGAGCTGGTGGCGCAGGGCGCCGAAGCGATCATTTTGGGTTGCACCGAAATTACCCTGCTGGTGAGGCCCGAAGATGCCAGCGTGCCGCTGTTTGATACCACGTTGATTCATGCCGAGGATGCGGTGAAACTGGCTCTGGCAACAAAATAATTATCCTGCTAATTATTTTGTGTGTTATTATATGCTCATTGAAGGCACAACGTCTGACCCCACATGGTCGTACAGGGATGTGCCAGAACTGGCTGCCAATACGTTGGCAGCCTTTTTTGTGGTCAGAATGCTGTTTCCAGTGAATCTGTGACGCAATAATCGTCGTCCACCAGTGGCAGATAGCGCCATTTATCAAAAGCGGTGCAGGGATGAGAGATACCGCATCCTACCCAATCACCCGGCTGCAACGTTTCATCATCGGGCAGCAGCAGATACGCATGTTGATCGTTGACGTCACTGATACGCAGATGGGTTGCCGCGCGCGGTTCACTGCCATCTGCGTTGCGGATCCACAATGGATTGGGCAGATCCTGGTCGAACGGCACATCACGCCGACCAAAATCGACAAAAGCCAATCCTGGCTCAGGACGAGACAATACCCGCCCCCAAATCTCCAGCGCTGCATCGAAGTGATGGCTCGAACCCGGTTGCGCGAAGGGTGCAATGCGCGCATACAAGCCGCTGTCATGCGCCATATAGGCACCGGATCGAATCAAGGGTGTCATCGGCAGCGGTAATGTCGCGGCAGTAAAGCATTCGGTCACCACGTCAAACCAGGCGCCACCGCCAGCGCTGAGGATGATGTGATTGCTGCTAAAGAGTTGATGGTCTGCCAGCAGTGCAGCGGTGCTGATCATCATCTGACAATACGCTTTCACGCGCTGAATACCGGCTTCATCGCGACCCGCACCCAGCGCACCTTCATAACCGGCCACGCCCACCAATTGCAGTGAAGGGCTGGCTTTAATCGCTTCGGCAATCTTGATTGCTTCCTGTTGGGAACGGCAGCCGGTGCGACCACCGCTCACCGACATCTCCAGTAATACGGAAATCTGAGCATCACCGAGATGCTGCTCCAGCAATTTTACGCCCTGCAGTGAATCCACATAGCAGAGGAAACCGTGGTCGGGATGCTGCTGCTGCCATTGGCCAATCCAGCGAATGCCCGCCGGATCGACCAGCTGATTGGCGAGAAACACATTGCGGATGCCAAACTGACGCAGCGCACGCACCTGTGCTGGCGTGGCAGCACCCAATCCCCACGCGCCACCTTCGCTAATGGCGCGGCGCAAGATCGCGGGCGACATTGAGGTTTTCCCGTGTGCTGCCAGCATGATGCCGCTCTCCTGGCAAAACGTGGCAAGCTGGTGGAGGTTGTTCTGCAGCGCTGATTGCTTCATCACCATCAACGGCGAGAATACTTCATCACTGGTAAAAACGTTACTGCCCGGCGTTAAAGGTTGATCGCCAGCTCCCGCTACCGATTTAAACCGTGGCGCAGGTTGTTGGGCATCCAGCAAACCGTCTGCCTGCAGTGGAAAACGAATCGACATAGTGGCTCCTGTTAGTGCTCAAGCACACGCGATAAGAATTGCTGAGTGCGCGGGTTCTGCGGATTAACAAAGATTTGCTCCGGCGAACCCTGCTCAGCGATAACGCCCTGATCCATAAACACCACGCGATCGGCCGTTTTACGGGCAAAGCCCATTTCGTGCGTCACCACCACCATGGTCATGCCTTCACGTGCCAGGCTGCGCATCACTTCCATCACCTCGCCAACCAGCTCCGGGTCCAGTGCGGAGGTGGCCTCATCAAAGAACATGATCTTCGGTTCCACCGCCAGCGCGCGCGCAATGGCCACGCGCTGCTGCTGACCACCGGAAAGCTGTGCCGGATAGTGATGCGCGCGTTCCGCCAGCCCAACGCGAGTCAGCGCTGCCATACCGCGTTTGTTGGCTTCCGCTTCCGACAGTTTTTGCGCTTTAATCAGCGCCAGGGTGACGTTACCCAGCGCGGTTTTGTGCGGGAACAGGTTGAACTGCTGGAACACCATGCCGACATGGCCGCAAATTTCGCTGCTGCGCTTACGGTCGTGCAATGGCACTTTGTTGACCCATATTTCGCCGCCATCAGCGGTTTCCAGGCCGCTCATGATGCGCAGCACAGTGCTTTTTCCTGAGCCGGATGCACCAATTAACACCAGCACTTCGCCGGGTGAAACATCCAGACTGATCTCTTTCAGCACCTGAGTGGAGCCAAAGGATTTAGTAATGCGGCTCAGCGTAATCGCAGATTGGCTCATGATATCTGGCTCCTGGTTTGATGATGTTGAACCCAACGTGAAAGCGGGAAGCAAATGGCGAAGTAGAGCAGGGCAACCAGGCCGTAAATCACCACCGGTTGGCCGATGCGATCGACAATCGCCTGGCCCTGATGCATCAGTTCGGACATGCCGATCATGCTGACGATCGAGGTGTCTTTAATCAGCGAAAGATACTGACCGGCCAGCGGCGGCAACACGATGCCACGGGTTTGGGGCAATACCACGCTCATGAAGGTTTGACGTTTGGAAAGGCCGAGAATCCAGGACACTTCCCACTGTCCTTTCGGTACCGCTTCAATCCCGGCGCGGAACACTTCGGCGATATAGGCACCTTGATAGATGCTCAAACCGAGGATCCCGGCGGCAAACAGGTTGATCTCATAACCGAAGTAGGCCACGCCGAAGTAGATGAACATCAGCGTGATCAGCACCGGCGTACCGCGAAACAGCTCGGTATAGAGTACGGCGATCTGTTTGGCGACCGGCAATCGGCTGGTGCGCAACACTGCCGCCAGTAAGCCCAGTAACGTGCTGCCGATAATGGCGGCGATGGACAGCAACAGCGTGATACCCAGTCCTTTCAGCAGGATGGGGAAAGAGCTGATGATAAGCTCGCTCATAGCGCATTCTCCTGTTTCACTGGATTAGTCAGCCATTTTTTTGCCCACCACCAGGCGGACTTTTTTACCGGGGTCACCAGCGGCGGGTGGAACATGCGCCGTCCTGCCACCGTGCCCAGCCAGGAGAACAGATTGCTCAGCACCAGATAGACCAGCGCGACCACGCTAAAGGTCTGGATATACAGCAGAGTGCGGGCGTTGATCACCGTGGCGGTGCCGGTCAGTTCTGGCAGGGCAATCGCAGAAAGCAGCGAAGTACCGAGCAGCAGCTGAATCAGGTTGTTGATGATCGCCGGCCATACGGCGCGTGCCGCCTGCGGCAGCACCACGCTGAGAAAGATTTGCCGACGCGGGATGCCGAGAATATAAGCGGCTTCGAGCTGACCTTTTGGCACCGATTGAATCCCGGCACGAAAGGTTTCAGACAAGTAAGCGCCAACGTTGATGCCCAGCGCCAGCACCCCGGCGGTAAAGGCACTCATGGTGATGCCCAGCGAGGGCAGGCCAAAGAAGATGATGAAAATTTGCAGCAGCACCGGCGTGTTGCGAATAAACTCGACGTAGCAGTGACTGATCCAGCGCAGGGGAGCAACAGGCGATGATTTCGCTAATGCCGACAATAAACCCAATGCTACCGCCAGCACGAAGGCCAGCAATGTCACCTGCAGTGTCAGCCATGCGGCCTCAAGAAAGGTGTCGGCATAGCGCCAGAGGGTTAGCCATTGATAACTCATGGTTTGACTCCTTCGAACGGCGCGGCATCAACTGCCGCGCCGCACATCAATCAATATTGCGGATTCAGCGGGTAACGTGGCTTGCTACCGAACCATTTCTGGTACAGCTGGGCGTTTTCACCAGAAGCGTTGATTTCAAACAGGAATTCATTCAGATAGTTGGTCCACACCTGATCCCCCTGTTTCACACCGAAGGCGTTATATTCCAGTGGTACCAGCGCTTCGTTGGTCACGGTTAACGTCGGATCGAGCTTGGCCTGATAGGCGAGGAAGTTGTTGTCTTCGATCATCGCATCGGCCTGACCCTGTTTCACGGCGAGGATCGCGGCTTGTGATGAATCGTATTCCTGGATTTTCACGTCAATGCCGAGATTGCGCACTTCATCACCGTTGGTTGAACCCTTCACTGTGGCGATGGTTTTGCCTGCCATATCATGGGCAGATTGGATACCGCTGTTCTTGCGCACCAGCATCGCTTCACTGGCCACCACATACGGGTTGGTGAAGCCGATCTCTTTGGCGCGTTCAAGATTGCGGGTGAAGTTACAGAACACCACATCGACTTTATTGGTTTGCAGGTTAGGAATACGGTTGGCGCTGGTGGTATTCACCATCTCCAGTTTCACGCCCATCTCCTTGGCCAGTGCTTTAGCCAAATCAACGTCATAACCATCCGGGTTGCCGTCTTTGTCATAAAAACCAAAGGGGGCAAAGCTCAGGCAGTCACCGACACGCAGCGTGCCGCGTTGCAGTACGTTCTGCAGGGCCGATTGCGGTGCGGCGCCAGCCTCTTTTTTTTCTTCGGTGGGTGTGCAGCCAGCTAAAACCAGTAACGCCAGCGCAGCGGCGCCGAATTTAAGCGATGTTGTGTTCATTTTATGCTCTCTATAAAATGGTTATGAGTCGGCGTAAAACCGATATTTCACAGCAAAATGAAAAGCATCAATTAATAACAGGCTGTCCTGGTGTGGGCGAAGAAATTAAAAATTCGTCAGCCTGTTTTAATCGTAATAATTATTTACGATCGGCGCGGAAGCATTTCATATCCACTTCCACTTTGCAGTCGACCACTAAATCCTGCACGCTACAAATACGCGCCGGTGGATTTCCACTGAATATCTCACTGAATACTTTATTAAAGGAACTGAAGTAGCGTGCGTCAGTCAACACCGCCGTGACGTGTACCACATCTTCCACGCGATAACCCGCCTCGCGCATGATAGTCAGACAGTTATCAAATGCTAACTGGGTCTGTTCAATGATACCGCCTTCCACCACTTCACCATCGCGCATCGGTGTCTGACCTGAGATATACAGCCAGCCATCGGCCTCTACCGCACGGGCGAAGGGCAACATTTGCCCGCCAGTGCCGGTCCCGCCTTCAATGCCATAACGTTTTATCGTCATGCAAATTGCCTCATTTCTGGAGTTGTTTGTTTGTCCGATATACCAGACTTGAATCTGCAATACCGGATAGGGCAAGATTTGCACAGTGGATTTGCTTTTGCAATATGTGATCGGCTATTTAATTTTTTGTGATGTAGTCGGGATCGCAAAATAAATTTATTGCGGAGTGTTCGTTTAATAAGAATGTGACCTTCGTCGAACATTTTTAATGTCAGCAAAAAATCGTTGCGCCAAAATGAGGCCCCAAAATAGATCGCCATAATATAACGTCAGTGACTAATTTTTATTTTTACGGGGATGGGTAATTGTTGCGTTGGGGTGTATGATGCTTTTCTTTTTTCATGTATTCCAATCGCACCAATGCAACAGGGGAGTAAGCGTATGCCGGATGAAAAACCGTCACGGGCGCGCGGTGTTGACCGGGTTATTGATATTTTCCGTCAGTTGCATATTGCCCGTCAGCCGATGGCGATGCGCGATTTGATAGATGCCACTGGCGCACCCCGATCCAGCGTTTATGAGTTGGTCAGTCTGCTCAGTGAAGCCGGGCTGGTGGAATTAGATGCAGATGGTGCGGTGTTTTTCGGTCGCGAGATGCACTATTACGGTGCGGATTACATGGCGCACAACGATCTGATCCGGCGCGCGCATCAGTTGATGGTCGAGATTGTGGCGCGCCATGGCGAAACTGTGCAGCTTTGTATGCTGGAGGGCAACAAGTACACGGTGGTGCTGTCCGAGAGCAGCAACGCGCACCCCTTCAAGATCACCTCAGATATCGGCGTACGCGTGCCCATCACCTGGACCGCTACCGGGCGTTTACTGCTCAGTAACTGGTCTGATAGCGCGATCCTCGATTTGATTCCAGAAGAAGATTACCGTCTGGCCAGCGGGCAGATTCTCGATAAGCAGGCGTTTCTCGATGAAATCCATCATGCCGGTAAGCTGGGCTATTGCATGACGGAAGGGCTTTCTGAAAGCTTTACCTGCTGTATGGCCGCGCCGATTCGCTCACGCAGCGGCCAGGCGGTGGCGGCGATCTGCTTTATGGTGAGCCGTGATACGTCGCAAGAGCGTCGGCAGATGCTGTTGCAGGAGTTGATTACCTCCGGGCAGAAGCTGTCCGATTTCACCTGACGCGCATTTCCCTGCTGCGGCGGCTTGCGGGCTGCCGGCAGGGAATGGATAATCCATCTGCCATCTGCCATCTGCCATCTGCCATCTGCCATCTGCCATCTGCCATCTGCCATCTGCCATCTGCCATCTGCCATCTGCCATCCGCCATCCGCCATCCGCCATCCGCCATCCAACCTTCATCACTCAGCATTAACACTCGGTTACAACCCATTGTCCTGGCGTTTATTTTCGGCCCTTAAGGTTGTGTTAAGGTAATTGATAATAATAACTATTCTTTTTACCACGGAGTTTTAGGATGAAAACGCGCCTGCTACTGGCAATGGGATTACTGGCTTCCACGGCGGCTTCGGCTACCACTTACCCGTTAACCGTCACCGATATGGACGGCAACACGCAAACCATCACTAAAGAACCGCAACACATTATCCTGCAGGATGGCCGCGATATTTTGACGCTGGCGCTGCTGGATCGTGATGACCCGTTCAAGCGTGTGGTGGCGTGGAATAACCTGCCGAAGAAACAAGACACCCAAACCTGGGATCTGCTGAAGGGCAAATGGCCCGAAGCGACCAAAATTGTTGATATGGGCTTCAGCGATCAAGGACAGGTCAATCTGGAAAGCGTGCTGGCGCAAAAGCCCGATATGATGATTGCCCAACTGCGCGCGAAACCGGCGCTGCAACAGTCAGGTGTATTGAGTACGCTGAATAATCTGCATATTCCCGTGGTGTTTGTAGATTATGAACTGCACCCCGCGCAAAACACGGCACCCAGCGTCACGCTGTTGGGCAAAGTGTTGAACCGTGAGAGCCAGGCTAAGGCCTATACCGATTTCTATCAGCAGAGGTTTGATCGCATCACCAAAGGCGTCGCTGAGGTGAAGAACAAGCCGACGGTGTTTATTGAGCCGATTGCCGGTAACAGCGATAACTGCTGCTTCACTCACAGTCACAATGGCTGGGGCGGACTAGTCGAAGCCGTAGGGGGTAAGAATATTGGTTCCGAGCTGTTGCCGGGCAACGTGGGCTTTATCGCGCTGGAAAAAATTATCGCGATGAAACCGGATGTTTACATCATGACCGGTTCAAAACGTCCTAACACCAACGTGCTGCCATTCGGCTACGGCGTGCAGCCGAAAGAGGTGAATGCCACTTTCCAGACACTGTTGAAACGTACCGGTCTGGCACAGATCGAGCCGGTGAAAAATGGCCGTGTTTATGGCGTGTACCATCATTTCTATAACCACCCTTACAACATCGTGGGGATGGAAATTTTGGCAAGAGACCTTTATCCGCAACAGTTTGCCGATTTGACGCCTAACGCCGACTTCCGCACTATCGTGCAAAAATTCACTAAGTTACCGGATGAAGCGATCGATCTAAGCTATCCCGATAATAAGTAATGCTTTATAGCGGGCCGAAACGGCCCGCTTTTTATTTGCCTTGAACAACAATCTTTCTTCGACGCAATGACAACCGTAATTGTTATGTTATAACATATCAATTATAACGTTTGGTGTGGCATGTCACCGCACCTGCACTTGTCATGTTGAAGGAGTTGCAATGTCATCATTATCCCCGAATTTTAAAAAGTTGCCGGTTACTGTCCTCTCCGGCTTTCTCGGCGCGGGCAAAACCACGCTGCTTAACCATATTCTCAATAATCGCGAAGGTCGCCGCGTGGCAGTGATCGTCAATGATATGTCAGAAGTGAATATCGATGCCGCCCTGGTGCGTGAGGGCGGGGCGGAGTTGTCGCGCACCGATGAGAAGTTAGTCGAGATGAGTAACGGCTGCATCTGCTGCACGCTGCGTGAAGATCTGCTGCTGGAGGTCGATCGGCTCGCAAAAGATGGCCGTTTCGATAACCTGGTGATCGAGTCTACCGGTATTTCCGAACCGCTCCCGGTGGCGGAAACCTTTACCTTTGCCGATGAAGATGGTCAGAGCCTGTCAGAAGTCGCTGCGCTGGACACCATGGTGACCGTCGTGGACGGCTTCAATTTCCTGCGCGATTACGAATCCAACGAGAGCATCAAATCCCGCGGTGAATCGCTGGGTGAAGAAGATGAACGCACGGTAGTGGATCTGCTGGTGGATCAGATTGAGTTCTGCGACGTGCTGATTCTGAACAAAACCGATTTGATTGATGAAGCGGAAAAAGCCCGCTTGCTGGCGATATTGCATTCTCTCAACCCGCGCGCACGCGTGGTGACCTCTGAGTTTGGCAAGGTTGCACTGAAGGAAGTGCTGAATACCGGTTTATTTGATTTTGATGCGGCCTCACAAGCCCCCGGCTGGTTGCAAGAACTGCGCGGTTCACATACGCCAGAAACCGAAGAGTATGGCATCCGCAACTTTGTGTTCCGCGCGCGTCGTCCTTTTCATCCTTCCCGCTTCGCCAGCGTTATCGAAGGCGATCTCAAAGGCGTGGTGCGGTCTAAGGGCTTCTTCTGGCTCGCCAGTCGTCCTCATTATGCCGGTTCCTGGTCACAGGCCGGTGGCGTGACGCGTCAGGGCTTAGCAGGCATGTGGTGGGCCAGCGCGCCGAAAGAGCGCTGGCCGGAAGATCCCGAGACGCTGGAATACATCATGCAGAACTGGGTCGAGGGCACTGGCGATGCGCGTCAGGAAATCGTTTTTATTGGTATTGAGATGGATGAAGCCCGTCTGCGCAACCAGCTGGAACATGCGCTGCTGACTGACGAAGAGATGGCGCAGGGCCCGGAAAACTGGGCCGAATATCCGGACCCGTTTGAACCCTGGTTTCACTGAGGAAGATGAACGCGAGGAACCAGGCAGATCGTTGACGGTGCAATGAACTGAGCGCCCGGCCACATATTTCTGCCTGAGCGAAGCGCAGTTCCCCAGCGGGTACTTAGGCAGAACCTGGTTTAACGGAACGGCATGACGCCATGGATGGCAAACCCAGCCGCAACGTGCGGCAGCAAGAGGTCACGATGCAAAAAATCCCCCTTACCATTCTCAACGGTTTTCTGGGTGCAGGCAAAACAACGCTATTAAAAAGTCTGTTGGTTCAGGCGCACAAACAGCAACTTGCAGTCTGCGTCATCGTCAATGATATGAGCGAACTTGACGTCGATGGCGTGCTGATTGCCAACACTGAAATCGTCAACGCCAGTAAACATAATTTCATTACGCTCTCGGCCGACAGTATTAGCAGCCGAACGGGTATCGAAAAACTCGATGCCGCACTTGAGTCGATGCTCAACGCACATCGTCCGGATCTGATCCTGCTGGAAACCTCGGGCAGCAGCCATCCGTTGCCGCTGGTGCGTTATTTCCGCGATCATGCCGAAGTGCAACTCAATGGATTCTTATCGCTGGTCGACAGCGTGATGCTGAATGATGATTACCAGCAGGGCGAAGCGCTGATTCCTCGTTTGCAGGCCAATCTGACTCGTCACAAGCGGCGCATCGAGAATCTGCTGACAGAACAAATTATGTTTTGCAGCCATCTGCTGCTCACCAAAAATGATCGGCTGCCGTCTTCCAGCATTACCCGCATTGCCCAGGCCATTCATCCGCTCAATCCCTATGTGGCAGTGATGGCGGTATCGCGGGGAAACCTCTCTCTGAGTGAACTCATGGCGATGCCGTCCTACGATTTCGGGCGGGTCGCGCAGTTAATTGAAGAATTAGCGGATGAGGTGGATGCCATTGATCCTGGTGCGTGGCAAATGACTTCCGAAGTGATTCACGACGACCGTCCATTCCATCCGCAGCGATTGTGGGATACCTGCCACCACTTTATGGGCGCGGGCATCTATCGCAGTAAAGGCTTTTTCTGGTTGCCGACGCGCGATGATCTAGCGCTATTGTGGAATCAGGCCACGGGCAGCATCAGTCTGGAATTTATCAGTTACTGGAAAGCGGGAATTCTGAATCATCGTGATAGTCCGCTGACGGCAGAGGAGCGTGCGGCGGTCGAACAGGCAGTGGCAAAAATGCCGGGGCGATTTGGCGATCGGCGCTGCAGTTTAACGGTGATTGGTGAACCGGATGAAGTGAAAGCCTTCACCGACGCCCTGAAACGCTGCTTTCTCAATGAAGAGGAGCTTGCATGGTGGCAAAGTGGCGGTGAATTTGCCGATCCCTGGCCGCAGCGCGTGGCGCGCGTATCCGCCTGAGTTAGCCCGCCAGCGCAAGCATTTGCGTACAGAACGGACACTGGCAGCCAGATACGGGCTTTAACAGCGCCGCATGCACTTCCGCCGTCGCCAGAGGCTGTGTCAAATCGACGTTGGCCACTGCGGTATCCGGTTTTTGCGCCAGTTTTAACGTATCAATCTTTGCCTGAAAGGCACCTGCTTTTGCCGATGCTATGGCGATAAGTAACAGAGGAACAGTGGTCTTCATCGCAGCAACCTCAATGAATGATTTGAAATGTGACGATATAACATTAACACGAAGCTGTTAAGGAATTTCAACATGACCAAACCCACAGCAGCCGAGCAGCAAAACCTTCTCAGTATGCCGCCAGAAGAGTATATGAATCCTCACCAAAGTGACTATTTTTTGCGCTTATTGCGTTTTGAGCGGCAGGAACTGCTCGAACATATCGACTACCTGAAAACGCAGCTGCAACGCAGTGAACAGCAAGGGGATGAAGCGGACAAAGCGATACGCGAAGAAGAACTGCGCTTGTTGTTTCGCCAGATCGATCGTGAAAGTCGGCTGCTACCAAAAATTGATGCGGCAGTGCAGCGCATCCATCAAGGCGAATATGGCTACTGTCGTGATACGGGCGATCCCATTGGACTGGCTCGCCTGTTGCTCCGCCCCACCGCAGAACTCTCCATTGATGCCAAGATCAAGCAGGAACGGGTCGAAGCGCAGTATCGGAAATAAAAATCACCCAGAGCACAGGCTCTGGGTGCTGATTACTGTGAACGTCCGAGCCACATTGACACTTCAACGCCGTCGTTAAAAGGCAGCGACAGATAGCCACGCCCGCTGTGCACATGTTCGAGATATTCGGGGCTGAAATCCGCATCATCGGCGACGATCAGCGCACCAGGGCGCAAATGTGGTTCAACCAGCGCCAGTATCTCAGGGTAAATTGCCTTGGCGCCATCCAGCACCAGCATATCGATGGCAGCAGGCAGGTCGCGGCTCAACGTATGCAGCGCGTCACCCACGCGCACTTCAATCAAATCACTTACGCCCGCATCGGCAAAATGATTGCGCGCCAGCGCCACCTTTCCCGGCTCAAATTCACTGGTGATGATCTTTCCGCCGCCGTTATCACGCACTGCGGCCGCCAGGTGCAGCGTCGAGATCCCGAATGAGGTGCCAAACTCCACCACTGCACGAGCCTTGCTGCTGCGCGCCAGCATGTATAGCAACTTGCCGGTCTCACGCGATACCGCCAGGGGCACATCTTTCAGGTGACCATAAAGTTCGAGGTAATCGGTTTTGCTCTGCAGCAGGCGATTTTGCTCTTCATCGGACATCACGCGGAAGGCTTCGTTGGTTGGATGCGACATATTGTCGGCCAGTTCAAACAGGTAATTAAGCAGCGGTGCCAGGGGCGCGGAAGTTAAGGTAGTCATGACGATTCTCCGTGGATTAATCTATGCGAACAGAATACGATGAATCATTCGCATTTCACTATTCGTGTTCGGGAGTATCAGGTGGCTGAACGTCGTAACACCAGGATTTCAGAGAGAAAAATTCCTAAACAAGCGCGATCCAGCGAGCTGGTTTCCGCAATATTGCAAGCGGCTACTCAGGTTTTAGAGCAGGAAGGCGCCACGCGGTTTACCACCGCACGTGTGGCGGAACGGGCGGGTGTCAGTATTGGATCGCTGTATCAATACTTTCCCAATAAAGCGGCTATCCTTTTCCGCTTACAAAGTGAGGAATGGCAACGTACCGGCGATCTTTTAGGATCGATCCTGCGCAATCAGGATGTGCCTGCGGGTGAACGTCTGCACCAACTCACGCTCGCTTTCTTGCACTCAGAGTGTGAAGAAGCGGCAATGCGGACCGCACTTAACGATGCAGCGCCGTTATACCGTGATGCACCGGAAGTGGCAGCCGCGCGCGCGGCGGGTGAAAACGTGATGAGTGACTTCCTGTATGAGTTATTGCCCCAGTTGGAAGAGAAACAACGTCTGCGCGCTGCGGACCTGATCAACAGCACACTGGGTAACGTGGGCAAGCATTTTTCCGAAACACCGCGCACTGAGGCGGAGATTCTCGACTACGCAAAGGACATGGCAGAGATGTTCTGTGTCTGGATCAGGGAAAAAGGGGCGGATTTGCAGTAAAAGATGGCACTGGAAATCTCTGAAAGCGGTTAACAATCTCATTATTACCATTCTCATTAATCCACACCGCGAGTAAGCTCTATGAAAACCTTTTCACAGCTGGATGGAATGCTGGTCAAACGATACGGGAGAGTAAGATGGCAGTAAAAATGATTGCGGTGGATATGGATGGGACTTTTCTCGATGACAACAAACAGTACAACGCTCAACGATTCGCGCGCCAGTACGCCTTGTTGAAAGAGAAAGGCGTTCGTTTTGTGGTCGCCAGTGGCAATCAATATTACCAGTTACAACGCTACTTCCCGGATATCAAAGATGAAATCGCCTTTGTCGCCGAGAACGGTGCCTGGGTGTCAGACAGCAATGAAGAGATCTTCTGCGGCGAACTGGCACCAGAACGCGTCCATCAAATTTTGGATATTCTGGCTAAAGAGCCGGATATCAGCACCGTGGTGTGCGGTCGCAACGGCGCTTATGTGCACACCTCGATGCCGGAAGAGGTGATTGCGATGCTGGCGAATCACTATCATCGCCTGGAAAAGCGCGACAATCTGTACGATATCGATGACACCATCTTTAAGTTCTCGTTGAATCTGGCACACGAAGGAGTGGACGCCCTGATGGAGCGTTTGCACAAAGAACTGGGCGCGATTGAAAATATCATGCATCCGGTCTCAAGCGGTTTTGGCTTTGTCGATCTGATCATTCCTGGTTGCCATAAAGCGCACGGCATTGCGCTGCTGCAGGAAAAATGGGGCATCGACGATTGCGAAGTGCTGGCGATTGGCGACAGCGCTAACGATCTCGAAATGCTGCGTCAGGCCTGCTACAGCTTTGCGATGGCCAATGCCGCCGAAGCGGTTAAGGCAGTGTCACGTTACAAAACCGACAGCAACAACGACGAAGGTGCGCTTAACGTGATAGCACGCTTGCTGGCACGCGAAGAGCCGTTTGGCTAATCCCTCGCGGCAGAGTTTATCGAACCAGATCTAAACTTTTAGCTGGGCGATCGATTCTGCCGCTACCTTTATCACCTCAGGCCTCACGTCTCGCTAACCTTTTTTCCATCCTCTTAATCAGCGGTGGCAAGAGTAATGCGCTGCCGGCAACCAGCACCCAGAATATGATCGGTAGTGGCCCTGCTATCTCAAAAGTCATGGCCGAAACAAAAAAGGCGACAGTGGTACTCAATGACATCAGCGCCGTTTGCAGGGACAGGAAACCAGCCCGACTGGTCTCATTTGGAAACCTCGTCGTCACACACGACACCACCACCAATCGTCCGTAAGCCCCGCTCAGAAACAGCCCCATGAATAATGCGCTGGCATGCAAACCTGTCACGGGAAGCAGCATGCTGACCAGTAATATCAGCGTTGAGACAACGGCTAAGGTGTAGCTGGACCAGTGAGCCAATAGTTTTCCGGTCAGCTTTGTCGCCATCAACCCAGCGATGCCACCGATGAAGAACAGCATGGGCAGCGAGGCGCTCACAGCCTGCATGTGTTGGGTCAATAAAGGCACTAAAGCAGGAATGATGAGCATAGGAGTGAATTGCGCGATGGCGTTCCCGCTGGCGAAAAACAACCATTCTGGCGTCATTGTTATCGATGATTTAGGGGCGATTTTGCGCGGGGCATCAGGAATAAACCCGGCAATAAGAAGCAAAGCTATCAGGCACAGCAAACCAATGAGTCTCGTTGCGCTATACCAGCCGAAATGTGTGCTCAAAAACAGCATGGTCGGCATCCCTGCAATGCTGACCACAGAGAAAGCGGCAATGACGGTGGCAATCATCCGTGCTCGTAATGCCGCTGGCGCGAGGCTGATTAATAAACTCATCCCCACACCCATGGTTGTTCCTCCCACTAAGCCCGCCATAAATCGTAGAACCAGCAGCAGGGTATAATCGCTCGTGAAGGTGATCAGCACCGTCAGAGCGCCTAAAAGCGCCATATTCCACAGTAAAAACCGTTTGGCGTTAACGCGGTCAATCCATTTCCAAATACATAACCCGGATAGCACTGAACCCAGGGTGTAGGTCCCCGTGACATAACCTGCATAAGTGACAGGCACTGAAAATTGAGACGCCATGTAGGCAAACAGCGGATTAAACATCATGTATTCGAGGGCATTCGTGAATTGAACAAAAGCGATAATCACAGCGATGCGGATCACAGCGAATGAACCCGATTGCGGGGTGAGGGCAGGCATAGTTTGCTCCATTAAGTTACAGGAGGCCTAGTCTATTGCCCGTGCATCATTATGATTAGAGCGATAAAGTGAGAGGATTAATTATCAATAATGGGATAATCGATGCGCAGTAGAATCGATTTAAATGTTTTGCGGGTATTCGTCACCGTTGCAGAGAAGGGCAGTTTTATCGGCGGCGCGCGTGCCTTGAATATACCTGCATCGAATGTGAGTCGCCAGATTTCGCAGCTGGAAGAACGATTAGGGATGCGACTCATACAGCGAAGTACGCGTCAAATGAAGCTTACTGAAGCAGGGCAGATGTTTTTTGACAGCATGCGACCACTGCTGGACTCGGTGAATGAGACGGAAGCCAGATTAAGCCACGCACAAACTGAGCCGGAAGGGCTGCTACGCGTATGTTTACCGAATGGAGTCGGGCCGGTGATCTTCGGCAATCTTTTGGCTGACTTTGCAATGCGATATCCCAGAATTGAACTCCATTGTACTACCAGTCTGCAGGGAGCAGAGGCACTGTGGGATGACTGCGATGTTGTCATTGATATCAGTCGCGGTACGCGCGCCAGCAGTGATGTCATAGCTCGACCGCTGGCTTCATTGCCCTGCCAGATTGTTGCGGCGCCGACTTTACTGCAAAAATACGCCAGACCAACGCATACAGAACAATTGCTGGCTCTGCCCTGCATCACCACCGTAAGTGCACTTCAGGGGCAAGCGTGGCAATTTATAACCACTGGCAAAGGATTTCGACACATCAATGTGCTGAGTCCTTTCCGTGTCGACAGTGGTGAGATGGCGATGCAAGCTGCACTGAAAGGCATCGGGTTTGCCATCCTTTCAGCGCAGGCTTGTGAGCCTTATATTCGAAGTGGGCAGTTAGAAGTGATTGAGCTTGAACTCGCTCCCGCACCCCTTGAGATTGCGCTGCTCTACCAGGAACGGAGTTTTCTTCCCGCAAGAAGCCGCGCGTTTATTGATTTCCTGCAAGAGGCGGTGCGGAATCAACGCGAAAAATAACCCGCCTCACGCATATCCTGCAGCAGTCCCGGTCCGGTGGGCTGCCAGTTAAAGGTCTGGCGCGTCCATTCACTGGAAGCCGGATTATCAATGGAAGCAAAGAACGCCATCCAGCCCAGCCACTCCCTCGCTTCTTCCATGCTCAGGCTTTTCACCGGCAGAGACAAACCTGCACCAATGGTTTCGGCGATCTGACGAAATGGGATGCCTCCTTCCTGAATCGCATGCAAAATCGTGCCGGCTTCGGCGTGCTCGGCGGCGAGGCAGAACAACTCCGCCGCATCATCACGATGCACCGCAGGCCAGCGATTCGCACCATCCCCGATATACACCGCCGCGCCTTTCTCTTTCGCCATATTAATGATCATCGGCACAAAGCCGTGGTCGCCTGCGCCGTGTACCGTGGGCGGAAGACGCACTAGCGAGACGCGCACCCCTTTATCCGCCAGCGCGAGTGCGGCGATGTTGGAGTCGGAACGAGGATGGCCGCCGGAAACCGGTTGAGTCTGTTCAACCGCGAGACGTCCTGGCGAGACCAATGCAGTACCGGTGGTCACCACTAGCGGACGGTTTGACCCGGCAAGTACTTCACCCATCGCCAGAATCGCCTGCTGATCGATAGCCGCTGCGTGATCCATGCGGCTGAAATCATGGATATAGCCGGCATGGATCACACCGTCACTCTGTTCAACGGCGCTACGCAGGCTGGCAATATCTTCTAAATCGCTGCGCATCACCTGGACTCCCTGCTGTTGCAGTTTCTCTGCTGACGCGTCACTGCGTGCCAGTCCAAGCACGTCCACGCCGCGTGCCTGCAGTTTTTTCACAATGGCCGAACCGATAAAGCCGCTTGCGCCGGTCACAAAAAGTCGCATATTCGTACTCCTATTTCTGGCTGTTGAAGCACTATGATAAAAGTCTGCGGCGCGGCGAAAAGTCGTGAGCTTATACAGGTATAGGCACTAACAGGATAACACCATGACCCAACAAGACGACAATCTGCTCGGCAACTACCTGCGTGAACGACGTCAGCGACTGGATGCCGGCAAACTTGGCTATCCTCTGCTGCGGCGTCGTACGCCCGGATTGCGTCGGGAAGAAGTGGCGGTGCGCGCCTGCGTCAGCACCACCTGGTACACCTGGCTGGAGCAGGGCAGAGGCGGTGCGCCCTCCGAAGAGGTATTGGAACGGTTATCCAAAGCGTTGGAGCTAAGTGCCGCCGAGCGCGACCACCTGTTTCTGCTGGCACAGAATCGTTTGCCGGGCGTCACCTGGCAGGCGGGCGTGGATGTTTCACCCTCGTTGCAACGCGTCCTGGATAGCATGACGCACACGCCCGCACTAGTGAAAACCGCTGAATGGCAGGTGGTGGCGTGGAACCATGCGGCGACCAAAGTATTTGTGGATTACGCCCAACTGCCGCCGGAACAGCGCAATATTCTATTAATGATGTTCAGCAACGAAGAGATGAAAAAACGCCTGCCGGATTGGCATCAGGTCACGCGTAACATGGTGGCGAATTTCCGTGCCGACGTAGCACGTACCGGTGCCAGCGAGCATGTGCGCACGCTGGTGGAAGAACTCAGCGCGATGAGCGAAACCTTCCGTCTGCTTTGGCAATCGCAGGAAGTGAGCCAGCATGGCGAAGGGATAAAGCAACTGTGGCTACCGGACGAAGGCGTGCTGGAACTCGAATACAGCACCTTCGCCGTTGAGGGTAAGCCCGGCCTGAGCCTGGTGGTGTTTAATCCTCGCTTGCCGAGAGATCGTGAGACGGTGGCGCGTCTAATGGCACGTCCGTAGCCGCGCGCAGGTTGGCGTCCATTGCATCCAGCGCCGCCTGATTCTCCAGTCCCCACTGGTACATCTGTTCGATTGGGGCTGCAAAGGTCTGTCCCAGCGGCGTCAAACGGTAATCCACTTTCGGTGGAATCACGTCATACACATGGCGGGCAATCAATCCGCGCTGCTCCAGCTCTTTCAGTGTCTGAAACAGCATCTTCTTCGAAATTCCCTGCAGGCTGCGCTGCAACTCGCCGGTGCGCGCACGCTGTCCCGGCCAGTGATAAAGCGCGTGCAGCACCATGCTGCTCCACTTCAGCGAGAACAAATCCATCAAGCGACGCGGCGGGGAATCCGCATAAAAAAACAGCTTGCCGTCAACCCAGGCTGGCATCAGTGTCACTCCTCTATGGTCACCAAATGGTGACTACTATCATTTCCGCACCACGTTGACTATAGTCTGCCGCCTTCAACTCAATAACGCCAGCACCTTGCGGAGGCACCATGAAAATCAACGCATTAGTCGCACACGACGCGGCAAAACCTTTAGTATCCAGCCAGATCGCGCTGCGTCCACTGCAACCGCAGGACGTTAAAATCGATATCCTGTACTGCGGCGTGTGCCACTCCGATCTGCATATGGCACGTAACGAATGGGCGGTGAGTCGTTATCCGCTGGTGCCGGGCCACGAAATCATCGGTCGCGTGCGGGAAACCGGCGCAGCGGTCACAAACTTCAAGGTCGGTGATGTGGTGGGTGTCGGCGTGATGGTCGATTCCTGTCGTGAATGCCATTTCTGCCAGCAGCAGGAAGAGCAGTACTGCGAAGCCGGATTTACCGCGACCTATAACGGTATCGACAAACACACTGGCGACAGCACCTGGGGCGGCTATGCACAGAATGTGGTGGTCGATCAGCATTTTGTGGTGTCAGTGCCGCAGAACCTGCCGCTGGCAGGCGTTGCGCCGTTGCTGTGTGCGGGCGTCACCGTTTGGTCACCGCTGCGTCACTTCAAGGTGCAGGCCGGCGACAAAGTCGGCGTAGTGGGCTTAGGCGGGCTTGGGCATATGGCGGTAAAACTGGCGAGTGCGATGGGTGCGGAAGTGACGCTGTTCACTACCTCTCCGGAAAAAGGTGCCGATGCGCGACGCCTGGGGGCCAGCCGCGTTGTGGTCTCACGCGATGCGGAACAGATGGCAGCGGCGCAAACCTCTCTCGACTTCATTATCGACTGCGTTTCCGCGCCTCACGATCTCGATCCCTACCTCGCCACGCTCAAAACCAATGGTCGTTTGGTGCTGGTAGGCATTCCGGAACAACCGCATCAGGCACCTGACGTCACGCCGATGGTCTTCCGTCGCCTGAGCATCAGCGGCTCATCCATCGGCAGCATCAAAGAGACGCAGGAGATGCTGGATTTCTGCGGCGAACACAACATCACGGCAGATATCGAATTGATTGCGGGTGAAGCAGTCGAAGATGCATTCGCGCGCATGCTGAAAGGTGATGTGAAATATCGCTTTGTGATTGATATGGCAGCGACCCGCTGGTGATAAAAGTTGGCGATTTCAGCCTGAAATCGCCAGCTCAACATGACTTCAGTTGCATCCCCACGCACAGTGAGAAGTGCTGCACGAGCTGCGCCGCACTAAGATTGTCGTGATGCGATAACCCCGTCGCGACAATTTCCAGCACATTTTCGCCACAGGCGATATACAGCGGATCGATGGAAATAATGCTGCCCGCTGCGTGCTGATGCGACTGGGTAATCACGCGGCTTTTCCACACGATAAAACGCTGTTCTCCCATCAGGCTATACGCACCAGGCCACGGATAAGCAACGCCGCGAATCAGAGCATGAATCTCATCGGCAGACTGATGCCAGTGAATCTGCCCATCCTGAGGCTTTCGTTGTCCCGGTTCGCTGGCGAGACTTTCATCCTGCACGCGTTCAATCAAACTACCCGCCCGCAGAGCGCGCAGCCAGTTTGGCAACTGTTCACGTGTGGTGCGTACCAGTTTGCGATGTAATGAAAGCGCCTCATCTTCATCAGTGATAGCGACACGGCTTTGCGCCAGAATTGGCCCGCCATCTGGCACGTCATTAATGCGATGAAGCGTCACCCCGGTTTCACGCTCATTGCGGATAATCACCCAGTTGAGATGCGCACGTCCGCGATAGGCGGGCAGCAGCGAAGCATGCACATTGAATGCGCCTTTTTTGGCGGTAGCAATCATGGCAGGAGAGAGCGCTTGTCGATAAGACAGGGTCAAAATCGCATCGGGTTGCAGCGACGCTACTTTGGCAATCCATTCTGGCGTGTTGATATCGTCCGGACAAAACACCGGGATCTGTTGCTGCAGCGCCATGGCTTCAACCGAGTCAAAGAAGCTATTTTCCTGATGGGCTCCCGCGTGGGTGAACACGCACACCACTTCAAATCCCACTTCCTGCAAACTTTCCAGCGCCGCGCATCCCATCTCATGATACGCACATAACACGACTTTCATTCTTCCGCCTGTGAACACTGATTAACGTCTGGTGCTTAGCATAGCAGGGGAAGATTATGCCTGGCTTAAACCGTGCAGTTGATCGCTTTTAATTCGTCAAAGGCTTGTTATGTCCCTCACTTTCCGCTGCGTTATTAGTGACTAACTAAGCAGCGGACTTCTGCCATGACTTATACGCTGTCTGCAGTGCTTCTTTCAGAGAGTTGGGAATTGCCCAATCTGCTGGAACATGGCAAACCAATCTTCCATATGCCAGGTGGTGGTCACGCGCTCGCCGTTGAGCAAGTGGAATTCGTGCAGGCGCACGCTAATGCGACGACCGGTTGGTGCAATGCCCATAAACTCACCCTGGTGCGTACCGGTAATTTCTGCACGCACAGCAATCTTTCCAGGCTCCTGAAGCATGTCGTGCACGGTGATGTTGATATCCGGGAACGCGGCGATAAAACCTGCCAGTAGTGGCTTAAATCCTTCTGGTCCCGGCCCCTGACCTGGCGCCAGTGGGATGTCATCCCAATCTTGTGTGACCGCCAGATCCAGCAGATCGGGATTTTTGTCACTAAAAGCGCGATAGAGGTTTTCTACCGCAGTACGTTCAGCTTGCAGGCGTTGGTTCAGTGGTTGTGTCGCAGACATGTTGGAAACCTTATTGGATTAGTTAGCGGTGCATCTCACCGGCTTGTGCAGTATTCCTGAATCTGACACTATCCATCCAACAAATGATTGGTAAAGAGCATTATACAAAATATGAATTTTGAAGGGTTCGATCTCAATTTGCTGGTGGCATTTAATGCCTTAATGCTGGAGCGCAACGTCACTAAAGCGGCGGCACTGGCTGGCGTAAGCCAACCGGCGATGAGTGCCGCGCTTTCTCGCCTGCGTCGTGTTTTTGACGATCCTTTGTTTATCCGCAGCGCAGAAGGCTTGTTACCCACGGCGAAAGCGCAGGAGATTGCGATACCGGTGGCCGATGCGTTAGGGCAGGTGCGTCATTTAATGAAGCCCGCAGAGGTCTTTGATCCCACAGCCAAACAGCGCAGTTTTACCCTGGGATTGACGGAGTATCCGATGCATGTGCTGCTGCCTGCGCTAACCAAAAAGCTCGCGGCGGTGGCACCTCATTGCACGATTCATGTGCGTTATTTTATTGATCGCGATGAGGTTGTTGCGCTACTCGATGCGGGCAAGATTGATATTGCCGTAGGCGTACCGCCAACCAAAGCAGAGAACCGAATTCTTTCCCAGCCATTGCTACGTGATGACTTTGTCACCTTAGTCGGGCGCGACCACGAAGCCGCGCGTAAAGGCATGAACCTGCAAGCGTTTCTATCAATGCGCCACATCCTGGTGTCACCGGAAGGCAACCATTACGGCTTGGTGGACCAACAATTGCGAGAGCAAGGTTTAGCGCGCACCATTAGTCTGACGTTGCCCACCATGTTTACCGTGCCCTCGCTCTTATCGGGAACGGATTATGTGGCTACGGTACTGCGCCGCGTGGGCACCAGCCAGGGCGACATCATCATGTTTGAACCGCCGTTGGCGCTGCCCTCGATTCCATTTGATCTGCTGTGGCATCGCAGGACGCAGGACAGTGTGGCGCATCAGTGGTTACGCGGTGTGATCGCGGAAGTAGGAGCAGCATTGTAGATCAAACCAGCGGCGGGTACGTGTTGCCGCTTTTGCATAAACCTGCCATGTTACTCGACACAATAAAAAACCAGGCCGCTTTGCAAACCCGTTTAACATCAGACCAGGAGTAACAGCCATGCTGGGGATAATCCGCGTACTAACCCATCCAGATCAGCACTTTGTCGAAGAACATGGTCGGCTGATTCATCAGGAGTACGCTATCAACTCAATTAGCCGGGCGATCCCCGATCAGCACAAAGGCATTTTCGATGATGCCAGTGAAGCGCTAGCGGTGCCTAAGATCGTTACGCTCGGGCGGCAATTAGAGTCCGACGGCTGCAATGCGCTGTTTCTCAGCTGCGCCGCCGATCCTGGCCTTGCGGCATTGCGCGATGCCGTATCGATTCCCGTCATCAGCGCCGGTTCGGCATCGGCAAGCATTGCGCGTATGCTCAAGCGTCCTGTCGCGGTGATGGGGATTGGCGCGGCGGCCCCGGCGCCTTTCCGTCAGTTGCTGGGTGAATCCGTGCGCTACGCGCGTCCGGAAGGGGTGCTGAACACTACGGACTTGCTGAGCGCAGAAGGTCGCGCCAGCGCCCTGGCCTGTGCGGATAGTCTTTATCGCGATGGCATTGAAGTCATCGCCTTCTCATGCACCGGTTTTTCCACCATCGCGCTAGGCGACAGCATTCGCCAGCAGTTAGGGAAAGTGGCGGTGGATGCGGTGAGTGCGGCAGGCCTGTTTATCAGCCAGTTAGCCCCGCAATCCGCGCGATAACCTGCTCGCGCCGCTGCCCGGCGGCGCATAACATCCTGTAATCGTTTTTTTGTGATCTCCGCGATAAACAAATCCCGCTTCGCTCCGATAACTCCCTTACCAGAATTTACAAAAACAACATTCGCAGGAGAGGGAACATGGGGCTGGTATCCCGTTTACGTAATGTACGCATCACCCGAAAATTGTCAGCAGGATTTGGCATTGTGTTGCTGTTAGTGGCATTAGCCACCGGCATCAGCGTGCAGCGTTTCAATGCGATTCATGACATCTATCAGAAAACCAATCTGATCTATGACATCAATATCGAGGTGTTCCAGGCGAAAATTAACCGCCTCAAATACCTTTATGGTGATGATAAATCCGGCAAGGTGATGGCCGACTATGTCGCTCATGCACAGCAGCTGAATCGCGAGGCTAAACAACTCTCCTGGACAGACAATGCCCGCGCGCTGGTGGATGAACTGGATACTCATCTCGCCAGCTTCCAAAACAGTATTGGCGCGATGACGCAAGCCACGCAGCAGCTAAATAGCCAGCGAGCACAGCTCGATTCCCTGAGCCAGCAAGACATGACTTCGCGCTATATGCAGTTGATCCGCACGCCAGTGACCAATCCAGAACTGACCAATCAGATCTATGAACAGCTCTTCGCCATCAGCAACGTGCGTGAAGAAGCCTGGGCGCTGCGCTTCAATGTCTCCGATACCCTGCGCAATACCTTGCAAACCCATTTCCAGCAGGCCGATCAGGGTATGAAAGCCTTGTTGGCTCAGCTGCCACCGGAACAGCAGGGCGGATTTACCGCGCTGTGGCAGGATACCGAACGCTTTAAAGATCTTAGCCTGCAAGCGGCGGACAGCTATGGTCAGCTGCGTGCTTCAGAAGACACGGTAAAAGTCGCGGGTGATAAGAGCAGTGCGGCGATCAAAAAGATCATTGCTATCGTCAAGGAGCGCAATGATGAACTGGCGAACGGTTCAGCAACGCTATCCCTGTTGATTGGGGGGCTGGCGATTCTGTTTGGCGTACTGGTAGCGTGGTACATCATCCGTCAGATTACGCGTCCGGTATTCCATAATCTTGAGCTGGCGGAGCGCATTGCCAGCGGCGATTTAAGCTCGCAGTTTACCACCGATCGTCATGATGAACTCGGCAAGCTGACCTCGGCGATGGGGCGGATGAACGACCGTCTGCGCAGTATGATTGGCGATGTGTTGCATAGCGTCAGCAGCGTGTCGCAAGCCGCTAGCGAGATCAATCAGGGCAACCTCGATTTGTCATCACGTACCGAGCAGCAGGCGGCGGCGGTGGTGGAAACGGCTGCCAGCATGGAGCAGTTAACGGCTACCGTTAAAAATAACGCCGAGAACGCGCGGCAGGCCAGCCAGATTGCCGCAGAAGCTTCACACAATGCGAATCAGGGCGGTAAAGCGGTGCGCGATGTGGTCAGCACCATGGGGGAAATCTCCGACAGCTCGAAGAAAATCGCCGACATTACTGCCGTCATTAACAGCATCGCTTTCCAGACAAATATTCTGGCATTGAACGCGGCAGTTGAAGCGGCACGAGCCGGTGAGCAGGGGCGTGGTTTCGCCGTGGTCGCCAGTGAAGTGCGCAACCTGGCACAGCGTAGCGCCGGTGCGGCAAAAGATATTGAACAGCTGATCAGTGAATCGGTGAGCCGCATCAGCAACGGGCATCAGCAGGTAGCGCGTGCTGGCGAAACCATGGATCAAATTCTCGGTAGCATTGCGCGCGTGAATGAGATCATGGAGGAAATTTCTGCTGCTTCCGATGAGCAGAGCCGTGGCATTGAGCAAATTGCTCGCGCGGTAGGTGAACTTGATACCACTACCCAGCAAAACGCCACGCTGGTGAGCGCATCCTCGCATTCGGCAAACTCGCTGGAAGAACAAGCGATGATGTTAGAGCGGTTGGTCGCGCAGTTCCGCTTGCAGGGGGCGGGGCGTTAAGTTTGTTGAAAGATGGGGCGGCCTGATAGCCGCCTCCTTTTATAACGGCCTGCGGTGATCGTCTTTATTCAACGTCCACAGCGCGGCAAAGCTCACCAGCGCTGTGCCCATTACATACCAGGCCGGAATATCCGCATTACCGGTCTGTTTCATCAAACCGGTAATAATCAGCCCCGCACAGCCAGAAAACAGCGCATTCGACAGCGAGTAGGCTAACCCAAGCCCGGTGTAGCGCACGCGCGTCGGGAACATCTCCGCCAGCATCGCGGGCCCCGGCCCTGCAAGCATGCCGACCAATGCCCCGGCCACAAACACCACCGCCGCTTTGATCAGCAAACCGTTTAGTGGGTCCTGCAATACTTTCAGCAGCGGAAATGCCAGCACCAGCAGCAAGAAGGTCGCCAGTAACATCACTGTGCGTCGTCCTACGCGATCGCTCAGGATACCCGCAGGCAGGATAGTCGCCGCAAAGCCGAGATTCGAGATCACCGCAATCAGCAGCGCCTGATTGAAGCCGGTATGCAGCGCTGCCTGCAAATAGGTAGGCATGATCACCAGATAGGTATAGCCCGCTGCGGACCACACCATCAGTCGTCCGATCCCCAGCACAATGGCGCGTACAGTGGCACTGACCGACGCGCTTTCTGCATTTGTTGCTTGCTCAAACTGTGGAGACTCCTCTAAGCCCGACCGTAGCCAAAGTGCGATAGCGCCAAGAGGCAGTGCGAGCAGGAAAGGGATGCGCCAGCCCCAGTTAATCATAGCTGCGTCTCCGATGAGCAACGGCAAAACCGCCACCACGGCCACGCCCGCCAGTAATCCAAACGCTACGGTCAGAGACTGCCATGCTCCGTAAAAGCCGCGCTTGCCCGGAGGTGCAAATTCCGTCATGAGTGACACTGCGCCGCCGTACTCTCCCCCGGCAAACAACCCTTGCAGGATGCGTAACGCGGTAATCAGCAGCGGTGCAGCAACGCCAATGGAGGCATAAACCGGCACCAGACCGATCGCAGCGGTCGCGAGCGTCATCAATATCAACACAGCGATCAATACCGGCTTGCGTCCATAACGATCGCCCAACCTGCCGAACACTACCGCGCCTAAAGGACGGAAAAAGAAGGCCACGGCAAATGCCGCATAGGTCAGGATGAGACTGGTGAGGGCACTTTCGCCCTCAAGCTGGAAGAAGTTTTTAGCCATCAGCGTGGCCATAAAACCGTAAACGGCGAATTCATACCACTCAATAAAATTGCCGACGGATCCGGCAATGAGCACGCGCTTGTGTGCCGCAGAAAGAGACATGACGTTTTCCTATCAACAGGGGGCAGTGAACATCCTGCGTTCAAGCTTCTGATGTGACAACCGCTGGCGCTAATCAGCTGCTGAAAATCGCTGTGGGTTCAAAGTTTTAATGTGAAAGGGCGCTATTCCATGCTGATGTTTGCCGGACTTTTCAGCATAACGAAGAGTTTTTGTACTATTGCCTCAGCACAAGGTAAATATTCTTAAAATATTCCGACCTGCTATCCCCTTTTCCCGTTAAACTGCTTTTCTTGTCGATCAGACTTTTCCAGTGAATGAATTATTACTCACCTGATGATAGCCATCTGAAGCGGCGTTCACAGCGCTTCGTTCGTCGTATGTTTATCATGCGCCAGCTTGGCACAATTTTATGTTTCTTCCCAATTCTCTCGGTATTGATGGAGATGGATCGCGGTCTGGCGTTCAGCGCCCTGTTATTTATCAATGCATTTATCTGGCCGTGGGTGGCTTATCGCCGGGCATTGCGTGCCGAAGACTCCACCGGCACCGAACGGCATAACTTAACGCTGGACGCGGCATTTGGCGGTATTTGGGTAGCGCTGATGGCGCTTAGCCCATTGCCGTCATTTATCATTATGGCGGTGCTGGCCTCGGATCGTTATGCGGCAGGAGGCGCAGCGCAGTTAATCGCTGCCATGCAGGCTTTCCTCTGCGCTTTCGTTATGGTCTGGCTGGTGGATGGCGCGGGTGTCAATCTCACATTCAGTCCGCAAACCGTCTGGCTGACATTGCCGTTGGCAACCTGCTATATGCTGGTATTGAGCGTGACGTCCTACAATTTGACCTGGCAATTGCGTAAACGAAACCGTGAACTGGAGCGTATTGCGTTAATGGACCCTGGTCTGGAGATCCCTAACCGCCGCCTGTTTGAACGTCGTCTGGAGAGCGAATTCTTGAGTACGCGTCGTGGCGACAGTGCGGGGTATCTGCTGCTGATGGATCTTGATTACTTCAAGTCGGTGAATGATACCTGGGGCCACGAAGCCGGGGATTTTTTACTGGCAGAGATTTCGGCACTGCTTCGTAATCATGTGGGATTGCAGGATATTCCCGCGCGTTTCGGCGGTGATGAGCTGGGCGTGATCGTGCACCATGCGACCGATGAGACGGTGGTAGCGTTGGCAAATCGCTTAAAGGAAAAAATCGCTCAGGTGCGCCTGCCAGCGTCGGCGGAGTTTCGCTGCTCGGTGAGTATCGGCATTGCTTCAGCCGCCAACGCCGAGTCCTTGCGCCATTGGTTACGCCATGCAGATGAAGCGTTATACGAGGTAAAACGCGCCGGACGAAATGGTGTGCGGCTGTGGGTCCCTCCGCAACCACCGTTGGCCGGCGCCGCCTGATCAGGCAAACGTCGGTTCGCAATTCACCGGGAAGTTGAGTGAATTGGCCACATAACAGGCCTCATGTGCCTGATGATGTAACTCACGTGCGCGATCCGCATCTGCCGGATCGCGCAGCGTAATGCGCGGTTTCAGCGTAATTTGCGTGAAACGACCCCGAGCGCCTTCCACCATGGTGCCTTCCGCGGCATCCTCATAAGCTTCCACCACAATTCCCGCGTCCGCGCACAGGTGCAAATACCACAGTTTGTGACAGGCGGAGGCTGAAGCCAGCAATAACTCTTCAGGATTCCAGCGCGTGGCATCGCCACGAAATGCCGGATCGGCGCTCAAAGGCATTATGGGTTTGCCGTCTGCCACCATCTCACTGTTACGATCGTAAGCGGTGTAAGAGGAGGTGCCGGTGCCGCGATTGCCGGTCCAGCGGACCGTGACCTGATAGTGGTGTTCCCGTGCCATAGCTGAAGTTCCTTTTGTGGGGTAATCGGCGGTCAGTTTACTGTGTTTGCTGGCGTGGCGGGAAGGCTCTGATCAGCCACCGCGCGTCAAATCCTCAATATCCAGCGTTTCAGTCTGACAAATGGAGATCAGGCTGGCGGCTTCATCACTTAGCCGTACAAAGGTATGGCGCATCGTACTGTCGATGTAAGCGCTGTCACCTTGTGCCAGCCGCAGCGGTGCATAGAGCTGCGTATGCAACATCACTTCGCCTGACAAAACATAAATGAACTCTTCACCGGCATGCTGGGACCAGGCTTCCGGCGGCGGCAACTCGCGCGTCTCAATTCCCATCACCACCGGAATCATCCCTTTCACCAGCAATTCAGCGGCATGCACTTCATAACGAAAATAGGGGTTGGTAAAGGCTAATCCTTTACCGGCCAGTGTGTAAGTGCGGCGGCCCTGAATGGCGGTGCTCGCCACCGAAGGCAGGGGCAACTCTTCGGCGAACAGTTCTGCCAGAGAGTAATCAAACGCGCTGGCAATCTTGGCAATAGTATCGAATGAAGCGGACACCTGGCCTTTCTCAATCTTCGAAAGTGTCGAAATCGACACGCCACTCAACTCGGCGACCTGCTCCAGCGTCAATTCTCGCGCCTGACGTATCGTTTTGATTCGCAGTCCAAAATCTTGTTCGCCGGTTAAGGCGGCGCCCAGCCCGGAGGCTTCATGCTGTCGGGTGGTTTTCATTGGCAATGATTCTTCTGATAAGTGAACTGGACAGTTAATTTCTCACATATGATAAAAATTATCACATAAGAAAATTGTATTGGTCTAAATGTGAGCAGAGTAGCAGTTTAAAAGAAAACTTCTGGGAGCTGCTATGAACATAACCACCATCGCCAGCATTACACTGCCCGCGTTTTACGATAAAGCCCGCAGCCTCAACAACCTGCTGAATTGGATGGAACAGGCGGCACAGGAAGGTGCCGACCTGGTGGTATTCCCGGAGCAGGTTTTACAAGGCTATCTGCCGGATACGCTTAACTGGAACGGTGAAGCGGTGGCGTGGCAAATGGCGCAAGCCGAAGTGGTGACCGAAGGTGAGAGCGTGCAGGCCATGCAAAAGCTCGCCACGCAACTGGGCTTGCATGTGGTTTTCGGCATGACCGAGCGCCATCCTGAACGTGCCGAAGTGCTGTTTAACAGCGCGGTGCTATTGGGGCCAGACGGTTTGCTCGGCGTGTATCGCAAAGTGCATCAGCCGGGCGATGAGAAGCACGTCTACTATCCCGGCAGCGATTTCCCGGTGTTCAGTACGCCAATTGGCCGCATTGGTATGTTGATTTGCTACGACAAAGTGTTCCCGGAAAGCACTCGCGAGTTGGCGCTGAAAGGCGCGGACATCATGATCATGCCCACCGCATGGGGCTATGCCGGAGACGGCAGTGCAGGCGATGCCGATCCGATGGTGGATAGCTACACGCTGTTTGGCCGTGTGCGCGCACTGGAAAATCAATGCTGGATGATCGAATCCAATCTGTGCGGCCAGCACGGCAATCTTCACTATCACGGCCACAGCCGCATTATCGATCCGCTGGGAAATATCGTGGCCGACAGTGGCACCACGGAAGGCATGGCGATTGCCCGCGTCGAGGTGCAGTCCGCCATCCTGCGCGCCCGCAGCAGCGACTATCTCGGCTATCACTTCCTGAAAGATTACGTTGCGGTGCAGGCCCCGCCTTCGACGTTGACGGTTCACAATCGCCACGCGCGACCTTTGGGGGAAAACCATGAGTAAAGTTCTGGAAGCCGCTGGCATCCACAAAAGCTATCCCACGTCGGAGGGTGAGGTGACGGTGCTGCGCAACCTCAACTTCCATGCCAATCGCAATGAATTCGTCTCATTTGTCGGGCCCAGCGGCTGCGGAAAATCGACGCTGTTCAACATCATCACCGGGCTGCTGATGCCCGACAGCGGCAGCATTTTGCTGAAGAATCGCGAAACCACCGGCACGCCGTCACCGGAACTTGGTTATGTGCTGCAAAAAGACCTGCTGTTCCCGTGGCGTACGGTGATCGACAACGTGATCCTCGGTCTGGAAGTGCGCGGCATGCCCAAAGCACAGGCGCGAGCCAAAGCGCGTGAACTGTTCGAACTCTACAAAATGACCGGTTACGAGCAGAAGTATCCGTCGCAGCTTTCCGGCGGCATGAAACAGCGTGTGGCATTGATGCGCACCATGGTCACCAACCCGGAAATCATCCTGATGGATGAGGCTTATAAGGCGCTGGACTACCCGCTCAAAATCTCGCTGGAAAGTGAATTGCTGAGTGTGGTGAAAGAGCAGCACAAGACGGTGATCTTCATTACGCATGATATCGAAGAGGCGGTCACGCTGTCGGATCGTGTTTACGTGATGAAAGCGCGCCCCGGTGAAATTGTGCAGGAGATTGAGGTCGATCTCGGCACGGATAGCCTGTCGATACCCGAACGCCGCCTGTCGCCGCGTTTCAATGAGTATTACGAGCATATCTGGCGCAGCATCGGCATTCAGCCTGAGCCGGTTAACTAACGAGAGGACGACATGACAATGAACTCAGTGTCTACACGCCCTACGGTTGCGGCGACGGCAAATCGCAGTTCGCGAGAAACCTTTTTCCGCTCAGCTAACGCACGTCGCTACACGCTGCTGTTCTTACAGATGGCGATTGTGGTGCTGCTGTTGGGAGGGTGGGAACTCGGTGTGCGCAGTGGCAACATCAACGCCTTCCTGTTCTCCAGCCCCTCGCAAGTGTGGGAGGTGCTGGTCCAGCGCTTTCAGTCCGGTGAAATGGTGACTGATGTGCGCGTCACCGCCGTTGAAACTCTGGTGGGGTTTGCCGTGGGCGCGATTGGCGGCTCGATCCTGGGGTTGCTGCTGTGGTACTCGCGCTTTATCTCTGACCTTGCCGCGCCGTTTATCGCCGCGATTGGCTCAATCCCGGTGCTGGCGATTGCGCCGATGACCATCATCTGGTTCGGCACGGAGATGCTTTCCAAAGTGGTGATTGTGGCGTTTTCCTGCGTGGTGGTGTCACTGACCACCTCTTATAAAGGCGCGATGCGCACCGATCCCGATCTCATCAACCTCCTGCGATCCTTCAACGCAGGACGCGGCACCATTTTCTTCAAGCTGGTGGTGCCATCCGCGATGTTGTGGGTGCTGTCGGGCTTAAGGCTTAACGTTGGCTTCGCGCTGGTCGGTGCCATCGTCGGTGAATACATCTCTTCAGATAGCGGCGTGGGTCACATGATCCTGCTGGGGAGTTCCAATTTCGGTATGAACATTGTGCTGGCTGGCATCGTGCTGGTCATGCTGATGATGCTGTGTTTCAACGCGCTGGTGGCATTTATTGAACGCCTCATTCTCTCCTGGGACAGGAAATAATCATGAAAAAATTCCGTTTAGCTACGATCTCTGCCGCAGTTTGTCTGGCTTCTCTGGTAAGTGCGCACGCGGCTGACACGCCAGTGCGCATCAACCAGGCGTTTCAATCGCTGCTCTATCTGCCGTTGTATGTGGCACAGGAGCAGGGCTTTTTTAAACAGCAGGGCGTTGATGTGAAAATCAGCACCGGTGGCGGCGGGGCGCAATCCTGGGCGGCGGTGATTGGCGGCTCGGCAGATTTCTCGATTCAGGATCCGGTGTTTGTGCCGAAAACCCGTGAAAACGGCGGCAAAGGGGTGGTGGTGGCCGGGGTACAGAACGCGCCAACCATCTTCATCTTCGGCAAAGAAGCGGCTTCTTTGCAGGACAATTTGTCACTGCTCGCGGGCAAACGTGTGGTGACCAGCCCGCAACCTGATACCACCTGGGCGTTTATGAGTTATCTGATCAAACAGAACAACCTCAAAGACGTGAAGCTGGTGCATGTGGCGATTGGCAATGAGATCCCGGCGGTGGCGGCAGGTCGTGCAGATTACGCGTTAGCGGCGGAGCCACAGGTCACCATGGCCGAAAAGCAAAACGGCTTGCATGTGGCTTACTCGTTCTCAGCCGCGCAATCCTGGTATCCGTTTGCCTTCTCTAGCCTGACGACCACACAACAATATATTGATAAGAATCCACAGGCCGCGCAGGCCGTCGTGACCGCCTTTGAACAGGCCTCACGCTTTATCTACAAGCATCCGGCTGAGTCGGTGACTATTGCACGTAAATACTTCCCGGCGTTGCCCGAGGAGGTGGTGAAAACCGCAGTGCAGCGTGAAATCGATGCCAAAGGCTATCCGGAGAACGTGCTGGTGTCGCAGAAGGCCTGGGATAACAACATGAACATCGCGCTGTATGCCAAAAACATCAAAGCCTATCCCTCTGAAGCCACGTCATATCAGAACAACGTGAACACGACGCTGGCGACTAAGGCCAAAGAAGCGGTCGATGCGATGGGCGATAAGTAAGTCCTCACCTACCTTCGAAAAGTGATGGGGCAACGCTGTGCGCCCGCAATAAAAGAGGATTGATTATGGATGCACTGACACTTCGACTGGCGTTGATACAGCGCCATTGCGCGGCTGATGCGGTTGAGTTGGAACACCTGCTTACCGATTGTGAAGCGCGTGCGGCGGGCGTTAGCGCCTTTGATGCGCAACATTTCGCGCCAACGCTGCTGCCGGCAAACGCCTGGGTTTCCGCTTTGCAGCCGCCGCTGGAGTTGCCCCATGAGTGAGTTGATCGATGTCTCGATGCTGACGCTGGCGCAACAGCTGCGCATGCGGCAGACCAGCGTGCCAGAACTGGTTGAAGCCTGTCTGGCGCGTGAGGAAATCACACGCGATCTCAATGCTTTCAATGAGGTCTATGTGTCTCAGGTCCGTCAGACGGCCAAAGCCAGCCAACGCTTACTGGAACAGGGCTACGATCTGGGCCCGCTGCATGGCATGCCGATTGCCATTAAAGCCAATATCGATTTGGCCGGTGAGGAGATGCACGCGGGCAGTCAGATACTCAGCGGCAATATCGCCCAGCGTGATGCGGTGGTGGTGCAACGTCTGAAGCAGGCGGGCGCGTTAATCATCGGCAGCACCAATATGCATGAGTTCGCCTGGGGCGGCACCACCAACAATCCGCACTACGGTGCCAGCAGCAATCCCTGGGATGATGCCCGCATTCCTGCCGGATCCAGCGGGGGTTCGGGTGTCGCCGCCTCGGTGCGCAGTGCGCTGGCAACGTTGGGCACCGATACCGGGGGATCGATCCGTTTACCGGCGTCGATGAACGGGATCACCGGCCTGCGCCCGGGCGTGGGGCGACTCTCCACGGAGGGCATTTTTCCCCTCGCCACCAGTCTTGATACCGTCGGGCCGCTGGCTCGTTATGCCGAAGAGTGTGAAGTGCTGTTTAATGTGCTCGACGGCAAAACACAGCCGCTGACAGCATTACCGGAACTGGCCGGATTACGCATTGGCTTGTTGCCGGATGTGCATCAGCAGGTACAGCCCGATGTCGGCACTGCTTATGATCAAATGGTGCAGTGGTTTAGCGCAGCAGGTGCACGCTGCCAGACGCTGAGTTTGACCGGGCTTGAGCAGGCGGTGAATGCGCTGGTGCTAATCAACCTTGCGGAACCGGCTTCATTGCACGCCGCCTGGCTTGCTGACCGTCCGCAAGAATACGGTGCGGATGTGCGTAAGCTGCTGCAAGCGGGACTCGCCATTACCGCAGTGGAGTATCTGCAGGCACAACGTTTCCGCACCGGTTTACGCCAGCAGTTGTTGCAGCATTTGAATCAGGTGGATGTGATTCTGGTGCCGACGCTGCCGTTTACCGCACCGCATAAAGGACTGGAAGCGATTCAAATGGGAGACCGCGAAGAGAGCGTGTTGACCGGCAACATGCGTTACAACGCGCTGGCAAGTCTGTCAGCACTGCCCGCTATCAGTCTGCCTTCCGGGTTTGATCATGCAGGGATGCCCATTGGCATGCAGCTCATTGGACGTGATGGCGCTGAGCGCAAACTGCTCGCTTTTGCGCGTCGATTCCAGCAGGAGCACGATTATCATCTGCAAACGCCAACCCGGCTACGTGCGTGAAACCCATTCCGCTGCGCGACCTGTTAATCCTGCTGCTGGTGGTCAACGGCTGGGCTTTTAACGTTATCGCCATGAAGTTTGGCCTGATGGAACTGCCGCCGCTGTTCATGCTGACGCTGCGTTTTGTGCTGGTGGCGGGCCTGCTGCTGCCGTTTCATCGCCTGACGTGGCGTCAGCTACCTGGCATGATGCTGCTGGGATTCACCTTTGGCTTTGTGCATTTCGGGTTAATGGTGATTGGCATGCAAACCACCGAAGCGGGCACCACCGCCGTGTTTATCCAGATGGGCACGCCGATCGCCATGCTGCTGGCAGCATTCTGGCTCAAAGAGCGGCTGCGCTATCAGCAAATCGGCGGCGTAGTGGTGGCGTTTTTGGGCGTGATGATTCTTGCGGGCAGTCCGGCGCTGTCGCACTGGCAAAGCATTATGTGGTTATTGATGAGCGCCTGTGGTTGGGCATGCAGCACGGTGCTGATCAAGCGTTTGCCGCCGATTGCACCGCTGGCGATGACGGGATGGCTGTCACTGTTTGCCATTCCATTGGTGGGGGTGAGTTCGCTACTCACCGAGCAGCACCAGTTCACTTTGCTACTCGCAGCGGGTTGGCGCGGTTGGCTCGGGGTCATCTACAGCGCGCTGGGTTCGTCCATCCTCGCTTATTCATTGTGGTACGGCCTGCTGAAACGCTACCCCGCCAGCCAGATTCTGCCCTGGTCATTGCTGAGCCCGGCACTGGCGCTGTTAATGGGCGTGGCAATTCTGCATGAATCGCTGGATTACAGCAAAGTGATCGGCACGCTGCTGATTGTAGGAGGGATATTGCTGGCAGTGGTACGAGGCACAGTCATGAAGAAGAGGGTGGTCGTGTAATTGGGATTTTTCAGCCGAAATGCTGAGAACTCTTTATGTAAGAGGATTATATCGGCATATCACTCAACCCTGCTATGCGGCATGTAAGGCGCGCACGCCGGCTCAAAATCGCGAGTTAATTCCCTATCTTCCTGATTATTACTCTCCTATTTAATAAATTCCTTCAATACAACACTTCATTAATGTCTGGCACTAATAATTATAAATGACTGCTATTAATCTGATTCGAACAGAAAACCCTTCACTATTTTTGTGTAAACAGTCACAGTATCGACCAATTAAAATGAAAGCGTAAAGTAAAGAGAGAATATGAAGGTTATTTGACTATATAACCTTTTGACAAATAAATATACCAGTAATGCATATAAATCCCGTTGCTTTTGAGCGTAGAACATCAATCAAGCATAAACAACTGCAACTCAACATAAGTGTATGTGAGACGTGACATGTATTCTAACGCGATATGGATCATGCTGGAGAAGTCAGTCAATATCATCGGACTGATATATATCAATTCGTTAATGGCTAAATACATTGGCCCGGATAACTTTGGCAAGATAAACATCGCCACCTCGTTGTTTATATTTGTACAGACGTTGTCATGGTTTGGTGGCCAGAATATTATTTTTAAACGCATGAGTGAGAGAGCCCGTTCAGGTATCTCTTTGGCGATGCATACGCAGAATCAGAGACGTTTTTTCTTTCTCATCTCCTCAAGTGCAGTACTCACGTATCTCTACTTCTTTACGGATCTCACGGTCTTTATCTTTGGCGTTGCCAACTGCATCGCGACGTATTACATCGTGATGGACTTCTTTTCGATCTATAACAACACTCAATTAAAATCAAAGATCAATACGATTACCAATGTCATCGGATTGTCTTTGGCACTGATGGCCAGATTCTACATATCACACTTTGAACTGCCGATTTACTATTTCACGATACCTATCATCATTATCCCTCTGGTCCCTTACGTTATGCGTCTTGTGTACTTTAGGCAGACCACAGCAGTCAATGAAAGTAGTAAAGGTGCTGTGATGTATAACCGCCATATGTTCTATACCGGCGGGGCCTTAATTCTGTCGAGCATATCAGCGGATATCTACACGCAGATTTCGAGTATTTTTCTGGCTAAAATGATCTCTTACTCAAATCTGGGAATCTATAGCGTTGCATTAACCATAGGAGGCGCCTGGTCATTTATCGTATTGGCATTAATAACGAGTTTCTTCTCAAAGATTTACAATGAAAAGAATCAACCTGCTGTAGATGAATTACTAAGTAAAATCAACAGGATTGTTATCCTGCTGTCTCTTGTTGTGCTAGGTGGGTTCTATCTGTTTGGTGATGACTTTATCCATTTGCTTTATGGCAATAAGTATATGGAATCTGCCGAAATTATACCCATCATCATTATTGGCACGATGTTCTCGTCACTGGGAACGATCTGCTACCGGTATATGATTAAAGAGTCCGGATACAACTACCTGGCTAAGAAGATGTTTTTATGTTGTGTATTAACCGTGCCATTTTCCTGGGTCATGATCCGTTCCTTCGGAATTAATGGCGCTGCATACTGTTTTTTGATTGTTGAAATTTTGTCTTGCACGTTACTGAATTACTTTTTCAAGAATAGAACAATCATCAAAATGCACCTCAACATTTTTAAAACGAGATAATTTCAATGAGAATGATAAAACACACAGTTAAGTCAGCTCTGAAAATTAGCGCTAATATTTCACCAGAATTCTGTGCTAAAGCCCACTACTACATTAAATTCAAGAAGAAACTTAATTTAACCAATCCTACCAATTTTAATGAAAAGATTCAGTGGCTCAAGTTCAATGAGCTGAACAATGATATCTACACTCGCTGTGCGGATAAGTATAAAGTCAGAGAATATATTTCATCCAAAGGCTGCGGTCAAATTCTGAATGAGCTTTATGGCGTCTACGATAGTCCTCAAGATA
This sequence comes from Pantoea sp. USMM079, assembly GCF_037153115.1. Classification (NCBI taxonomy): domain Bacteria; kingdom Pseudomonadati; phylum Pseudomonadota; class Gammaproteobacteria; order Enterobacterales; family Erwiniaceae; genus Pantoea; species Pantoea sp. USMM079. Next base: position 57,410 of record NZ_JBBCKX010000002.1, read on the forward strand.
TTGACTATGCTGCACTGCCTGAAAGGTTTGCGCTCAAGTGCAATCATGGTGCAGGCTACAACATCATTTGTAGTGATAAATCCTCATTAGATGTTGATAAAACCAACCGGCAGTTGAGCAAGTGGTTAAGTGAGGATTTCTCATCACATTTTATTGAGCCACAGTACCGAAAGATTGAGAGAAAGATTCTCTGCGAAAAATTTATCGAGAATGAACGCGGTGGTTTTCCAGACGACTATAAGTTTTACTGCTTTAACGGTAAACCCTACGCCGTCATGGTTTGTGTCGGCCGTGAAAAAGGCACGCCTAAATTCTATTACTTTGACATGAACTGGAATCCGCTACCCTTTGAGGATACGGTGAAGTTGATTAATAAGTATGACCTGCCCGAGATGCCTGAGGGCTTTGTAAAAATGAAGCAGTATGCAATGAAACTGGCGAGCGATTTTAAATTCGTGCGCGCTGATTTCTATCTTCTGAACGGCGAAGTCATTTTTGGCGAACTGACATTTACGCCTTCAGCAGGTCTGGATGTCTCCCTTCAGGAAGCGGATGCCATTTTGGGAGGGCAGCTGAGGTTGTGATTGGTGTGCATGGAGCCCCCCAGACAGAGTAGAGTGAACTCTCGCAGTTGATGGACAGCGGTTCGGGGATTGAGGGCGGCATAATGAAGCACTCAATCCCTTTTCATTTATTGATTCAGTTCCTGCAACAGGCGTGTATTCATGTACAGCTTCTCGCGCCCATAACTTTTCTCTTCTAATACGCCGATTCCCACAAGCTGTTTCAAATAAGCGGATGCCGTTTGACGTTTAGCGGTAGCCAGTCGCTGTACTGCATGGTAACAATCCAAAAAACTATTTGGTGAGGCACCATAGGAGTCCCATTGATGCTGTTTGTCCTGCATTAACGCCAATAACCCGTTCTCAATTTCCGTTTGCTGAAGTAGAGGCTGATCGGAATGTAACACCACGGCCTGACCGTGCAGCTAGGGCAAGGAGGCGGCAACGGTACGGTTGTTCTCCAGAGCGGGACGCCAGATGGCCAGCATGTCGATGTCACCCTGATGTAACGCCTGTCAGAGAAGTTTGATGGCACTACTATTTGCCATGGCTGTGTAAGTAAATCCCTACCGTTTAATCAGTAACTGTTGACTCAGAATGGTCTCACCTTGCGTTTCGATCAGCACGCAATAAAACGTATTTTGTTATTTATTCTGGCTGACTGATGAGGTTGACATTGATGATTCGTTACGCGGGTGAAAAAATAACGGTAGTATTACTGGATGACCACCCGATGATTCGATTATCACTGGAAATGGCAGCCAGCCACTATCCCGATATGCAGATCACCGGCAGCTTTTCCCATAGCCACGAACTCTTATCATGGTTGCAAAAGAACGCTGCTGATGTGCTGGTGCTGGATTATATTTTGGGTGGCGATGAGCTTGATGGTTTGTCGTTAATAAAACAGATCTTATCACGCCATCCAACATTAAAGATTTTACTCTCGTCCTCCATGGAAAGCCTGGCGGTAATACGTGCCGCCTTTATGAGTGGAATCAAAGGCTATATTTCTAAACGTGAAGAGGCGCAGACGTATTTTGAAGCCATCCGTGTGATTGACAGAGGGCTGCGCTTTATTCCAGATAACATTGAAAGTGAATTAAGCAAAATACCGGTGCGAAAGCGCGATGGCGCGGTATTAGATGGGCCGCTGTATCACGCCAACGGCGAGAAGCTTTCGCGACTGGATACGCTGTTATCGCCGCGTGAAGCGGAAGTGATCCGTTGTTTCCTTGATGGCATGCAGGTAATTGAGATCGCAGAAAAATTAAAACGCAGCCGTAAAACCATCAGCGGGCACAAGCAATCGGGGATGAAAAAACTGGGGCTGACCACCGATTTAGAATTGTTTAAATACCGCGACCATCTTTTCTAACATTCAATTTTTTATTCCATTCAGCAGAGACTGGATGGTTTTACGTCAATCAGGAAGTATACACCTTATGAACACCTTGGGCGCGTCACCTTTAAAGGTGTACCGCCGCAAAACAAAGGTGAGAATCAAGTGCGTATGTCAAAGCAGTGGCAATGTATTACAGGGCAACAGCAATGCCTTAGCCGCAGTCACCGCCAGCCATGACTCGGTACTCACCGGTAACAACCGCACTGACACCACCAGCCGCATCGCACTGGCATTGAACAGTGGTTCCTCGCTTGCAGGTACGATGACCGGTTTAGACAGCTTCAGTATTGATGGCAGCGGTGGCGGGTTCGTTGAGGCGTCGGCACAGTTGAGCACGCTGTGGACGAAGAGTGATAGTTTGGCTGCCCGTAGCGGTTCGGCTCGCTCGCAACAAGTTGCGCTGCACGGCGTCGTGGGCAAGTCACTGACCTTATCCCAGGGGGCGCAGTCAACGCCGTGGGTACGGTTATCAGCGATTCAGGAGCTGGAAAACAACAATCGCATGACCCTTAACGATCAGCGTTTCAGCAATGATCTGGCCGGTACGCGCGCAGAGATGACATGGCGGATGCCTGCTCAGCTTCAACCTGATCTACAGCTTTATACCGAAGCAGCGACCAGCAAAGCACGGCATATGAACAGCCCTTAGAATGCGGCTTTCGGTGTGCGCTGGAGCTGGTAATCACAGATATCTGGCGGCATCTTGTCGCCGGAATTTTGCTCAACAGATAAGTACTCTCCTACAGCCGATGCAGCGTTCGCGGGCTAAGGTGATAAGCATGCAAGGACGTTTATTCACCCTCTGAAAGGAACATCAGTACGCCATGAAAACCGCCATTATGATCGATGATCACCCAGACCACTGCCGCGAACGCGTGATGGCGTTGGAAAACAGCGGCATCGCCGTCTTAGCTGAATGCTTGCCTGTGGTTGAAGGGCTGGATCAGGTTCAACGACTGTGTCCGGACTTGCTGGTGGTCAATCTCATCAACAACCTTGAAGGATTAACGCTGCTGTCCGCATTTCGCGCACTCAGTGGTGCCATGAAAATTTTGGTGATAGCGGCACCGCACAGTGGGCATTTCGCGCAGCGTTGTCTGGAAACGGGCGCCGATAGTTATGTCATCGCCTCGGATCAACTCAGCGAATTCAAAGAGGCGGTGCGCATGGTGATGCGTGGTTACAGTTTCGCCCCAGCGCAGGATTTTCCGACGGCAGCCCATCGTCATGGGGCCAGTGATGAGCAACGCTTACGCATGCTCTCCGCGCGCGAAATGACGGTGTTGATTTTGCTGGCAAAAGGCATGGGCAATAAACAGATTGGTGCGCAACTGTCGCTCAGTGAAAAAACCGTCAGCACCTATAAACATCGCCTCAAAATAAAGCTGAACATCACCTCATTAGTGGAACTCATTGACTTCGCGCGGCGCTATCATCTGCTGTAGCAGTACTCACAGTCTTAATCAGAGCCCTTCCAGGCATCGAACAGCATGACGATGTGCCGTGTGTGGTTGATGAATGGGTGATTGACGAAACCCCATTGCAGCACCCAATCAACAACCATTCATCAACAGCCCTCAATCAGTGGTGCGCCTCAGCGAATAGTGCACGAATTCAAACAAATTTATCGGTAACGTACTCAGCTTCATTCCTTTTCGGAACCACAGTTGTATGAAAACTCTGTCAAAGCTAGTTATCACTTTAGGCCTGTTTTTAGCCGTCAGCGCTCAGGCTGAAGCACAAGGATGCCTGAAAGGCGCGATGATTGGTGCCGCAGCGGGGCATGTTGCGCACCATGCCGTGATGGGCGCGGTAGGGGGCTGTGTCGTGGGTCACCACATGGCCAGTAAGAAGCAAAAGGAAGTTGAGGCCAAACAGCAGCAACAAAAGTAATTGGCAGATAAGCGCTTCCGGTTTAACGTGCTGACTGCAGATTAATCCGGAGGCGATGAGCATCATCGCCGCACATCAGGAATAGATCGCCCATTATGATCACTATCGAGTCCGCTGACGCCCTCGCCCCTGAATCCCAACGTCTGATTGAACAACTCTCCACAGAGTTGGCGGCCATCACCGGGAACAACGGAAAGAGCCACTTTAATGCTGAAGCCTTGAATGAAAGACGCTCCATCTGGGTGTTAGCAAAAGATCAGCAGGGGAGAGCGGTAGGATGTGCTTCACTGCGGCCGCTATCGCATGACATCGCAGAACTAAAACGCATGTATTCGGATCGCAGCGTATACGGCGTGGGGGCGGCGCTGTTAGAACATTTGCAGCGGTGGGCCGTGAGTGTAGGCTTCGAAGAAATTCAGCTTTCAACACGCGCCATCAACACTCGCGCCCTGGATTTTTATCTTAAACACGGCTTTAAGCAGATTGAAAACTATGGCCCGTATGTTGGTCGCACCGAATCCGTTTGTTTAAGCAGAACACTCTGATCTCACCTTATCTATTCGCATCCCACATCCACATCATCTGCGAAATCGCCTGGTTGAGTTCCTCAATGCTGGCGCCGTCGCGTGCCTGAATCGATAAACCAAACATAAAAGTGCTGAAGGATGCCGCCAGCGCGCGGACATCAACATCCTGCCTCAGTTCGCCCGCGGCCACAGCACGCGCGATCGAGGCCTTGATTCCGGCTCGGGTACGATCGCGTGAACGTGTCAGCGGTTCGGTCACGGCTGCATGTTCGGTGGAGGTGGCGCTCATGGCACCAAGCCCCACCATACATCCGGTGGGATGGCCTGACTCGCACTGCATCTGCGCAGAACGACGCAATGAGGTTTCCACGGCTTCGCGTCCCGTCAGATTGGTATCCCACAGGAATTCCGTTACCTGACCAAAGGTCGCGAGATAGCGCTGCACGCACTCACGGAATAATGCCTCTTTCGAACCGAATGCGGCATAAAAACTGGGTGCGGAAATGCCGTTGTTGATGCTGGCTTTGAGCTGGGTAAGCGAAGTCGATTCGTAGCCCTGCTGCCAAAACAGATACATCGCCTGTTCGATCGCCTGGTCTCGATCAAATGTTCTCGGGCGTCCCATCGTTGCCATCGCGTCCTCCTGTTTAATGCGTGCAGTGGATTACTATACTAAACGATACATAACTCATTGACAAAGCGAACCTGCCTTACTAGTGTATCGATCGTTACATTAGTTCAGGTCGCTCTCTTTAACTTTAACAAGGCGAGATTGCACGCCTAATTATATACCAGTCGATACATAAATGATTTCAGAAGGAATTATGGAAAAAGAACTCGCACTCACCGGGGAAGATGCAGCAACAGAATCGCTGCCGATATCTGCTCTGCTGGCGCTGGCGATGACAGGCTTTATTTGCATCATCACCGAAACCTTACCCGCCGGGCTGTTGCCGCAAATGGCAGCGGGACTGAGTATCTCTAACGCGCTGGCGGGGCAGACGGTCACGGCTTATGCGCTGGGCTCGCTGATCGCCGCGATCCCATTGACCATCGCGACACAGAGTTGGCGGCGCAGAAATGTATTGCTGCTGGCTATCGCCGGGTTCCTGATTTTCAATTCTATTACGGCGCTGTCCGCAAACTACTGGCTCACGCTAACGGCACGTTTTTTGGCTGGCGTAGCTGCGGGATTGTCATGGAGTCTGCTGGCGGGCTATGCCCGCAGGATGGTGGCGATTCACCAGCAGGGCAAAGCGATGGCCATCGCCATGGTGGGCACGCCTATCGCCTTGTCACTGGGCTTGCCGCTCGGCACCTGGCTGGGTGGCCTGCTGGGTTGGCGCAGCGCCTTCGCGGTTATCTCTGCCTTAACCCTTGTGCTGGTGGTATGGGTGCTGACCAAAGTGCCTGATTATCCGGGGCAATCGCGCCATGAACGCATGCCGCTGTTAAAGGTGCTCACCACGCCAGGCGTGAGACCCGTGCTCAGTGTGGTGATCGCCTGGATGCTGGCTCACAACATTCTCTATACCTATATCGCTCCGTTTCTGCAGTTGGCCGGATTGGGTTCACAAGTGGATGTCGTGCTGCTGGTGTTCGGGCTTTCCGCGCTGCTGGCGATTGCTGTGATCGGGCGGCTAATCGATCACCACTTACGCAACAGCGTTTTGGTGAGTCTGGCGGTTTTTGCCCTGGTTTCATTGGGATTTATGGGCTTTTCGCACATTCCAGCGGTGCTGTATCTCGGCGTGGCCGTGTGGGGATTGACCTTCGGCGGGGCAGCAACCCTGTTGCAAACGGCGCTCGCGGATACCGCTGGAGAGGGCGCAGATATCGCACTTTCCATGAACGTGGTGGCGTGGAACGGCGCAATTGCAGCGGGTGGCATCACGGGCGGTATTTTGTTGAATCACTGGGGCGCGCTGTCGTTCCCGCCAGTACTGGTCGCACTCTTGATCGTCGCATTTGTTATCGCCTGGCGAGCAAGTGAACACGGATTTAGAGCGGGCGCTCGGACGGGTCATTAATCGTTCGCTCAATATAAGTTCTGCCTCCACGTTGGATACGTTAATCGTCGCTAACGTGGAGTGGCATCTCCCACACTAAGCGTCATGTGAACTGCCCTCAAAAAACTGGCACAGCAGCTGCCAAAGGTGCTGTGCCGCTGGGGTAAAGCGGTGGTCGGCGCTGCGTAACAGATGGCATTGGCTCTCGCGGGCGATGCGATGATTGATCGGCACCGCGATCAGATTGCGTGATGCCAGGGCGTCTTCCACCACTTTAGTGGTCATAAAGGCAATGCCCATTCCCGCCTGGCTCAGCGCAATCGCACTGGAAAACAGGTTGCAGCTGTAGGCGGGCGTGAACACCAATCCTTCCTGATTAAACATGACGTTCATATAGCTCTGAATACCAAAGTCTTTATCCATGCCAATCAGTGGATATTCGGCAAGATCGCTGACCTCAACCTGTTGATACAATCCGATGGGGTGATCACGATGCACAATGGCGCAGATGGGGCCGCGCAGATAACTGTGGCACTTCACGCCGGGCGGACCCAGGGGGCCAAAACCCACGGCCATATCCACTTCGCCACGGGTGATCAGGCTCACCGTGGTTTGCATATCGCCCGATAAAATATCGATGAACACTTCAGGATAGCTTTGTGAAAAAGGCCGCAAGACATACTTCACCACCTCATCGACCATCCCCTGGCCGACACGCATACGGATCGAGCCGCCGCGTTTATGGCGCAAATCGCGCAGACGTCTTTCCAGGTGGCTTCTGCGTTGATGCGTTTGCGCGTAATCCTCAGCCAGCAATTTCCCCGCTTCGGTAAGTACCACATTGCGTCCGCGCCGCTCCAGCAGTGGCAGTTGCATATCACGCGCCAGCTGCGAAAGCTGACGACTGATGGCCGCGGGATCGACATCCAGTGCTTCCGCCGCACGACGAATACCGCCATGGACACCGACTTCATACAAGTATCTTATGGACTTGTCAGGATAGAGCAGCATTGCCATAGGTTTTCATTATCTGTTGTTCTCAGGTCAACAATAATAACGTTTTATACCCATTTTTTAAGCGCAATTTTATCCTCATACTCGGGATTCACTTGGTGAGGACAGAAGTAATGAAAAATATAATAAGTTATTTGCAACAGCATTCAGACGACATTCTCTCAGATATCAAAACCCTGGTGGCAGCAGAGTCACCCTCCATGAACAAGGCAGCGGTGGATCGCTGTGGCAACGTGCTGCAAGCCCTGTTCGCCGAGCGTCTGGGTATTGATGCTGAAATCGATGTACAGGAACACTACGGGAACCACCTCAAGTTCACGCTGGGCTCAGGCGACGATCAAACCGTGGTGCTCGGCCATTTTGACACCGTCTGGGATGAAGGCGAACTGCCGATGGGCGAGGAAGACGGCAAGTTTTATGGCCCCGGCATTCTGGACATGAAAGCGGGCCTGGTGCAGTCGATTTGGGCGGCGCGCGCGTTAAAAGAACACGACTTTCTGGCAGGGAAACGTATCGTCTTCCTCTGTGGCAGCGACGAAGAGGTGGGCAGCCCAAGCTCCAGCGAGTGGCTCTCCCGCCATGCGCTGGGGTCATCGCAAGTGCTGGTGGTGGAACCCGCCGTGGCTGGCACCGGTGCGCTGAAGGTTGCGCGCAAAGGCACGGGCCAATATCAGATCGCGATCACCGGTCAGGCCGCGCATGCGGGTAACAACCCTGAAGAGGGGATCAGCGCGGTGCAGGAGATGGCGCATCAGGTGCTGTTCCTGCATGGATTGAATGCACCGGATCGCGGCACCACCGTCAACGTCGGGATTGCGCAAGGCGGTAATCGCATCAACGTCGTGGCGGATAAAGCGGTGCTGGGCATCGACACGCGCGTCACCAGCGAAGAGGAAGCCCAACGCATTCACGATGAGATTACCCAGATACAACCTCACTTACCGGGCATTAAGTTGGAGATTAGCGGCGCACAATCACGTCCACCGATGCGCCAGAGCGCCGAGTCGCTGATGATCATGCAGCGTGCGCAAGCGGTGGCACAACAGATCGGTTTCAGCGTGGAAGGTCAATCGGTGGGCGGCGGTAGCGACGGCAATTTCACCGCGGCGTTGGGTATCCCAACCTTAGATGGATTGGGCGCGACCGGCGCAGGTATTCATGCGCGTCATGAACATATCATCATTGCCGATATTGCTTCGCGCACCGCGCTCGTGGCGGGTTTGATGCTGGGGGAAAACCATGTCGCAGGTTAATGTTGAAAAAAATAGTGCGATGCAGCCCGCAGGCAAGAAGAGTGAGCAGAGCCCTTATCTGCTGCTGTTTATCATCCTGGTGCTGGCAGCGGTAGCCACCTGGATTATTCCGGCGGGTAAATTTGATCACGAAACCCGTAATGGCGTGACCTTTGCCATCAAAGGCAGTCTGCATGAAGTGGCGCGCTCGGGCGTCTATCCCGGCGAGATTTTCATGGCGATCGTGCAGGGCGTGATCAAAGCGGCACCGATCATTTTCCTGATTCTGTTTACCGGCGGATTGCTGGCGGTAATTGAAGCCACAGGCGCGATTGCCACCGCGCTGAATTCACTGTCACGCAGCACCAAAATCAGCGATACCCGTCTGATCCTGATCTTTGCAGTGATCTTCGCCATCCTCGGCAGTACCGGCGTGGTGCAAAACTCGGTGGTCGCCTTCGTGCCGATTGGCCTGCTGGTGGCGCGTTCGTTAGGCTTGCCGCCGGTGATCGGCATGGCGCTGATCTACCTGACCTGCGCGGCAGGCTTCAACGTGGCGTTCCTCGGCCCGGCCACCACCGGTCTGACACAGCATCTGGCGCAGTTGCCGCTGTTCTCGGGCATGTTACTGCGCGGCATCACCAACCTGCTGTTTGTGTTAACGGTGGCGATTTACCTGATTATTACCGTGAAGCGCATGCGCAAAAATGGTCAGGTGCGCGTGGACACTGCGGTGGAAAGCGCTGAACCGCTGGCGATTACCGGCCGTCATAAACTGATTCTGCTGACCTGCGCGGTGACGCTGATTCTGTTTATGGTCGGCACGGTGCAACTACATTGGGCCACCAATGAGATGTCGGCGATGTTTATCATCCTGTCGATTCTGGTCGGTTTAATTGGCCGTTTGTCCGGTTCTGCTATTGCTAACACCTTCCTGTCCGGCTGCTCTCAGCTGGTCAAAGGCGGTTTTATTGTCGGGATGGCAGGTGCGATTTCGGTGGTGCTGCAGCAGGGCAATATCCTCGATCCGATTGTTGGCTTCCTGTCAGACTTGCTGGCACCGGTTCCGCCCGCGATTGCCGCTGTGGGCATGTTTATCAGCGCCGCACTGATGCATTTCGGCATTTCATCCGGTTCGGGCGAGTCAGCGTTGTTGATCCCGATTTTCTCCCCGCTGGGCGATAACCTCGGCCTGACACGTCAGGTCACGGTGCAAACCGTGCTGCTGGGCGAAGGGATAGTGAATTCCATCAGCCCAACCTCGGGCGTGCTGATGGCCGCGCTGGCCACCGCCAATATCTCGTTCGGCAAATGGCTCAAATTCGTGGCACCGGTCGTCGCCATCTGGTTTGCGATTTGCGTGGTGACGCTGCTGATTGGTGTGGCGATAAACTGGGGTCCGTTCTGACCCAGTGAAAATGAGAAGGGATGCTGACGATAGCATCCCTTTTTTATAGCAGCTTCAGTGCAACGTTACGCCTGCAGGAAATCCCGGAACTCCTCACTCAATTCGTCAAAGAGTTGATAGATCACCTGCCCCCCCTGAGCGGTTTGCCCCCGGGCTTCCGCAGCGGCAAGCGCATCAAACAGGCGATGTTTGATATGAAAACGCCATATGACCGGCACGCGAGATAAGATATCAGTCAATGCCCGATAGCGCTCCGGCGTCCAGCTTTGCTCAAAGCGAGTGCGCCATGGGCCAAAGTCAAAATGTGCCACGCTGGCGGCTGTCGCAGAGCGTTGATTGCGTTTCATCTGCGTGGCTTCCACATCCAGCTCACCCTCGCGGATCACCACACCATAATCCTGCTCGGCACGCGCCGAAGAAACGTAGCCGCTTTTCACGTCTGATAACACCTGCTGGGGATCACGCTCCAGCGGTGAACCATATCCGCCGCCACCGGCCCCGGTTAATCGAATCACATCTCCTGCCTGGCAACGGATCACATCGCTATTGCCGAGCATTTCAGGTGCTTCACTCTCCGGGTTTTTCACAAAAATGGCATTGCTGCCCGCTTTCCCCCCAAGGACACCCCAGGAAGCGAAATGGGTGCGATCGCGATTGCGCGCCGTGACGGTGGTATCAGGTGCAAACACCTGAAATTCCATCATTAGACCGGAACCACCGCGATATTTTCCTGCACCGCCGGAGTCGGGTACCAGACAATAGCGTGTGATACGAATCGGCACTTCCGCTTCGTTAATCTCCACTGGCGTATTGCGCAGAAATGCCACGTTAGCGCCCGATCCTTCTTCTCCGTCACCGAATGGCATGCCGCCCGCCCCGCCGCCCACCGGGCCGATGGAAGCAATCACCGGGCGACCCGAGGTGTTGGTGGTTTTCACGTTCAAAATCGCCAGTCCACAGGCCGCGCAGGCAGGCAAACGGTCAGGGATCGCTTGTGAAAACGCGCCAAAGGTCAATACATGCGTTAACTTACAGGTCAGACTGCGCATGCCGACGGCAGCCGGGTAAACGGCATTCATCACGCTGCCTTCGGGCAACACACATTCGACGACGCGATCCAGCCCCGCGTTGAGCAAAATATCGGGATTCAGGGTATAGAGCACATAGTGATAGCCGACCAGCGCCAGCGCGTGACGCGTCATGCCGCCGGTCGGCATATTCAATGATGAAAGCAACTGCGGATCGCTGCCGGTGTAATCAAGGATGGCGCGGCCGCCGCGAATTTTCAGCGTCATCGCCACGCGCATCGGTTTGCCGTTCACGCTGTCTTCGTCAGCGTATTCCGCAAAGAAATAATCGCCATCCGGCACGCTCTCGAGGATGCGTTGTGCCTGCTGCGCCGCATAATCGAGCAGGGCCACCATACCTTGCTGAAAATCTTCCACACCAAAATGCGCGATCATCTCCAGCACGCGTTTTTCGCCATTGGCCAGCATCGCCAGTTGGGCATGCAGGTCACCCATATTCTGTTCCGGCGCACGCACATTGGTTTTGATCAACGTGAGCAACGCTTCATCCAGCACGCCTTCACGCACGATCTTAGTCGGCGGGATACGTATTCCTTCCTGATGGATCTCTGTCAGCGTGCGCGACAGCGAGGCGGGCACGGCCCCGCCCACATCGGTGTTATGAATATGACCACCAACAAAACACACCAGCTTGCCTTGCCAGAACACCGGTTTCCACATCACCATATCCGGGCTGTGTGTCGCAACGTTACCGCTGTAAGCATCGTTGGTCATCGCCACATCGCCGGGGCGATAGTCCTCGATCATGCCGAGTACCGGCCCGTAATCGAGACCGATATACCATGTGGCGCCTAAGGTTTTCGGCGAAGCAAATGCCAGACCTTCGGGGGTGAGCAGGGCGCATGAGAAGTCTTCCGTCTCTTTGACAAAAGTCGAATGGGCGGTACGCACCAGCGTATGGGCCATGCTTTCTGCTGCCGCCACACAGTAGTTAGCCAGAATCTGCAGACCTGAAGTATCAAAAGCCATATCGCGACTCCTTTATTAAGCCGTGTGGGTGAGGTCAGTGAGGATCAGATTGCCGAGCGCATCCACCCGGGCGCGGAAATCGGGTAATACGGCGACAGTGGTGTCGGACTGGGTAATCACCGCGGGTCCGGTAAATGACTGACCACCCGCAAGCTGCTCGCGCTGGTAAAGTGGCACGGTGAGGTAACGGCCCGACATCCACACATCAATATGTTCGGCGGGGATCGGTGCTGCGTCAGAGTGCGGCAAAGGTTCGAGTTGCGGCTTCGGCGTGGGCATGCTGACCACCAGACGTAGCGACACCACCTGAATCTGTGCATCACGGTCGCTGTAAGCATATAAATGATGGTGTTGCGCATGGAAGGCTTCACGCAGCGTTGAGAGATTGCCGCTCGCCAAATCCTCACGCTGTAACGGTGTGGCGATCTCAAACGACTGCCCCTTGTAACGCATCTCTGCCGAGAGGCTAAACTGGCCCTGGCTGGCATCACTGACTTCGTGGCTCAGCCATTCGCGGGCTTGCTGTTCGAGTTGCTGATATTCAGCTTCGAGGTGTGGCAAGCTATCTGCGCTTAAATCACCATAAATGATGCGAACAAAATCGTTTTTCACATCGGCAACCAGACCGCCTAATGCGCTCAGCACGCCGGGCGTCAGCGGCACCAGCACTTCACGCATGTGCATGGCGCGCGCCAGATAACAGGCCATCATCGGGCCTGCACCGCCAAAAGGCATCAGGGAAAAGGCGCGCGGGTCGATACCGAAACGGGAAACCAGTCGGCTAATCCCTGCGTACATGCCGGACACGGAAACGTTAATGATCGCTTCCGCCGTGGCTTCGATGGATTGACCCAGCCGATCGGCCAGCGATCCTATGGCGGCTTTCGCGGCGGCGACATCCACATTCACCGCGTTGTAGCCCAACGTTGCCTGGCCAAGAATGCCCAATGACACGAAAGCATCGGTAATCGTGGGCTGCGTGCCGCCACGTCCATAACACACTGGCCCAGGCGTTGAGCCTGCGCTTTCTGGCCCGACTTTGAGCACGCCAAACTCATCAACGCGCGCCACAGAACCGCCGCCATCACCAATCGATGTGACGGACACGGACGGAATGTGAATCTGGTAGTCACCGATATACTCACCGGTGTCATATTGCGCTTCTCCGTTGACGATCAGCGCCACATCGGCGGTGGTGCCGCCAATATCCAGACTCATGACGTTCTCACGACCGCACTGGCGTGCCACCCAGGCTGCGCCCATCACACCTGATGCGGTTCCCGACAAGATCATCTGCACGCACTCGGCTTTGCCGCGCTCTGCGCTCATCACGCCGCCATTGGACTTGGTGACTTTCAGCTCAGCCGTTACGCCCGCTTGCGTCAGTGCCTGCTGCAAAGCACCGAGATAATGCGCGACGCGTGGCTGAACATAGGCACCAATCACGGCGGTTTGCGTACGCTCGAATTCGCGAATAGTCGGCCAGACATCGCTAGAGCAGCAGACAAAAAAGCCTGGCACGGCCGCTTCAATCAGGGCCTGGACCTGCTTCTCATGTTGGGGATTGCGATAGGCATGCAGCAGGGCAATCACGACTCCTTCACAGCCCGCATCGCGCAAGCCCGCGACAGCGGCCAGCACACTCTGTTCTGCAATCGGCGTAAGTTCTTTTCCGGTCGCATCCATTCGACCGTCGATGCCAAACACATTTTCGCGCGACACCAGGGGTTCCGGACGCAGCGAATGCAGGCTGTACATATCCGGCGTCTTCAGCCTGCCAAGTGCCAGGACATCCTCAAAATAGCGATTGGTGATCAGCCCCAGCTTCGCCCCTTTTTTCTGCACCACGGCATTCACGCCAACGGTGGTGCCGTGGGTAAAATATTCAATATCGGCGGGATCGATCCCATAGCGCTTCACTAACTCCTGAACGCCGTGCAGCACTTCCTGGCCCGGATCATCGGGACGAGAAAACACTTTCAGGCTGTGCAACTGCCCCGATGCTTCGTTGAAAACGGCGAAGTCAGTAAACGAGCCGCCGATATCGACACCAATGCGTAATCCCATACTTCCCCCTAATTGGTTTGCGAATGAGCGGATTTATCCAGGCGGTCGCGCACCTGGTAATAGCTGCCAAGCAGCGGCATAAACCAGGTGTTGCCGGTGTAGAGCGGGTGGCCGGGCAGCGGCGATACCCCATAAGGACTTGCGTTGAGCGGTGTATTTTCGATCAGGTGACGGGCTAAACGATGGCCGAGCCAACTCATCATGGTGACACCGCTGCCGTTACAGCCCACGGCATAAAAACAGCCTTGCGGTGTCTGGCCGATATGCGGCAGGTAGTCGAGCGTGACGGCGACTTTACCGCCCCAGCTATGGCTGATTTTGATGTCACGTAACTGAGGAAAACGTTGCGTCAGATGTTGATGCAGCACACGCGCAGACTGCTGGCGATCAAGGGCGTAGAAGCGTGCGCGGCCCCCAAAGAGCAGACGAGAGCCATCGGGCGAATAACGAAAATAGTGCGTGACGCGCTGGGTTTCCGCGATGCCGCGCTGGTGCGGAATCAGCGTGCGTCGCAGATCTGCGGATAACGGTTCAGTGGCAATCTGATGGCTGGTGACGGGTACCACACGTGCGCGCAAATGGGCCATTTCTGGCCCGGTATAGCCATTGGTGGCGATAATCACCTGACGCGCATTGAGCGTGCCGCGCAGAGAATCAACCTGGTAATGCGCCGCATGTTTTTCAATGCGACTCACCGCAGAACCACTGCACACCACCACGCCAGCTTTGCGCACCGCATCCAGCAAACCTGCATAATAAAGCGCGGGATTGAGCAGACCAGCACGCTCAATCAGTACGCCGCCGTGATAAGCCGGGCTATCCAGTTCGACGCGCAGTTCATCGCGCGTTAGCATGCGCGCCTGCACCTGACTCACGCTATTGAGAAGTGGCAACCGCTTTTTCCAGTTCTCCAGATGTTCCGGGATCCACGCGGCGGCGAGGCGGCCGGTTTGTCGATAATCGCAATTGATAGCGTGCTGTGCGATCAGGCTTTCCAGATAGCGATAGCCGTCAGCCGCCTCCAGCAGCAGGTCGCGTTTTAGCTGCTCATCGCTCTGCCGCAGCCCCTTTTTGGCCGACATGGTTTTGCCCACGTTGATGCCGCCAGTGACCTGACCACCGCTCAACGTACTCGCGCCACTGCCCGGTAAGCCGGCTTCCAGAATCACCACCTGATTACCGTGTTGCGCCAGCGTCAATGCACAGCACAGCCCGGCATAGCCAGCGCCAATAATCACGTATTCCGTTTCGGGCGGAACGTCACTGGGCGACGCATCCTGCGGCTGCCAATGCTCCCACCAATAGGGCGCCGCCTTATAATCTTCGGTAAATATCGACTGATGACTTCTCATCACTCTGCCTCGCTAAACATCATTCATGAAATCCAGCGGCTGAAACCTAGCCGTTCCACAATAAGGAATGCCATTCCATAAATTTAACGTGACATGATTTTATCTGTCCTGCAAGCACAAAAATTAAGCATTCGGAGGAAATTGTGATCGGCTTACGGGCAAAACGCCGAGCGGCAGAGGGCAGGCTGTGCCATATTACGGCACAGCAAGTGGAGACAATGACGTCAGAAAGTAGGGAGATTGGAGCGATGCAGAGCCTGATTAAAAGCCTGAAAGTGCTGGAGAGGGTAGCCGAGAAACAGCCAATCAGCGTGGGCGAGTTGGCTAAGATGATGTCGATGCCAAAAACCACCGTGCAGCGCATTCTCTGGACCTTTCATGAGGCGGGCTGGTTACGATTGATTGAAGGCGACATGCCGCGCTGGACCGTCAGCCCTCGTGTGCTCAGCGTGCGGCCGATCGAGCTGGCGGGCGGCGGACTGTCTGCTGCCGTCCAGGATCCGATGGCAGAGTTGCGCAATAGCACGCAGGAGACGGTGTATGTGTCGGTGTATGACGGCAATGGCGCGGTGGTGGTGATCGACAGGCTGGAAAGTCCGCATCCCGTGCGCGCGGTTAGTCCGATTGGGGATATTGCGCCCATTCACTCCACGGCAAATGGCATGGCGATTTTGGCGTTCTTACCGGAAAGCCAGCTTGAAAATATCCTTACCGCCGAGCTGAGTGCCTTTAACCCGGCCACCATCACCGACGCCGATAAACTTCGCGCCGAACTGAAGCAGGTGCGTGAGCGCGGGTACGCAATCAACCGTGGCTATTATCGCTCCGGTATTTTCGCCATCGGGGCACCCATTTTTGATGCAGCCCACCAGCCGGTCGCCAGTATCTGCATCTCGATGCCGGACTCTCGTTACCATGAAGAAAAAATTGCAGAGTGGGGTGCGTTAACCGTTCAGGCTGCCCAGGCAATTGGCTTCCAGAGAAATGCCAGAGGTTAACGACATGACGCAATGACCACACTACGGTGTGGTCATTTCATCCTAACATGTTGTTTTTGTTTTACATAAATCGACTTCTCTCCCTTCTCGTCCTCCAACTCAATCTCCGTGTGACCTATAGCGAAATCCTCTCACCGGCATATTGACGTCTAATTTTCACTCAACTAACGTAATTAACGGAATGCCATGCCGTAATATGGAATGATTGAATTCATTCTGAGTCACGTTCACTGACCGTGCTGTTATGCGGTGAAGATGGGGTTAACCATGACAACTTCTGCCACGCTTCCTCAGGTGACACCTGAAATGCAGCGCAAAACGCTGATCGGTGCTGTTGCCGGCAACCTGGTCGAGTTTCTCGACTTTGCCCTCTACGGCCTACTGGCCAGTGTGATTTCACGGATCTTTTTCCCGCAGGATGCGCCATTGACGGCATTGCTCTCGGTATTACTGCTGTATGCATCGAGTTTTCTGGTGCGCCCGATTGGTGGCATCGTGTTGGGATTGGCGGGCGATCGCTGGGGAAGGCGTTCGGTGTTGATGATCACCATCACCGGCATGAGTGTGGTGACCGGTTTGACCGCTCTTCTCCCCACTTACGCGCAGGCAGGCACCAGCGCCACCGTATTGCTGGTGATTTGCCGACTGATTCAGGGCTTTTTTGCTGGCGGCGAATACGCGACAGCCACGGATTACATTGTCGAAAACAGCGATCAAAAACGCCGCGCCTTTCGTGCGTCATTCTCACCCATAGGTGCCTATATCGGCACGGTGATCGCTATTGGTCTCTACACCTTGTTGTCTTCGTTGATCACGGCGGCACAAATGGAGGAGTGGGGCTGGCGTGTACTGTTTGCCATCGGCCTTCCGTTAGGGCTGGTTGGGTTGCTGATTCGCCGCAAACTTGATGAAAGCCCGGAATTCCGCGCGGTTGAACGGGCGCGGGTGGAGCAGCGTTTGAATCCACCAACGGTGACTCAGGTCATTCGCTCGCAGTGGAAAAATATCCTGGTGTTCATGTCGATACTGATGAGTCATACGCTGCCCAACTATCTGATTCTGGGCTTCTTCGCCACGTATCTCACCACGTTTGTCGGGCTAGCCAAAACCGATGCGGCAATGGCGGTGTTAGTTTCTCAGTTTGTACTGATTTTTAGCACGCTATTGCATGGCTATCTCAGTGATGTGGTAGGCAGAAAACGCTGGTTACTGTTGGGCTGTGTGCTGGTGATCCCGGCGATGTTTTTTGCTTTCACCTATGCTGAGCATGGCACGTTAGGCAGTGCCATTATCGCAGCGGTTGCGCCAGTGATGGTTTTCCCAATGGTCACCAGTGGAATGACCATCAGTCTGGTCGATATGTTCCCGGCCGAGATGCGTGCCTCTGCGGGTGCAATGGCGTACAACACCGGTACCGCGTTGTTCGGTGGCACAGCACCGCTGATTGGCGCGGCGTTGATTGGCTGGTCGGGCAGTGCGTTTACGCTGGTGTACTATGTTGCCGCCGTGGCTATCGTCTCATTCATTTCGATTGCGCTGTTTTTCCGCTATCCGCATCGCGCCTCGCATAACGCTTATCAGCTTGCGAGCAGCGCCGCGCAGGGCAATCCTATAGCGGCGCGCCTGCGCCGATAAAGGTTTTACATCACGGAGCATCGGTAACCGTTTTCCCGTGGTTACCGATGTCTATTTGATGAGAGGTGAGTGGAGATAAATTTCATGGCTTTAGCGTAGTTAAAAAACGCTATATTTTTCAGCCCTGATTTCTCTGCTGGTAATGGGGAAATGATTAGCGGTTGCAGTGAGGAAATAATGTGTTATGGTAACTGCACGATTAATTTACCGGAGTGAATGTCGCGGACCTGATAACAGGAACCAGGGTCTGTCACCAGATATCATAATGATGAATTCTGACTTATCTTTTTTCTCCACCTACAACACCCGCCTTCGTTACGCACGTCACTATCTGCAAAAGTAATATTCTGCTTTTAAACTTTTACTGATACTGACAGCTGCATTTCATCTCTCTTCACTGCAGAGGGATATTCTCACGCCATTTGCTGGCATCGACCAAAATAATAAGGTTTTAAACTATGACCAGGAAGAATCTACTCGCGATTTCCCTCACTGCGTTAATCAGTTCACCGACACTGTTTGCTGCCGACTTGCCGGGCAAAGGTGTGACGGTCTCCCCGGTGCAAAGTACCTTGCCGGAAGAGTCATTCCAGACGGAGCTGATTAACAGAGCGCTGGAAAAACTGGGCTACGAGGTCAAACCCACTGAAGAAGTGGATTACAACGTGGCTTACACGGCGATTGCTGCGGGCGATGCGACTTACATGGCGGTTAACTGGGAACCGCTGCAAAAGGATATGTACAACGCCGCAGGCGGGGATACAAAATTCTATCGCAAAGGCACTTATATCAGTGGTGCCGCGCAAGGTTATCTTATCGATAAAAAGACCGCCGACAAATATCACATTACCGATATATCCCAGCTGAAAGATCCGAAGCTGGCGAAACTCTTTGATGCTAACGGGGATGGTAAAGCCGATCTGGCGGGATGTAATCCAGGTTGGGTGTGTGGTCAGGTGATTAATGCACAAATTGATGCTTATGGTCTGAGTCAAACGGTACAGCAAAATCAGGGCAACTATTCTGCCATTATTGCCGATACGTTAACCCGATATAAAGCCGGTAAGCCGGTGCTCTATTTTACGTGGACACCTTATTGGGTGAGCGATGAATTAAAACCGGGCAAAGATGTGGTCTGGTTGACGGTGCCGTATTCTGTCACGCCGGGCTCGCAGAAGAATGAAGATACCGCGCTGCCAAATGGCAAGAATTATGGCTTCAAACCGAACAATGAACATGTGGTGGCAAATAAAGCCTGGGCAGAAAAGAATCCTGCCGCGGCGAAACTGTTCGAGATCGTCAAACTGCCGCTTAATGATGTTAATGCGCAGAACCAGCGTATGCATCAGGGAGAATCGTCCAGCGAAGACATTCAGCGCCACGTGAATGGCTGGATTCATGCGCACCAGGCCACGTTTGATGGCTGGGTGAAGCAGGCCGCAGCGGCAGCGAAATAACGCTGGTGATATGCTCCGCACGGTAGTTCTGCGACACGCCCCGTAATATTACAGGGCGTTTTTTCTCGTTCTTAGTGTGCTTTGAACGAATGAGAAGTTATCGATCGCTTCGACTATGTCGTGCGATAACCATTAATCTCGCCCGCAGGAATTCGCTGTCCGCTCAGCCAGGTTGCGCTTTTCAGGCCTGAACAGCAGATAACTCGCCAGTGCCAGACCGCTTACACCCAGCGCGCCATAGGTCAGCACGGCGGAAAAACCGTCAGCCAGCACTTGCGAGGCGATAGCGCGGCTAAGCGAAACTTCAGCGCCAGCCGCTATGCGTTCTGCGAGCGCAACCACATCGCTGGAGGCAGGAAGCCGTTGCCGCAGACTGGCGGCGATCACTGCCACCAGCAGGCTGCCCATCAAGGCGATGTTGATCGCCAGCGTGATTAAACGTGCACTGATATCAATCCCGGAAGCCATGCCAACCCGATTAGCGGCAACGGAACCGGTGGTGGTGTTGGTGACCGGCGTATTGGTGAGTCCGAGCGCGGTTCCCGCCAGCAGGGCACCTGGCAGTAAACTCAGTTGGTAGGTGATGGCCAGTTTCATCAGCACGAACCCAGCACCGATCGAAAATAATCCGAGGGGAATGACACGGGCAGCGCCAAAACGCAGCACCAGTTTTTCCCCTATCGGCGGCATCAATAAGGTGGGCAAGGTATAGGCAAGCAGGGCAAAACCGGTATCCATACTGCTGAACCCAAGCCCGCTCTGGTAATAAACCGGCAGGTAGATCATCAGCGGCCAGAAACTGAAGTTCATGCCAATCGAACCCATCAAAGCCCCCGAGAAGGAGCGAATGCGAAACACCGAGAAATCAAACATCGGGTGAGGATGGCGCTTCTCCGTGCGAATAAACACCACCGCGCTGATCAGGATCACCAGCATAATTAGCCGGGCTTCAAGACTTCGCCAACCGATGCTGGCACCCTGAGTAATGAGATAGGTCACGCCAACCACGCATAGGGTGAGGGTGATCAACCCAACCCGATCGAGTTTGTTGCCCTGTCCAGGGTGGGATTCATCCACATTTTTCAGTGCGAGCACGAACGTCAGCAGCGCGATAAAGCCGTGCACCAGAAACACCCATTGCCAGCTTAAAACCGCCACCAGCATCCCGCCGATGATAGGACCGAAACCCAGACCAAAGCCAAAGGTTATCCCCCATGCGGCAAAGGCCTGGCTGCGGGGTTTTCCCTGCGGGAACTGGTGCGAGAGTATGGCGATCAGGCAGGTTAACATCGCACCGCCGCTCAGCCCTTGCAGGAAGCGCCCGATGATGAGCCAGAGTGCACTCCCGACCAGCCCGCACATCACCGAGGTCAAACCAAAACCGACAATGGTGATGAGAAAGATGCGCTTGCGGCCATAGTTATCCGCCAGCGTGCCGGTCGCCATTAAAACGGCGGTGCAGGCCAGCGTATAGGCATTCATGATCCACTGCAGATCGCGAAAATTCGCCTGCATCTCCTGTTCCAGTACCGGCAAAATCACCGGCACGCTGGAGATTTCCAGCCCCGACATCAACGCGGCTAAGCACACCGCCATCAGCGCCAACATGTTCTTCATCCTGAATTCCTGCGTAACGTTAAGAGCGTGCCAGCATGGAAGATTGACGCAACGGTGGAAATCCATGCCGATGCCAGATATCGTCAAGATCGTGCCAACATCATGGATAAGGCTGACATGCAAATCATTTCTTCTCTGCGTTCCCCTCCTGCAGCGCCGAAAAATCGGCGGCTGGTGCTTTTGGCGTATGAATGCCTCTGTACCTTTGAATTTGGTACTGCCGTTGAAGCGTTTGGCCGAGCAGATGACGTCTTCGGCCATCCGCTGTATGACCTGAGCGTGGCGTCGGTGGAAGAGGGTGTGTTTGGTGCGCAGGGCGGTGTGCGCCTGGTGGTTAATGGCGGGCTTGAGTTACTGGAAGACGCCGGAACCATCGTCATCCCCGGCTGGCGCAGCGTGACCGCACCGGCCTCTGAGGCGTTAATCACAGCGTTACAAAAAGCCCATCAAAATGGCACACGGATTGTCTCCATTTGTGCCGGAAGCTTTGTACTGGGTGAAGCGGGGCTATTAAACGGGAAACGTGCCACCGCCCACTGGAACAGCACCGAGATCCTGGCTGAAAGATTTCCACAGGTGCAGGTGGAACACGGCATGATTTACGTGGATGAAGGCAGCATCATCACTTCGGCGGGCGGTGCAGCAGGCGTCGATTTATGTTTGCATCTGATTCGACGCGATTACGGCATTGATGTCGCCAATCGCACCGCACGCAGAATGGTGACGCCGCCGCTACGAGAAGGCAGCCAGGCGCAGTTGATCCAACAACCTGTTCCACAACGCCGCAGCAATAGCCTCGCGCCCTTGCTGGACGATTTGCGCAATAATCTGAACGCGCCAATGGTGATCGAGCAGTTGGCGCGGCAAGCAGGCATGAGCCGTCGGACCTTTATTCGTCGCTTTCATGATGCCACTGGTACCTCGCCGGGTGAATGGTTGCTCGGTATTCGGCTGGAAAAAGCCTGCGCGATGCTGGAAAACAACGCGCTCAGTATTGATCAGGTTGCCGAGCAGGCGGGGTTTGGTTCTCCCGAAGCGTTGCGCCATCACTTCAGACAACGCTTTAACACGACGCCGACTAAATGGCGTAAGGCGTTCAATGAGCGTGTAGTCATGGGCTGAGTGTTCTTCAGCCTGACGTTCTGCGCAGCTGCCATAAAAACCAGGGGGCACCGATAAATGCGGTCAACAGCCCGGCGGAAATCGGCCATGGCCAGGCGATGTTGCGCCCCAACCAGTCGGCAAGCACCATCAATAATCCCCCCACCAACGCGGCGGCATACAGTTGATGACGCAGCAAATGGGCACCCAGCGCTCTGGCGCACTGCGGTGCCAGCAAACCGATAAAACTCAACGGGCCGACCAGCAGTGTGCCCGCAGCAGTGAGTAATGCCGTGAGCAGCAGAATCAACAAATTCGTGCGGCGCAAGGCGATGCCCAATGACTGAGCAGTCGGCTGCCCTAATCCTAAAAGCGTTAACCAGCGTTGCATCATCAACGCCAGCGGACACAACACCATCGCGGCAACCATCGCACCGACGGCCATGTTTGCATCAATGTTGGCGGTTGAACCGGTACTCCAGTTCAACAGCATCAGAGCACGCGGGTCGCCACTTAGCATCAGTAACATATTCAGCGCGCTGGCGAGGCTGGTGAGGCTCAAACCAATCAGCACCATCTTCTGCGGGTTAAACCCACTGCCCGCGCCAAACAAAAACAGTAACAGCATGGCAACCAGGCTGCCGACCACCGCAGCGGGTAACATAAACGTCAGAGGCCAGGAGGTGAACAACACGGTCAATAACACCGCGAGGGCCGCGCCGCTGCTGATGCCGGTCAGCTCCGGGCTCGCCATCGCATTACCGGTTAAGCGTTGAATTAGCACCCCCGCACACGCCAGCATCATCCCTGCACAGAGCGCACCGCTGATTCTCGGCCAGCGCCAGACCAGCAATTGTGAGGTGATTGCGCCTGGCGGCGCACGGTTCAGCCAGAGAGAAGCAGGCAGAATTAGCAGCAAAAGCAGCAACAGGATGGTCAGTTGACGCGTGTTGAAACGCGGGGTCGCGCTGAGCCGCGATTGCCCGGTCGGCAGATGTGTGGCGCGTTGCCGCATCAGCAGTATCAATAATAACGGTGCGCTTAACAGCGCCGTCACGGCGCCTGATGGGATGTCGCCCGCCGCAGGGGAACAGCGTAATGCAAGCTGATCGACCAACAATAGTAAGGTTGCACCGGTGAGCATGCTGGCGATCAGCTGCGGTGAGAAGCGGCGCAGGCCGCAGGCTTTAACCATCGCCGGGGCCGCCAGCCCGATAAAACTGATAATCCCCACCTGGCTGGTGATCATCGCACTCAGAAACACCGCCACGCCCAGCGCCATAAAGCGCACCTGCACGGTGGCCAGACCCAACGCACGGGCATTTTGCTCGGATAATCCCAGCACCGTCAGCGGCCTGACCATCAACAGACTGGCGATCATTGCACTAGCCAGCGTTACCGCCAATACCAGGCTGCTGCTCCAACCGCTTTGCGTCAGTGTCCCGGCTTGCCAGCTAAACAGATCGCTGAGGTAATCGTGGTTGAACAGCACCAATAGTGTGTTCAGCGCGTTGCCGTACAGGCTGAGAACCATGCCAACCAGTATCACGCTCAGCGGTGCGAATCGGCGACCCGCGTTGAGCGCCATCAGGATCAAAATAGCCACCATCGATCCGATCAGCGCCAGCAGAGGCAAACCGATAACCAGCAGGCCCGGCGCGAAAACCAGCGCTGCGGACATCGCCAGATTGGCACCGGCAGCCACGCCGAGCGTTCCCGGTTCAGCCAGCGGATTTTGCAGCACCTGCTGAAACAGCAAACCGGCCAACGCCAGGCCCGCGCCGCACAGCAGGCTGACAGCGATGCGCGGCAGAAAGCTTTGCTCAACCAGCAGCGATGATAGTGAGACGGGATAGCGTGCCAGTAGCGCAGTGTAATTGACCGTGACCAGCGTGAGTGCCGCAATAAAAGCGGTGCACAGTAGCACCATGGCGCTCATCGGTTTCATGATGCGGTTTCCAGTATGCGAGTGATATCGTTCGCCAGCCCAAGCGCCGTCGCGAGGCTGCCAAACGGAAAGAAATGTTCCAAACGGGTCACACGCCCTTGCGCCACCATCGGCAAGTGGTGCCATAAACCGTTCGGCTGCCGGGCGCGCATTAAACGTGTCATCGCCGTGGGTAATTCAGTGTAGAAAAGCCAGTCGCAGGGGAGATCGGCCAGTTCCTCTATGCGCACTCGCGCGACGTGCGCAGCGTTAACCGATTTCTGCCAGGCGTTGATCAAACCGAGCTGGAATAATACCGCATCGGCCAGACTGCCGTTGCCGTAAAGCGTTGCGTACTTACCATCCTGATCCAACACCATCACCAGTACGCGCTTGTGTTGAGGATTAATCAGGCGCTGGCGATAAGTGTCCATTGCCGTGTCGACCTGTTGCAGCCACTGAGTTGCGCGAGGGCTAACATCCAGGCGCGCGCCCAGTTGCTGGGTCCATGCATGCAAGGCTTGCCATAAATCACCAGACGTCGCAAATGCGGTGACGGTTTCTACCGGGGCGATGGCCGCCATTTTGGTCATAACGGCGGCGGGGAGTGCATCGCTGATAATCAGAGCAGGGCGCAGGGCCGCGAGCATTTCCAGATTGGGCTCCCAGAAAGGCCCGATATCCTGCACGCTGTCAGGTAACAGCGGGCGCGGAATGCGTTGGCGAAAATAGTGGCTATCGGAAATTGCCAGCGGTGTGACGCCCAGGCTTAGCAGCGTTTCCGCTGCCGCCCAGTTGATCGCCACAATACGCTGGCGATCGGTAATGACCAGGCTCGCACGTGCCGCGATGGGCAGCACGACGAGCATTTTCAGGCAGGTACGACGACTGATGTTGAACATCAGAAGTTCAGCTTCAGCGAGCCTATAAAGGTGCGTTCCTGGCCCGGATAGCAGCTGGTATCGCCATCACAGGTGCCGACGTAGTGATGATCAAACAGGTTTTGTACGTTGAATCCGACCTGAATATTTCTGTTCACCTGATATTTCACGCCCGCATCCACCAGGGTGAAGTTCTTTACCGGAATGGTGTTGGCGTTGTCGCCGTACATGCTGCCGATATAGCGCACGCCAGTGCTCAGCAACAGCCCGTCGAACATGCCCTGATGGAAGCCATAGTTCAGCCATGCCGATGCCATGTTTTTCGGCACGTTAGCCTGCTGCTTGCCCTGATCGCCATTGTTGCTTTTGCTGATCTCGGCACCGGTGTAGGTATAAGAAGCCAGCACGTCGAGGTTAGAGGTCAGCTGTGCCTGTGTTTGCCACTCGATGCCGCGTGAGCGCACTTCACCTGATGCCACCTGATAACCGGTGGCGAGGCCATCGACGATTTCATTGGTGAGCACGTTGGATTTGGTGATATCAAACGCGGCCAGTGTCATCAGCAGATTGCTGTCCGGCTGATATTTCACCCCAATCTCATACTGATGCGCCTTACTCGGATCGAAGGTGCGGTTCTGGCTGTCGGTGCCGCTGTTGGGCACGAATGACTCGGCGTAGCTGATGTACGGCGCCAATCCGTTGCCAACCAGATAAGTTAATCCTGCGCGTCCGGTCCAGGCATCTTTGTCCACCCATGAGTTGCTGCCACTGAGGTTGTTCTGCGTGCGCATGCTGATATCGTCATGACGACCGCCGAGCGTCACCAGCCATTGATCGGTCAGGTGAATTTGATCCTGCATGTACACACCCAACTGGGCGGTGGTTTGATCGTTGTTATTCACGGCGTTGGTCGGGTCGGCAATCTCCAGACCGTAAACTGGATTGGTGATGCTGAGCGCGGGCGCAACAGCGCTGAAGCGCTTGGCGTTGGCATCCAGCCAGCTGTAATCCACCCCGGCCAGCAGCGTATGAGCAACTGACGCCGTGTTGAAATCCATCTGCAACTGGTTATCGATGTTGAAGGCTTTCATATGCTCATCAAAACGAATGGCGTTGCGTGACACGGTGTTGGTGGTGAAGTCTGGATCGCCTGCAAGCAGGTTGTTCAGAATGGTATCGGTCTGACCATAACGCAGGTTCTGGCGGAACTTAATGCCCTCTGAAAGCTGCTGGCTGAACTCATAGCCCACGCTGTATTGCTCCTGGCGGAAGCGGTTGTAGTTGTAATCGCCTAAGAGCGTGTCGGTGGTTTTGTTGCCCGGATTCGTCAGTACTGCCACGGTGCCACCGGAGGTATCGCGCAGGTAATCAGCGCGCAGCGTCAGACTGATATCAGCGGAGGGAAGCCACGTTAAGGTCGGCGCGAGGTACAGGCGGTTATCTTCAACATGCGGGCCATCGCGATACTGGAACTGGGTATCGCTGTCACGTGCCAGACCGACCACGCGATACAGCCACTGACCTTCATCATCCAGTTTATCGCTCATATCAAACTGCGCCTGACGGCGATTGAAATTCCCCAACTGGACTTCAACTTCATGCACGCCGCGCGCGTCAGGCATTTTGCTGACGCGGTTCACGATCCCGCCAGCATCGCCGAGACCAAACAGGGTTGAAGAGGGGCCGCGTACAATATCAATACGCTCCAGCGCGTGAGGCTCGGTGCGGAAGTAGCTGTAACTGTTGTTGAGTTGACGCAGGCCGTCGCGGTAGTCGTTGGTGGTCAGAGCATTAAAGCCGCGAATGTAGATCCAGTCATAACCCTTAGGATCGACGCCATAGGTTTCGGTTTTCACTCCCGGCACGTAGCGCAACGCTTCGGTGACGCTTTGGACATTCTGGCGGTCCAATTGCTGACGCGTGATCACCGAGACTGACTGAGGCACTTCAAGCAGAGGTGTATCTGTTTTAGTGGCGCTGGTGGTTTGATCCGGTACGGCGGAAGAGTTGCTCGGGGTTTTGGTTACCGTCAGCGTATCTTCGCCTACTGCCGAAGGCGTGACGGAGACGGTGTCACCATTCTGCGTCCACTCCAGTCCACTTCCTGCTAACAGTTGACCCAGCGCACTGTTCAGCGTCATCGAGCCTTTCACCGCAGGAGCAGTTTTATTAGCAAGGGATGCCGGTGCAGCAATCAGCTGCACGTTAGCCTGTCTGGCTAATTGGTTGAGTGAGGTCGCCAGTGGTTGCGAGGGCAGTGACAGTGACAGCGTTGCCGCGGCGAAAACGGCGGATGCGGGCAATGCCACCGCCAGCGCGACGGCAACATGCGAAGGTCGAAATGCACGTAAAACAGAAAAACCAGCCATTCATGATCCCCAGAGATAAGATAAATAATAATCATTCTCTTCTGAAGACGGCGCGCAGGGTCAAACCCTGACGTCGATTTTAATTATTTTTTAACGTCATGCTGGTTGCGACCACAGTGGATTGATTTTTAATGTTTTTTATTTTCACCGGCAGCACGCGCGGCAATGCGTTAGCAAAGCTATCCACCCGATTGGTATCAAAACTGCCGCTGATGCGCAGTGCAGCAACAGCAGGCGAATTCAGCTTGAGCGAAACGTCGCCGTAGCGAGCAAACTCCGCCAGTGCCATATCCAGCCGCGTATCATCCAGCACGATACGATCGTCGCGCCAGGCGGCGATGCTCTCGGCGGGCAGCGTGGAGCGAGAAATCAGACGTCCCTGCGCATCGGTCAGCGATCGTTCTGAGGCGTGCAGCACACTGATATGTCGCTGAGCTTGAGGAATGTGCAGATGCTGCATTGCCCGCCACCAGCGGTTCTCCCAGTTGCCGCGTGGACCGACGCGCACCGCGCCTGAACGCACGGCGACATCGCTGCCTTCACCACTCACGGTGTGCGGCAGGTAACGGACCCGGAATTCGGTGCCCACTACGGTTACGCGGGTTGGGCCGCTAAGCACCTCAAACGGTTGGCTCGGGTTGTGTTTGACCTGGAAGAAGACTTGCCCTTGTGGCATCTCCACTTCCCGGCGATTGGCAAAGTAGCGCACGTTGAGCTGAGTACCGGCATCCAGTGACAACATGGTGCCGTCGGGAAGTTGTACGGTGCGCATCTCGCCACGCCCGGTGTGCCAGCTTGCGCTGTAAATCGGCGGGGCGAACGAGTTACGCAGCGGGAAGAACAGCACGGCTGCCAGTAATAGCAGCGCACAGGTCGCGACCATCGGACGCCACCCAATACGGCGTGTTGGCGCGGGGCGCAGATGCGCAACGGCAGCGGCAGGAATAGCCGCCGTGTGTTGCCACAGCCCGCCCAAATCCTCGTATTCTGCCCGATGGGCGGGCGTCTGCAGCCAGCGTTCGAAAGCCTGCTGCTCCTCTCGCGTCATGCCTTCTTGCTGACGGAGTAACCAGTGGATCGCCTGTTCGGCAATCGTCTGCTCATCATGTCGCGTCATCGTGCCTTCCCTGTCGACTGTTCATCACGCCAGCTGTCGCGGCTGGCACGGCAGGCCAGCATGGCGCGAATGATGTGTTTTTCTACCATGTTGGTTGAAATTCCCATGCTCGCAGCCACTTCGCTTTGCGACTGCCCATCAATACGATGACGGATAAAAGCCTCCCGGCAGCGCGGCGGCAGGGTCTCAATGGCAGCCACAATATGGTCGATATATTGTTGGTTCTCAAGGCGATTGTCCGGTTGTTCATAGCCGGGCGCCAGTAACTCGTCGGTGTCAGTATCTTGCGAGGGATCATACTGTTTCTGCAGGCGATAGCGGTCGACCAAAAGGTTTTTGGCGATATGGTAGAGCAATCCGCGGTGCGAGGAAATCTGTTCCGGGGCAGCCAGCGCACGGCTGAATGTTTCCTGGGTCAGTTCTTCCGCGAGGTGTTTATCCCGCAGTTTACCGCTCAAAAAGCGGAACAGTTCCGTGTAATAACGCTCAAACGCTGACAAGATGGATTCCCAACAACCGCACAGTGCTGCATGCATGAAAGAGTGGCAGGCTGTATTTGAATGAAAATCGTTATCGTTATCAAGATGGGATGATTGGAAAAGGTAAAAAAAGCGTTGTTGAGGAAGATTTTGGGCGCGATAGGGTGCTGAGTGTGGAATTAAAAGTCGGGTAGGTGACGAGCCGTATCCATCTGTTGATGTAAAATTCGGGCAATAAATATTCCGGAAGGATTGGCAGTATAAAAAATGGTATGTGACTGGAAAACAATACGTTTCACATCCTGCACGCGCGGGTAATCCTGTCCCATCTCAGGCATCTTTGACAATGTTTCAAGGAACTCATCCAATGCATCGGTGTAGCGATCGGCTTGGGCTTCACCAAATTTGAGCAAGGTATAATCATAGATATTGGCAAAGTCACTGTCGGCAAGTTTGGACAGTTTATACACGATGAAGCTTCTTCCTTTCCGCAGCGATCTCACGCAGTGAACGCGGGCTTTCGCCACTTTCTAACCCTTCAACAACGGCATTTCGGACAACTTGATCATGTGATTCCTGTTGTTCCAGCAGCCGTAAAGCCGAACGCATCACTTCACTGGCTGATCCATAGCGCCCTGAATCAACCATGCGCGAGATGAAGTTATCGAGTTGTTCACCGACGCTAACCGACGTTATTTTTCTCATTGAACTCACCGTGTATTAACTGTTAATACAAAAGAACATAGTTTGCTCAAGTCTTCATCGCCAGTCAAATCGACCTCGTTCTTATGGAATGTGCCACGCAATAGTATGCTTTGCGCAGACCCTTAACCTTCACTCAACAACTATAATATTCCCAGAAGGTCTGCCCGGTATGGGCACACAGATCATGCTGGCTGTTCCCCTTGCTCACTATCATTGGTGCTTTTGCAGAAGGATAACCCATGCGTACTTTTCTGGTGGCGTTGTGCGTCTCGTTGAGTGTTTTGACCTTCCCAACCCTCGCCGCAGGCACATTGAGTGATGGCTGGGAATGGCTGAAACAGGATGTCTCGCAAACGTGGGAGCAGCCACAATATTACGACCTCTATTTGCCGTTCATCAGCTGGCATGCGCGTTTTGCTTACGACAAAGAGAAAACCGACAACTACAACGAATCGCCGTGGGGCGGGGGTTTTGGTGTGTCCCGCTACAACGAAGACGGTGACTGGAGCGCGCTGTATGCGATGGCGTTTAAGGATTCGCACAACATGTGGCAGCCGATTATCGGTTACGGCTGGGAGAAAGGCTGGTATCTCGATGAGGCACGCGATGTGCGCTTGGGTCTGGGGTTGACGGCGGGCATCACCGCGCGTGATGATTTCGCCAACTACGTGCCGCTGCCGATTGTTCTGCCGCTGTTCTCCGCAGGTTATAAACGCCTCAACGTACAGTTCACCTATATTCCCGGAACCTACAATAACGGCAATGTGCTGTTTGCCTGGTTCCGCTATGGCTTCTGAAATGCTGCAACGTTCTTCCCCGCTAAAGTGGCTAAAGAGAATTGCCCTGGGCGTGGTTTCTTTGCTGATCATGTTTTTGCTGATTCGCGGATATCAGTCTGAACAGGGGCCACCGCTGCATCGCTGGCATACCTGGGCTGCTGATGAAATGACGGTGGAGCAGATAGATCACGCCACCTTCGCCGATTACCTCGCCCAGGAAAATGTGATCTTCAAGCAGATGAAACACAACGTCACGGATCAACTCAGTGACGAAGAGAAAACCTCGCTCAACCGCTATAACGCGCAAAGCCCGGTTTATCCGGCAGGATTTTCCACTGACTGGAATCGTTCGTTTGTACTCAAACCCGCTGGTGAAATTAAAGGCGCGGTGGTGCTACTGCACGGCTTAACGGACTCGCCTTACAGCATGCGTTATCTGGCACAGGCCTATCAGCAACAAGGCTATGTTGCGGTAGTACCCAGGCTGCCCGGCCATGGCAGCGCGCCGGGATCGTTAACCAAAGTGGACTGGAAAATGTGGCTGGCCGCGACGCGTCTGGCCGTGCGTGAAGCCACCCGGATAGCGGGATCCCAGGTCCCGTTGCATCTGGTGGGTTACTCCAATGGTGGCGCGCTGGCGATGAAGTATGTGCTTGATAGCCAACAGAATCAGGCGCTGCGTAAACCACAACAGGTGGTGTTGTTGTCACCGATGATTGGCGTGACGGCATACGCCCGTTTTGCGGGGTTAGCGGGATGGCCAGCGGTGTTCCCGGTGTTTGCTAAAGCGGCGTGGCTGAATATCGTGCCGGAATACAACCCGTTTAAATACAATTCATTCCCGGTGCGGGCGGCGCGCCAGTCCTGGCTGTTAACCCAGGCGTTGCAGGAACAGATTGTTCAACTCGCACGCGATGGCGAAATACGTGGCTTACCACCGGTACTGACTTTCCAGTCGATCCTCGATTCTACGGTCAGCACTCGAGCAGTGGTCAATGCGCTGTATCGCTATTTACCGGACAACGGCAGCCAGTTAATGATTTTCGATATTAATCAGGCAGCCAATTTGCGCGCGCTGTTCCGGCCTGCACTGTATTCAGCGGTCAACGACTTACTGCCTGCCGCGCCGCGTCATTACGCCACAACGGTGATCACTAACGCGTCGCCCACCACTTATGAGGTGGTTGCCCGCATCACGCATGCCGATCAAACCAACGAAGTGACGCGTCCGCTGCATCTGGCGTGGCCGCAGGATATGTATTCCTTGTCGCATATCGCTGTCCCATTCCCTCTCACCGATTCGCTGTATGGTCGCGAACCCACCGAGAAAAATCGTTATGGCATCAGCCTCGGCACCATTTCACTACGCGGAGAAACTTCCAGCCTCACCGTGGGGCTCGACACGCTGATGCGTAATACCTCCAATCCGTTTTTCACTTATATGATGGCGCAAATTAATGGACGGATTGCCTGCGGCCAGCAGTCGGATCTGCAACAGTGCCTTAAAGAGTGATGACTTTTTTCAGCAGCCCGTTGGCAAGAATCAGTCGGGCCAGCAAAACTGAGAGCACAAAGGTCAGCACAATCAGCGTGAGTTTAGTGGCCAGCGAGTTAATCGGGATCAACGCGGTGACGATATGAAACACCGAGTAGTGCATGATGTACACCCCGGTCATGGTTTTACTCACGGTGGCCAGCAGCGTCTCTTTGAGGGCGACATGGCGGCGAAAGCGCACGCCGCTGGCGGCTAACACCAGTGCGACCACCAGCAGGTAGATTTGTGAGCCGGTGAGGAGGAAAGCATTGCGATCGGCTTTAAACAGCGCGAAGAAGAAGTGCTGCTCGTACAACCAGGTGAACAGATAAATAAACGGCAGGGCGCAGGTAGCGAAAAGGGCGACTCTTCTCCGACTCAGCCAGTCGGCAATCACCGGTTCACACAATAGCTGGCCGGTGAGGTAAAACAGTAACCAGGTCCAGATACGGTATTGCGGCGCGAGACTGAGCACTCGCACCTCGGGATAGAGCACCGACAGCAAATCGTAGCCATAGGAAAACAGCAACAGGGCGCCGACCAGCGCGCAAAACGCCAGGCGATGAAGGCTGAGCCAGCTGAGCAGCGGATTGAAGCTGTAGATCACGATAAACGAGAACACAAACCACGGCTGAATCAGATAGCCGCGCTGGTAAGGTTCCCAGAGATAGTAAATCGTCATCCAGAACAGAAACACGATCACCACATTGCGGATCTTGTTGAGCTGCCAGCGTAAATCCTGCTCGGCGTGGCTATCCATAATGCCCGCCACCACAAAAAACAGTGGGGTGGCGATGGTGGAGATAAACGTCAGGAACGCCAGAATCCAGTGGTAATCATAATCGTAGCGGTCCCAGGTGTTATACAGCGTAAAAAAGGTCACGGCCGCCATGCAGCCGAGTGTCTTAATGACATTCAGCCCGGTGGCGTTCATGTTGACGTCGCTTTCTCAGCGCGGTGGAAGCAGGCATAAATCACCGGCAGAACCAGCAGCGTCAGTATCGTTGCGAAGCCCAGCCCGAACATAATCACCACCGCCATGCTCTGGAAAAACACATCGCGCAGCAGCGGTGCCAGGCCTAACACTGTGGTGAACGCGGTCAGCAAGATGGGGCGCAAGCGCGACGTGGCGGCATACAGAATCGCGTCGTGCTGCGTTTTGTCCTGTTTTTGCTGTTCAATCTCTTCCACCAACACAATGCCATTGCGGATCAGCATGCCGCTCAGGCTCAGCAAGCCGATCAGTGCCATAAAGCCAAACGGAATACCGGTGAGCAAAAAGCCCGGCGTCACGCCGATTAGCGCCAATGGCACCGTGAGCCAGATTGCCACGGCATTTTTTACGGAGCTAAACATCAGCACGGTAATGACAAACATCACCAGATAGCCCAACGGCAACGTGGTGAACACGCCTTGCTGCGCTTCGCTGGAGTTTTCGGCATCGCCGCCCCATTCAATGCTGTAGCCGTGCGGCAGTGGGAGCTGATCAATTTGCGGCCGCACGCGTGACAGAATATCACCGGAGGTATCGCTGCTGAGCGGGCTGGGATCGGTCATCACCGTCAGCACGCGACTGCGATCGCGCCGCAGAATTAATGGGTCTTCCCATTCGAGATTGAAGCCACTCACCACATTGCTGAGTGGAATATAGTGCTGCTGGCTTTGGCTCCACACCAGCACGTTGTTCAGATGATTGGCATCCTGGCGTTCACTGGCGGGCGGACGCACCACCACCGGCAGCAAATCTGCGCCTTCACGATATAAGCCCACCCGGCTGCCGGTGAAATTCATTTGCAGCGCGTTATCGATTTCCTGTTTATCCACACCCAGCTCGCGGCCCAGCGCCGGATTAAACTGTGGACGGATTACCTTGCTGCGGTTTTGCCAGTCATTGCGCACGCTGTCGGTAGCGGGATCCTGCGCGAGGATATCACCCACTTCACTGGCAATCAGTCGCATACGGTCGGGATCGGGGCCTTTGATGCGTACTTCAATGGCGCTGCCGCCGGAAGGACCAAACATCACCCGTTTGGTGCTGGCATTCACCTGCGGATACTGGCGGGCAATATAGTTATCCACACGGCGTGACAGCGCGGCGATATTGCGCTGATCGTCCATGCGTACCATGATTTGCGCATAGTTGCTGTATTGGCGCTGTCCATTGTAAGTGAGGATAAAGCGCATGCTGCCCTGGCCGACGGTGGTGACCGTAGACACCACGCCTTGCTGCCCGGTGATCGACTTTTCAATATCGCTAGCCATTTGCTCGGTGGCTTTGATGTCCGTGCCGTATGGCAACCACAAATCGACAAAGAAGATCGGCGTATTAGACGAGGGGAAGAAGTTTTGCCGCACGCCACCAAAACCCCAGATCGCCAGCGCCAGCAGGGCAGCCATCACCGCAAGCGTGACCGTTTTCTGCTGCAACAGCGCGTTGAGCGTGCGCTGGTAGAGTCGATAAAAACCGCCATCATAGGGCGAGGCTTCAGCGGCGGGCGTTGCCGTGCTACTCGTTTTAAACAGCCACCATTTGATTAACACCGGCGTGATGGTGAGCGCCGAGAACCAACTCAACATCAGCGAAATCAGCAACACCTGGAACAGCGATTTGCAGTATTCACCGGTGGAATCCTGCGACAAGCCAATCGGTGCAAACGCCAGTATCGCGATAATCGTGGCCCCTAACAGCGGGAAGGCCGAACGCCGGATAACAAAGTTGATCGCCGAGGTGCGCGATGAGCCTTGCTGACGCGCAATCAGTACCCCTTCGACGATCACAATCGCGTTATCGACCAGCATACTGAGGGCAATAATCAGCGCTCCAAGTGAAATACGCTGTAGCTCAATGCCCCACAAATACATGATTAGCAGGGTACCCAGCACGTTCAGCGCCAGCGAGAGCGCAATAATGATGCCGCTGCGTACACCCATAAAGATCAGCAGCACGCCCACCACAATCGCCAGCGCCATCAGAAAGTTGGTGATAAACCCGTTAACGGAGTGCGCCACTTCCGCAGCCTGATCGTAAAACGTATTGATTTGGATACCAGCTGGTTTTTCTGCCGACATCTGCTGCAGTTTGGCTTCCAGCGCACGACCCACATCAATCACGTTGACGCCAGGGATAAAGGAGACGCCCATGGTGACCGCCGGGCGTCCGTTGGCGTGATAGATGCTGGAAGGGGATTCGCTCAACCCGCGAGACAGCGTGGCGATGTCGCGCAAGCGGGTGGTGGCAGTGTCGCCAACGGGGCTGATAAGCAGATCGCTCAGCTCATCGATATTTTCAAATTCCCCGGTGGGGTGCAGACGAATCGATTCGGAGCCTGATTTGATCTCTCCCGCGCTGGAAACCACGTTCAGACGGCTGAGTGCGGCGGAGAGTTGTGCCGGAGTGATACCGCGCGCCGCCATTTTTGTCAGCGAAACATCGACATCAATTTGCTGCGGGATGGCGCCGCCAATCGCCACCTTGCCCACGCCGGGCACCAGCACCAGTTCTCGCCGCAGCTGTTCGGCATATTGCACTAATTCAGGATTGCTGAAGTTGTCACCGGAAATGGCGAAGAAAAAGCCGAACACGTCGCCAAAATCATCGTTAACGAAAGGCGCCGCCACGCCGGGCGGGAAGAAGCGTGATGCATCACCGACGCGCCGCCGCAGCTCATCCCAGATTTGTGGCAGTTCGTTAGAGTGATAGCGTGACGCAATATTCACCGTAATTTGTGACAGGCCGTTGGAGGAGATGGAACTGACGCTGTCCAGATAGGGCAACTGCTGCAGGGCATTTTCCAGCGGCAGCGTCACCTCTTCTTCCACCTGCTGCGCAGATGCGCCAGGGTATTGTGTGACCACCACGGCGGTTTTAATGGTAAAAGCGGGGTCTTCCAGGCGACCAATATTCAGCAGGGCAAAAATACCCCCTAGCCCTAATAGCAAAATCGCCAGCCAGACGCGAATCGGGTTATCAATAAACTGTTTGGAGATGTCCATTATAGCCCTCGCTCACGCGTCCAGATGCGTACCGGCTGTTGCGCATGTAACTCATTGACGCCTGCTGCGACCACGCGTTCACCGGCTTTCAGTCCACCGGTGATCACCACGCCCTGGTTTGTGACATCGCCGACGACGACCTTACGATCTTCCAGCTTCAGCTGATCGCCGCTGCCTTGCACCACCCAGACATGAGGCTCATTGCGCTGGTGGCTGTCGGGGTTAAACACCGCTTCGACCGGAACGACCAGCGCAGCATGATTCACATTGGCGGGAAGATTGGCCAGATTGATGGTGACAGTACCACTGACACCGCCCACGGCCGGAAAATCGGCAGGGCGCGGCATGGTTAAGATCACCTGCCAGGTCAGTGTGTTGCTGCTACTGCTACCGGTGTGCTCTTTGTATTCAGCCTGAAATTCGCGATCCGGCAGCGTGTTAATCCTCACTACCGGGCGATACGTCATGTTGCGGATATCCAGCGCGGTGAACAGGTTTTCCGGCACGTTAAACACCACATCAAGCAGGTCGGTGCGCGTTAACGTGGCGATGGTCTGGCCCGCCGCAATCACCTGATGATTACGCACATTGACCGTCGCCGCGGTGCCGCTAAAAGGCGCGGTTAAGGTCATCTGGCTTAACTCTTCACGGGCAATTTGCAAGGCCGCGTTGGCAGCATCGCGGTTCGCGCGCTGCACGTCCATTTCAGCCTGTGAGATCGCCTGGCGGCCAGATAGCGTCTGGAATCTTGCAAACTGTCGCTGAGCGAGGGTGGCGGCGGTCTGTCGTTCGTTAACGCGCTGCTGCGCCTCTCGTGCCACCAGTCTGGCGATCACTTGTCCCTGCGTCACATTGTTTCCCTGGCGAATTTCCAGGGCGTCGATCTGTCCACCTCGTTTAAAGGAGAGGTCGGTGGAATCCCCCGATTCAATGCGTGCGGGGAAGATGCGTTGCTGAGCCTCACCGGAAGCCACTACCTCAACCACTTTCACCATGCGCGGCAAAGGGACAACTTCCGTTTTTTTTTGATCGCAACCTGTTGTTATCAATATAACAATGGCGATCAGCGGAAAATAACGCGTCACGAGTTTGTCCTCAATCAGCAATATTGAATTAATTATTGGCGTTATTATTAGCGAGGTTCTTATTCGCCGAGCATTGAAACGACGGCGTAGGTAAATAACCCCACGGCAGAACAGGTTACAATAGCGATAACCACATAAAGACTCAGGCGCAGCAGACTATAGTCCGGCATCGTTACCTCCATTAACAGTGGGCGAAATAGAGTCATCTCACTGCGGACGGATAGGAGTGACGGTTAAGGTTTATTTGTTAAGGATGAGCATAGCTGTGGATATCCAAAAATGTAAAGTTTGATAAACGCAATAACTTTATCGCAACTCATGGAATTTAAATCTAATTTGTTTGATTTAAATAGAGCTTTAAACCACATTAACAACATAAACACAAAGTGTGGCTTTTCTCGCCATTTCATTAACATAGGGGTTGGTTAATTTATTTTCGTTAAAAACGGCTTATTTATCTTTGGTTTAAATTTACGCTAAAAATTGTTTTTTGATTACGGATGACTTTCCTCATAAAAGCAGAGTGAGTTGAATAGCCTGTGCTACGTTTATAACGTTCATTTCTCTTGTCAAAAGTTTGTCGTATAGATTATTTCCCTGCTCAATTTCGTTGGGCAGCCATTAATGACATGTCTTTCAGTTATAAACGGGACTCACCTCAGGCAGTGCGTAGATGTTTGTCTTTGTATTTGTATTTGAAGTGGATCTGTTAATAACGCGATGTCACCGCCTTGATTTCCGAAACAGGATTTGAGGAGAAAGCGATGAATACTGCTAAATCGGAAAGGTCGTACTATCAGCTTTCTGTCGATGAAACCTTGAGCCAGACAGAGAGTTCACTCGAAGGTATCTCGGGTAGTGAAGCAACAGCACGCTTACAACAGTACGGTGAAAATGCCCTGCCACAAAAACCGGGCAAGCCAGCATGGCTGCGCTTCCTCGCCCATTTTAACGATGTACTGATTTACGTGTTACTCGCTGCCGCGCTGCTGACGGCAGTGATGGGCCATTGGGTCGATACACTGGTCATTCTCGGTGTGGCAGTGGTCAACGCGTTGATTGGTCATATCCAGGAGAGTAACGCGGAAAAATCCCTGCAAAGCATACGCAATATGCTCTCCAGTGAAACGGTGGTGATCCGCGCCGGTAACCATGAAACCCTGCCGACCACCGCGCTGGTGCCGGGTGATGTGGTGGTGATCCGCGCCGGGGATCGTATTCCTGCCGACCTGCGCGTGATCGAAGCCCACAATCTTCGCGTCGAAGAGGCGATACTCACCGGGGAATCCACGGTGGTAGAGAAAACCACCGATGCGCTTGCGGGCGAACTTCCGTTAGGCGACCGCACCAATTTACTGTTTTCGGGAACAACGGTCAGTTCTGGTGGCGGTAAAGGGCTGGTGGTGGCTACAGGTGGAGAGACCGAACTGGGGCACATCAACCAGATGATGTCCGATATCGAAAAACACCGCACGCCGTTGCTGGTGCAAATGGACAAGTTAGGGAAAGCCATCTTCCTGATTATTCTCGCGATGATGGCGGCACTGTTCGTCTTCAGCCTGCTGTTCCGCGATATGCCGGTCTCTGAACTGATGCTGTCATTGATCAGTCTGGCGGTGGCGTCGGTGCCCGAAGGTTTACCCGCCATCATCTCCATCATCCTCTCACTTGGCGTGCAGACCATGGCGAAGCAGCAGGCGATCATTCGCAAGCTGCCGACGGTGGAAACGCTGGGTGCGATGACGGTGATCTGCTCAGATAAAACCGGCACGTTGACCATGAATGAGATGACGGTCAAAGCGGTGATCACCGCCGACCATATCTATCGGGTAGACGGTGACAGCTATGAACCGGTTGGTGCCATTCATAAAGCGGATGACGCCGTGCCGATTACCGTCACGGGCGGGTCCTTGCTTGAACAATATCTGCGCACCATCGATCTGTGTAATGACAGTCAGTTGATTAAGGATGAGAGCGGCTTCTGGAAGATCACCGGAGGGCCGACAGAAGGCGCACTCAAGGTACTGGCCGCCAAAGGGCAGTTGCCGGTG
Organism: Pantoea sp. USMM079; assembly: GCF_037153115.1. Lineage (NCBI taxonomy): Bacteria > Pseudomonadati > Pseudomonadota > Gammaproteobacteria > Enterobacterales > Erwiniaceae > Pantoea > Pantoea sp. USMM079. The sequence continues at coordinate 96,665 of NZ_JBBCKX010000002.1, forward strand.
GTCACCACCGAGTTACGCAGTAAAATTCCGTTTGATTCGCAATACAAATACATGTCGACGTTGTACCGCATTGGTGACGAAGAGCGCGTGCTGATCACCGGCGCGCCGGATGTGCTGTTCCGGCTTTGTCAGCAGCAGCAAACCGAGCACGGCCTGCAACCGCTCGATATCAGCTGGTGGGAAGGCAAGATTGAAGAGTATGCGCGCGAAGGGCTGCGCATGGTGGCGGCAGCCTGGAAACCGGCGTTACCGGGACAAACTGAACTCACCCATCAGGATCTGCAACAGGGCGTGATTCTGCTCGGCATTGCCGGAATGATGGACCCGCCGCGCCCTGAAGCCATCACCGCGATTCGTGACTGTCTGCAAGCCGGCATACGCGTCAAAATGATCACCGGAGACCACCCGCAAACCGCGATGAGCATTGGGCAGATGCTGGGGATTGGCAATGCAGGCTCAGCCATCACCGGGCGTGAACTGGAAGTGATGGACGATCACCAATTGAGTGATGCCGCGCAGGCCTACGACATCTTTGCCCGCACCAGTCCGGAGGATAAATTCCGTCTGGTTCAGGCGTTGCAGAGTAAGCAAGAGGTGGTCGGTATGACCGGGGACGGCGTGAACGATGCGCCCGCCCTGAAGCGCGCCGATGTCGGTATCGCGATGGGTATTAAAGGCACCGAAGTGACCAAGGAAGCCGCCGATATGGTGCTCACGGATGACAACTTCGCCACCATTGCCAGCGCAGTAAGGGAAGGGCGCCGGGTTTATGACAATCTGAAAAAAACCATCTTGTTTATTATGCCCACCAACCTCGCGCAGGGATTGTTGATCATCATCGCGCTGCTGGCAGGGAATCTCATTCCGCTCACGCCGGTACTGATTCTGTGGATGAACATGGCGACGTCGGCCACGCTGTCGTTTGGTCTGGCATTTGAAGAGGGTGAAAAAAACATCATGCGCCGACCGCCGCGCGATCCCAAATTGCATGTGATGGATGGATTCGCCATCTGGCGCGTGGTGTTTGTTGGTTCAATGATTGCGATAAGTGCGTTTGTGCTGGAAGCCTGGCTGCAGCCGCGTGGCTATTCCCCTGAGTTTATCCGCACCGTGCTGTTACAGACGCTGGTTACCGCGCAGTGGTTCTATATGCTCAATTGCCGTGTGTCGGACGGCTTCTCTCTGAGTAAAGGGCTGCTGATGAACAAAGGTATTTGGATCGTTAGCGCGGTGCTGCTGGTGCTGCAACTGCTGATCATCTATGCGCCATTTATGCAGCTGCTATTCGGTACCACTGGACTGCCATTCCGTTATTGGGTCATTACCTTCATCATCGGTTTCGTGATGTTCCTAATTGTTGAAGTCGAGAAACCACTTACCCGGCGATTCAGAACGGCTTGAGTCTGCTGCCGCCCGTCACGCTGGTGTCAGCGAGGCGGGCGGTGTTTAAGACGATACATGTAGATTTCGAGCCAAAAGATGGGATTTAAACGTTGCAGGACATTTGCTGTCATCAAGTCAGAGAGGAAAGTGTCGCACGGGTTCGACAATCTTCACCGGTTTCTTTCTCTTTGGTTTTGTCGCCCTGCACAGTGCTGGCATAGCTGCCTTGGATTTTTCTGGCTCGGTAGTCTTATTCACAGTGATACAGCACGAGCAGTAATGAACATTCGTATATTGCGCTGCGGCGACGGTTAATGCCTGGCTGTGGTTATACATACTGCCAATAAACGCCCGTGAATCGATACCGGGTAATTGTTCACATCCTGCGGTATGCAACAGCAAGCCCCTGCGGGCGTGATCGCAGACGTAATATTTCGTTGCCTTATACATGGTTTTTATCCGTTTGCTGCGTGAGTCAATGGACTCATTAAAGTTTATCGTATTCAATATCTTGTAAATTTGAACATCTCACTACGGCCTGAAACTCAGTTTGCCCACGATGGCTCGCCAAAGTAAACGGAACGATAATACGTGTACCATTTTTTTGCTACGCCTTCATTGTGGACCAGAAGAGAGCCCAGGGTGATTCTATTTTTCCCAAACATCTCGGTATCGGATTTATTGAGGAGATCTTTTTCTACGGCAATAACCGCATCACGACTGTGAACGGTCACACAGGCTATTTCATCTTTTTTGGTTTTCTACGCTCCGCAAATATACCTCATAACCCGACGCAGACAAAATAATCCCCAGGGCACTGAGTGCTCCAACCTTAGCGGAAGTCATCATTTTAAATTCCCTTAAGTGCTTCACAAACAGTCTCCGGTCTAACTAGCGGAAAATCAATAGTATTTTTGGTTTATTTGATGAAATGAATTGATGTGTATTGCAGATATCGCCTGGTCATTATCTGATAATGGTTGGGATAAAATCTGAATATTACGTACCACAAAAAAATCCTGTGAGATTTATTGAAGAGGGACTTGAACAAATAAAACGAGCATTAAAGCCAAAGTACATCAAATATCCTGGTTAATAACTTGTTAATGGTAGAGTTATGGCATTCTCATGACATTTTTTCCTACATTAATGCTGAGGTCAGAAGTATCTGATGATAAAAACTCACAGCCCACTCATTCAGCAGGGCTATTCACATTAATCAATGAATCACCGCGAAGCTGAAACGCTCGTCGTGCATCTGGTCAGATAAAAAGATCAGTGTGTTAAAACAGCAAATGGTTTAACCTTTAACGACCGTCTGCAGTGGATTTAAAGTAAGCCCAATAAAATCAGTGAGTTGAGTGAATTTTTATTGAGTGGCCTTTAGATTAACTGCGACCTGTTCCAGGGGGTGCCCGGTTAGCGGGCTGAGATTCTACCCGCCAGCGTTTTCGCGTTGGCAACGTAGTGACCCTACGAACCTGATCCGGCTAATACCGGCGTAGGGAGCGGAACACAGGGCGACACTGCGTCCTGATCCCATCTTTGTGCTTGTAGCGGACAGACTCTACTCATCAGGCCCGGCCTGAGAAATTTCGCGCAATCGCAACTAGTGGACTCGCCCATGACTGAAGCTGCTTTGATCGACGCTTTGCTCACCTTTCTTCAGCGTCAGGATACAACCGACGAAGACTTTAACCGCATGGCGCTTGCCGTCTTCGCGTACCAATTTGAACACAACCTCCCTTATCGCCGCTTCGCCATGCAGCGCGGTCGCACACCGTTTACGGTGAAAAACTGGCGTGCCATCCCGGCAATTCCCATTACCGCCTTTAAGGATCTGACGCTCAGTTGCCATGCCACAGATGACGTCGAAGCGGTGTTTATGACCAGCGGAACCACCGGCACAGTGAAGGGTCGCAGCTATCATCCGACGCTTGATGTCTGGAAATGCTCGATGATGCAGAATTTCCGCCAGCGCTTTATGGCGGGCGAAGAGCGGATTCGCATGGGCATTTTGTTCCCTGATAATCGGGCGCTGCCCAACTCTTCGCTGGCCCATTACCTGACGTTAGCGGTGGAAAAATTTGGCACCGCCGAGAGCGAAGTGCTGCTGGATGACAGCGGTATCGCGATGGATCGCCTTTTAGTTGCGCTGGAACAGGCGCAAGCGCGAGGTGAACCTTATGCGCTGCTGGGCGCGAGCTACAGCTTTGTCCATCTGCTGGACGAGTTGCAGCGCCAGGGGCGACATTTTGCATTACCCGCTGGCAGCCGAATTTTGGATACCGGCGGGTTTAAGGGGCAATCCCGTGAGATTGAAGCCGAACAGTTTTACGCCGAGCTGAGTGCGGCGTTGGGCGTACCGCGCACGCATTGCATCAACATGTACGGCATGACCGAACTGAGCAGCCAGTTTTATGATAATGGCAACGTGGCCTGTCCCTCGGTGAAATCCGGCCCGCACTGGATCCGCACCCGCGTGGTCAATCCGCTGACGGGCGAAGAGGTGCCGGAAGGTGAGATGGGCGTGCTGGTGCACCATGATCTGGCCCACTTCAATTCAGTTTCTGCCTTACTGACCGAGGATGCTGGCCGGGCAGTGGCGGGCGGCTTCCATCTGCTGGGCCGGGTCACCGGAGCGGATGCGAAGGGCTGTTCGCTGGCGATGGAAGAGTTCCTGGCTGCTGCGCAGGGTGCAGTGTGAAAGAGGTCGCGGGTTATCTACCGGGATGTTTATCACCTGAAGGGGTGCAGTGGCGCACGCTGAGTTTTAGCCATCACGGCCAGCATCTGGATGTCGACGTGCCCGATCTGAATCCGACACAAATTACACTTCTCAGCGCACATCTGCGCGATCACGCTCGCGCTTATCTCACAACGCTGAGCGTGGCGAAGATCGTAGCAATTATTGATGAGGCCATTGCGCGTTTGCTGGATCGAAACCATCCACTGCGCCGCAAGGCCGAAATGCTGCTGCCGATTGTCACCGGTTATGACGCTGAGATGATTCGCCTTGGGCTTACCGGATACCTCAAAACTTTTCGACAGCCGCAGCTCAAGCGCTTTTTAGCCGAGGACTTTAACGATCCACAGCTGCTGGATGATTTTCAGCCGCGACCTAATGGCGGCTTCGCACGGGCATTTGGCCCAGATCTGCTCATGCATATCTGGGCAGGAAATGTGCCAGGTCTACCGCTGTGGAGTTTGATTTGTGGATTACTGGTAAAAGCGGGCAGCGTGGGCAAATTGCCCGGTGCTGAACCGCTGATGGCGGGCTGGTTCGCGCAACTGCTGGCTGAGATCGATCCCCAACTTGGCGAATGCCTGGCGGTAGTGTGGTGGAAAGGCGGCGAAGCCGAAGCAGAAAAACACTGGTTAACCCAGCCTGACGTGTTGATGGCTTACGGTGGTAATGCCGCGCTGGACGCTATCAAAGACCAACTGCCGGTCACCACGCGTTTTCTGCCGCACGGCCATAAAATCAGCGTGGGGCTGGTGGGGCGTTCGGCGCTGGATACAAGGCAGGGCGTCAATCTGGCGCAGCGCGCGGCCTATGACGTCATGCGTTATGACCAGGCGGGATGTTACTCACCGCAAATGCTGTTCGTTGAACGCGGCGGACGCATTACGCCGCAGGAATTCGCGGAGTACATCGCCCATGAACTCTGTGCGCTGGCGCGCAAATACCCGCGTCGCGCGCTCTCTTCGGCTGAAGTGAACAGCGTGGCAACCTGGCGCAGCCGTGAAGAGATTCGCGCGTTGCAGGACGATCGCATCCTGTTCGGCGAGCCAACGGACAGCTGGTCGGTGGTGGTAGTTGATGGCCCCGAAGCTCTGATGCCGTCGGCACTCGGACGCACGCTTAAAGTGGTGGCCGTTGATGAGATTGAGGATGCGATTGCATTGATTTCGCAGCAGAAAATTTATCTGCAAACGGCGGCAGTGGCGGCCACACCGCGCGAGCTGTTTGTTCTCGCCGCGCGGCTAGGGCAAGCCGGTATCAGCCGTATTACTGCTTTTGGCAGCATGACCTCGCCTGCCGCCGGATGGCATCACGATGGTCGCTTTAGCCTGCTGGATCTGGTCACTTTTACGGAAATAGAGGTATCTGCTGAAACTGCCGCTGAGCGCTTTGCGCCCTATGCGGATTGAATCCACGTTTTTTCAGGAGGTAAGAGATGAAATTTGCCGATCAAACGATTCTGGTGACGGGTGCGAGCCGGGGTATTGGTGCAGCTATCGCGCAGGCTTTCGCCGCTGAGGGCGCGCTGGTGGTGGTGAACTACCTGCGCAGTGAAGCCGCCGCAATGGAAGTGGTAAAAAGCTGTGAAGCACTGGGCGGTTCGGCCATCGCCATTCGCGCTGACGTCACCTCAGCAGAGCAGGTGGCGGCGATGATGGAGCAGATCGCTAACACCACGGGTCGTCTGGATGCGGTGGTGAACAATGCTTTCGCACCCTATGTTTTCGATACCGATAATCGACAGCGATTTTGGGAAACCTCATGGCAGGGCTACAAAAGCCAGTTTGACGGTGCCGTCGGCGCGGCCTATAACGTCTGCCAGGCTGCGTTGTCGCTGATGCGCTCACGCACACGCGGCAGCATTATCAATCTTTCCAGCGATCTGGTGGCGCGTCCCTCTGTTCCTTACCACGATTACGTCACGGCGAAATCCGCATTAATAGGCTTTAGCCGTTCACTCGCTGCCGAACTGGGGCCGCTGGGGATTCGCGTGAACTGTGTTGCGCCGGGTCTGGTCTATCCCACGGATGCCAGCAGTGCGACGCGAGAAGACGTGCGCGATTTTATCACCGCACAAACGCCGCTGCGCCGAATTGCCGAGCCAGTGGATGTCGCCGGTCCGGTGATGTTTTTAGCGTCGGAGTGGAGCGAGTTTGTCACCGGGCAAACGCTGTATGTTGATGGTGGGTTGGTGATGGGATGACGGGGGCCGAACGCTGATATTGTTGGCAGCACGATGGGTTAGCGTTAGTCTGATCACTGATTTATCAATTTGCTAACGCCGCTTAACATAAACAGGGAGGTTTAATGAATGCCGCAACTATCCGTGCCGTCATCGGTGGAACGCTTTTAATGGCGTCGAGCTTAGTATCGGCGTCTGCCGCTCAGCCATTGCCTGTACCTTCAGAACATCCGAACTCACAGCGAATCTCCGTGGAGACGCAAGGAACGGGAACAGATGTCATATTGATTCCGGGGCTGGCGTCATCGCGCGACGTTTGGGCCGATTTATCTGCAAAATTACGCAAGAACCATCGCATTCATCTTATCGAGCTTGCAGGCTTCGCGAATACGGCTGCCATTGCCAACCCGGACGGGAAAATCATGGCTCCGGCAGTTGACGCCATCGCTGCATATATTCACGCCCAGCACATCAAAGCCCCGACGATCATTGGCCATTCCCTTGGGGGAGAAATGGCATTGATGCTGGCTGCTCGTCATCCTGGCCTGGTGGGGCGCGTGATGGTCGTTGATGCGTTGCCGTTCTATTCATTGATGTTCAATCCAGCGGCGACCAGCGAAACGGTCGCCCCGCAGGCCACTGCGACGCGAAATTTAATTTTGGGGCAGTCGCCGGAGCAATTCACGGAGTTTCAGAAAGCATCCATCGCCCGTTTAGCGAAGACCGAGGCGGTGAGGCCAGCACTGGTGACGGCAGGAATCCATTCCGATCGTAAAACCATTGCCGATGCCGTGTATGAAGTGATGATCACCGATTTACGTCCCGAACTTGGCAGCATTAAAGCGCCGATTGAGGTTGTATACGCTTATGACACGCTATTCGGCGTACCAGCAGCCAGCGTGGATGCGATGTACCGTCAAGCCTATGCTTCTGCACCCGATATCCACTTCACACGGATCGATGACAGTTTTCACTTTGTCATGCTTGATCAGCCTGAGCGATTTTCCGACGCGGTTGAGTCGTTTTTGGATGGCGATGAAAGCCAGATGAAGTCGCAGACTGAATGAGATTTGAGGAGGAACGGCCGGAATAGGCCGTTGCTTCGGTGCATTAGAGTGTAGGGCGCAAATATTGCGCGGGATGCATGTCTGATGTGAAAGAGATGGGGGGATGAGATGGCAAGGTCTGCTTTGAGCGAACTATAGTCATTCGCACCCTGAGAATTACACTTTGAAGTGATTCAGGGTATGCGCTTACTGGTTACGAATATTGAGCGAGAATCATGTGATGATCGCCGCTTTTCTTTCGAACCAGTAGGTGCTCCACGTTCGCTAACGAATACTCAGGGCATGCAGATAAACTGCTGGCTATATTTCTTTCGAAGAGCGTGGAATGCATACCAATCCCCGGTGAAAAGGAGTTGGTGATGACTGCTATTAATCAGTTTGCTGCACATGTTGGTCTGGACTGGGCAGATAAAAAACACGATGTCTGCGTTCAGTTCAAAAACGGTGAACGCGTGTTCCATGTGATTGAACATACTGCAGAAGCGCTTGATGTCTGGCTTACTGAGTTACACCAGAAGGTTAAAGGCAGAATCGCAGTAGCTCTCGAACTGAAGAAAGGCCCCGTGGTATATGCACTTCAAAAATATCCCTTTATCACCGTTTTCCCCGTCCACGCTTTGTCCCTGGCTCGTTACCGGCAAGCCTTCTCGCCTAGCGGCGCTAAAGATGATCCGCAGGATGCCGAGTTGGCATTAGAGTTAATGTTGCGTTACCCCCAGAAGATAAAAGCTATTGAACCCGACAATGCGGATATCCGGTTACTCCAGCAACTGGTTGAGCAACGTCGTCAGCTGGTTGAAGATAAACGACGCTTTGTGAACCGGATAATCAACACGCTTAAACAGTATTATCCTCAGCCACTGGAATGGTTCTCGCATCGGGGTAGCTTATTGTTGTGTGAACTGATTGGCCCAATCTGCAACAACTGAAACGAGCCAGGCGCGAAACGATCAATGCCAAAGGTGGTCGCGCAATGGCCCTTACCGAGTAGCGTGTGGTGAGTATTGATAACGCAATCCCATGGATGACAGACCCGAGTGTTATAGAGGCTAATGCTTTGATGGCAACAGCACTGGCGACACAAATTAAAGTCGTGAGTGAAGTCATCAAAACCTATGACTAACGAATCGAAATGCTGTTTGACACATTGCCAGATGCAACTCTGTTCATATCGCTTCCGGGCATGGGGCCGTGTATGGTCCCACGTATGCTGCTGCACTTGGTGATAAACGTGACCGGTTTAACAGCGCTGAAGAAATTCAAAGCTACGCAGGAATTGCGCCTGGGAACGAACGAAGTGGCCAGAAATCATGTGGTCACTGGAGATGGCAGTTTGCTAAGTTCGTCAGGCAGACTTTTGTTGAATGGGCTGGCAAGACGGTTAATTCATCATACTGGGCCAAGCTGTATTATCAGGGACTGCGAGAAAAAGGAAAATCTCATCAGTCTGCAATCCGGGCTCTTGCCTTCAAATGGATAAGGATCATTTACCGCTGCTGGAAGACCTGAACCCCGTACGATGAAGCGAAGTATTTGCTGGCTCTTGAAGCGCGACACTCGCCCTTACTGAAGCCATAAAAGCTTGTCGAATGTCTCAGGGCGTGAAGCGGACGCCCGCACAGCTTAAACAGGCACCCGATAATATAAAGTGGATAGATTACTTAACCCGCTTCCCCGTTTCGTCAATGACCTTCTCGCCATCCTCTTTGGTAAAAGCGCTTTTCTGACCTTCAGGTAGAATATCCAGAACAATCTCTGAGGGGCGGCAAAGGCGTGTGCCAAGCGGCGTCACGACTACAGGTCGGTTGATCAGAATCGGGTGCTGAAGCAGAAAATCGATCAACTCCCCGTCAGTGAATTTGTCTTCATCAAGCCCCAGCTGTTCATAAGGCTCAACGTTCTTACGCAGCAAGGCGCGTACTGGCATTCCCATATCTGAAATAAGCTTAATCAGCTCATCGCGGGTCGGAGGCGTATCGAGATAGTAAATTATGGTCGGTTCGTTACCGCTGTTACGGATCATCTCCAGCGTGTTACGTGAGGTGCCACAGGCAGGATTGTGATAGATAGTAATGTTGCTCATTTCAATATCTCATTACAAAGTGACAGAGAGCCGCCATGCCAGCGCGGCCAGGGTGACGAACAGCACGGGCAGAGTCAAAATTATGCCGGTGCGGAAGTAATATCCCCATGTAATGGTCATACTTTTCTGTGCCAGTACATGAAGCCACAGTAGGGTAGCCAGACTGCCAATAGGGGTGATTTTCGGGCCTAAATCGCAACCAATTACGTTGGCATAAATCATTGCCTCTTTGACGACGCCGGTCGCCGAACTTCCGTCAATTGACAGCGCGCCAATCAGCACTGTCGGCATATTATTCATCACTGATGAGAGAAATGCTGTCAGGAAGCCGGTGCCGAACGTCGCTGCCCACAACCCCTTGTCTGCCAGCAGGTTCAGCACGCCAGACAGGTACTCCGTGAGACCAGCATTGCGCAAGCCATAGACCACAAGGTACATGCCCAGCGAGAAAATAACGATTTGCCAGGGCGCACCGCGCAGGACTTTCCCTGTATTGATGGCATGACTTCTTTTCGCCACAACAAACAGCACTGCTGCGCCAGCCGCCGCTATCGCACTGACCGGGACCCCCAGCGGTTCCAGAACAAAGAAACCGACAAGCAGCAATAAAAGGGTAATCCAGCCCGCCCTGAAGGTTGCCGGATCCTTTATTGCACTGGCGGGCGTTTTTAGCAGCGAAACGTCATATGTCGCCGGAATATCCCTGCGAAAGAAAAGATGCAGCATGACCAGCGTGGCCGCAATCGCTGCCACATCCACGGGGATCATCACAGAGGCGTACTGCGTAAAGCCCAGACCGAAGAAGTCAGCCGAGACGATATTCACCAGGTTAGAAACAATGAGCGGCAGGCTGGCCGTATCTGCGATAAATCCTGCGGCTATGACAAAGGCCAGAGTCGTGCCCTGGCTGAATCCCAGTGCGAGCATCATCGCAATCACAATCGGCGTCAGTATGAGTGCTGCACCGTCATTAGCAAACAACGCAGCAACAGCAGCACCGAGCAATATTATCCAGGTAAACAGCAGGCGACCACGCCCATTACCCCAGCGGGAGACATGCAGTGCAGCCCATTCAAAGAAGCCCGACTCATCGAGCAGCAGGCTGATAATGATCACCGCAATAAATGTTGCAGTCGCGTTCCACACAATATTCCAGACAACGGGAATATCAGCGATATGGATCACACCGGTTACCAGAGCCAGCGCAGCCCCGATACTCGCGCTCCAGCCAATACTCAGGCCTCTGGGTTGCCAGATCACCAGTACCAGCGTCAGTAAAAATATACTCGCCGCCAAAAGCATTTCAGGCTCCATTATATATGATTATGTGAATGTGTTCCTGCTTCAGCAGGATGTGCAGGCTGATTTGTCCAGCCATTCACGAACATCATCCCGCAGACACTGCCAGGATGCCGTGATTGTCTCCGCTGCCCACGCCGGTATGTGTGGTGACAGGCGATAATGGATCCATTTGCCTTCGCGGCGGTCAAGAAGCAGTTCAGCCTCGCGAAGTATAGCCATATGTCGCGAGATTTTGGGCTGCGATTGGGAGGTGGCCGCACAGATATCGCAGACGCACAGTTCACCGGCCTCGCGGAGAAGCATGACAATGGCGAGCCGTGTTTCATCCGACAGGATTTTGAAAAGCTGAACAGGTTGTAGCATTTTTCACTCCGTTCCCTTTAGAATACACATATGGTAAATCATATGTATTTATTTTGAAATCACCTGTTCTCTCTGGAGGAGAAAAATGGAACAATTTCCTGCTCTGAACATTAAATGCTTTGATCAAGACATCGCTGAACGCCTCCACCTTCAGGAGCCGCCACGGATTTTGATCCTGTATGGCTCAGTAAGGGAGCGCTCCTACAGCCGCTTTGCCGCGGAGGAAGCAGGTCACCTGCTGACGGCGATGGGCGCGGAGGTGAAACTCTTTAACCCATCCGGTTTACCGCTGCCAGATGATGCACCGGACACGAACCCTAAAGTCACCGAGCTGCGCGGTCTGGTCAGATGGTGTGACGGGATGGTGTGGAGTTCCCCGGAAAGGCATGGGGCGATGAGCGCGGTTATGAAGGCACAAATCGACTGGATACCCCTAAGTGAAGGCGCGGTTCGTCCTTCGCAGGGCAAGACACTTGCAGTAATGCAGGTTTGCGGCGGTTCTCAGTCATTTAATGCGGTGAACCAGATGCGCATTCTGGGCCGGTGGATGCGGATGTTCACTATCCCCAACCAGTCCTCTGTGGCGAAAGCCTGGCAGGAATTTGATGAGAACGGACGGATGAAACCCTCGTCCTGGTACGATCGTATCGTCGATGTTGCCGAGGAACTATTTAAAATTACGCTGCTGCTCAAGGGGCAAACCAGTTACCTTGCAGATCGTTACAGCGAGCGAAAAGAGAGCTATAAAGAGCTTTCATCCCGTGTGAACCAGGAAAAAATTTAACTTACCTTTTTTCATGAATTAAAACTGCATGAGCTAAACAACGTCCGCTGTTGGCACGCAGCAGTCCTCGGCGAACCCAAGGACAGCTTTGAGCGAAGCGAACACTCAGGTTTACATGACCATTTCTTAATGGGATGGCGATCTACGCGCTGTTACAACAGTCAGTACAGCGCAGACGACCAGGATTGCAGTACTGGCAAAAAAGGTACTGCGATAACCATTGTGATCGAAAAGCAACCCGCCAGCGGTTGAACCTAATGCGATAGACATCTGGACAACGGCAACAAATAACCCACCACCTGCTTCAGCATCATCCGGGAAGACCCTTGCAATCCAGGCCCACCACCCCACGGGTGCTGAAGTCCCTGTCAGGCCCCAGAGTGCAAGTAGAGCGATGACTAAACCGGTAGAATCGCCGAATTCAATCAGGGCAAGTGCTGTAACAGCCATCAAAGCCGGAATGACTAATAGCGTCGGATAGAACGCGCGCTGCAGAACCCGACCAATTAATATTGTGCCGATGAAACCCGCCGCCCCTATCACCAGCAGGACAAGGGAAATATTTGTTCCGTGTACGCCAGTAACGGTTTCCAGAAACGGTCGTATGTAAGTAAACAGGCCAAACTGCCCCATAAACAGCAGACTGCTTGCCAGCATGCCTGCGACTACACCCGGATATCTGAACAGGGTAAATACTTTAAAAGCACTGGCCACCCCGGGCGCCCGTGCGGCAGAGGGCATTGAAGGTAGCGCTTTCCATTGCCATGCCAGAGCAATAAGTGAGATCGGAACAAGGCACAGGAAAGCGCCACGCCAGCCTATGAGGGTACCAAGCCATGCACCCATCGGCGCGGCCACAACGGTCGCGAGCGCGTTGCCGCCGTTCACCATCGCCAGTGCTCGCGGTATGTCACGTTTGGGCACCATTCTGATGGCGGTTGCCGCTGACATCGACCAGAAGCCGCCGACCACTATCCCTATAAGCGCACGACCCAGCATATAGGTCAGATAGTCAGGCGCGAGCGCAACAGTTCCACCTGAAACACCCATGGCAAAGGTCAGCGCCAGCAACAGTGTTTTACGGTTAAGGCTGCCGGCGAGTGCTGATATAAACAGGCTGGTTAGAACGGCAAACACGCCCGAAATGGCAATCCCCTGTCCGGTCATGCCTTCGGTAACTTGCAGATCAGATGCCATGGGCGTCAGCAGGCTCACTGGCAGAAACTCGGAACTGATTAGCGCAAAAGCGCAGACTGACATGGCAAAGACACCACTCCAGGATGAGGGAGCTTCATGTGACGGTGCAGTGCCCTCAGAAGCCTCTGATAGAGCTGAATTCATAGGATAATCTTCATATTTTAAAAATGGGCGACCGCGCACTGAATAGACTCTGCGCGGTCAGGGTGAATGATGCGGAGATGTGAGCGGCGCTCAGTCCGGTCACTTTATGCTGTGGCGGCCAGGTTTTCCCTGAAGAAAGCGGTCAGTTTATCGAAAGGAATTTTGTCCATCCGGTCGTAGAGATCGACGTGAACAGCATCCGGGATGATCACCAGCTCCTTGGGTTCAGCTGCTGCTGCAAAGGCCGTTTCGCTGAAATAGCGTGAATGCGCTTTTTCTCCATGGATAAAGAGCACGGGCCGCGGTGAAATTTCGCTGATATAGGTCAGGATGGGCATGTTCATGAACGGCAGCGGCGTGGTCTGTGTCCAGGCGTTTCCGGAGTTAACGGCGCGAGGATGGTAGCCGCGAGGGGTCATGTAGTAGTCGTGATACTCAACCAGGAACTGTGCCTCGCCACCTTTGAGCGCATTGTAGGGGGGCTGATATGCCGGTTTCCCGCCTTCAGCATCTTTCCAGCGCTGCTGGCTTAATGCTTCCAGCGTTTGCGCGCGCTGTGTCGGCGTGACGCTGTCGTTGTATCCCCTGGACATCACTCGTGTCATGTCATACATGGTGCTGGCGACAACAGCTTTGATTCGTTTGTCCACCGCTGCCGCGCTCAGCGCCATTCCACCCCAGCCGCAGATACCGATGATACCAATTCGCGCCCGATCGACATTCGGCTGCAAGCCCAGGCAATCCACCGCTGCGCTGAAATCTTCTACGCTGATATCCGGTGAAGCCACATTACGCGGCTCTCCTCCGCTCTCACCGGTGTAAGAAGGGTCAAACGCCAGGGTGATAAAACCGCGCTCTGCCATGGTCTGCGCGTAAAGCCCGGATGATTGCTCCTTAACGGCACCAAAAGGCCCACCCACCGCAAGAGCGGGGAGTTTTCCGGTGATATTTTTTGGCTGATAAATATCTGCGGCTAGCGTGTTGCCGTAACGGTTGCTGAACGTCACTTTGCGATGTTCAATCCGGTCGCTTTTCGGAAAGACTTTATCCCACTTTTCTGTGAGCGTGAGGCCCTTCTGCTCCTGTGCCGCAGCAGGTGACATAACGCTGACGCCCGCTGCCGCAATGCCGGCGGCAGTCAGCTTAAGCAGGGTGCGTCGGTGTGCGTCCGGTTCACCGGGCAGTTTCACATCACGGGCATCAACGTTTCTGGTCATGACAGATCATCCTTTCGCGTAAAAGTAAAAGTGAGGTTCAGGGTTCAATTCGCTCAATGCGCAGATTGTAGGGACCGGGCTGTGAGAGGATGTCCAGACCCTGATCGATTTTTCCCAGTGGCAGAAGATTGCGCGACCAGGTTCGCGGCTTGATGAAGATGGCCAGGTTACCCCATGGCGCATAATGGGTCAGCTCTCCCGCCACCGGCGTCATACCGTCTGGCGCGCCATCAATAACGAGCCTGCGCGGCAGGTCGGATACGCGCTCAATGGTGTCGTAATCATTTATCGTGAGAGAAAGCGGAAGCATCGAACCAAAGTCTCTGGCGGTGGCATTGTCATACAAGGTGGCAACGGCAGTTTTCTCACCGACAATCAGTTTTATCTTCATAGTGTTGCCCTTTGCTTGTGAACGATGCGGCGCAGACTGCGCCAGCGAACCGGAACTTTTCTGTGCCCAACCGGCTGGAGCCAGTATCAGCACGGCGATCAGAATGATGAGTCCGTGCGGCCATTGAAGTGCATTTATGGTCGTTTTCATGGCAGATATCATCCGTAATGCTGCTCGTCGTGACTAGCTTATTTATACTGAATAGCCTTATAAGCTATGCTAATTAATAACGACTCTTTGACCGGAAGCTGAGCACCATGGCCAGACGAAACCTTAACGACCTGATGTACTTCGTGACCATTGCGCGCGAAGGGAGTTTTACCCGTGCAGCGGCTTTGCTGGGCGTGACGCAGTCGGCGCTGAGCCAGGCGATTAACGGGCTTGAAGCACAACTGGAAATACGGTTGCTGAACCGCACCACGCGCAGTGTTTCCCCGACCGCTGCAGGCGAGCGCCTTCTGAATACCATTGGGCACCGGTTTGATGAAATTGAATCCGAGCTGGACGAGTTGACTGAAATGCGTGATAAGCCTGGAGGAACGGTACGGATTATCTGCGGAGACCATGTACTGCGAACGCTGCTGTTACCGAAAATCACGCCGCTACTAAGTGAATATCCGGACATCAGCGTTGAGTACGATATTAACTATGGGTTCCGCGATATCGTGGCGGATCGTTTTGATATGGGCGTGCGACTAGGTGATACCATCGACAAAGACATGATTGCTGTACCGATAGGCCCGCCTCTGCGCGTCGCCGTTGCCGCCTCACCTGAGTACTTTGAGAGGTATCCCCGTCCCGAAAAGCCTCACGATTTGCTGAAACATAACTGCATCAATATGCGCATGCAGTCCAGCGGGGGAATATACACCTGGGATTTTATCAGGCAGGGCAAGCTGCAGAGCGTGCGTGTTGACGGGCAGCTGATTTTCAACACGACCCCACCTATGGTTGAGGCCACGCTGATGGGAGCGGGTATCACCTCGCTGCCGGAAGAAGAGTTCGCACCGCACATTGAAGAAGGAAGGCTGGTCCGCGTGCTTGAAGACTGGTGCGAGCCATTCCCAGGTTACTTCCTTTATTATCCGAGCCGGCGTCAGCCTTCGCCGGCTTTCCGGCTGGTTGTAGACGCATTACGCTATACAAGATTAGCCGGATCGAAAATATAGCCTGCAGATGTCTTCACTTGGTTTTAAGCGTTTATACCAAATCTTTTCATTTTTTTTAAAAACAACACCTTAATCACATTAATTAGATTTACTAATAAGCTCTTTAAGTATTCATCAGCTAGTCAGGCTAATGTGGCCCTGCAAAAATCTCCGCTCAGCTGTAAACAACACCATGGAGATCCAAGTAATGAACTATAACCATCTGGGACGCACTGGCCTGAAAATCAGCCCGATCACGCTCGGCTGCATGAACTTCGGTGAACTGACCGACGAGCAGGGTAGCTTCAGGATCATGGATACTGCTTTGAACGCCGGCATTAACCTGTTTGACACTGCCGACGTTTATGGCGGCCCACAGTCACCGGACATGGTCAAAGGTTATGGCACCTCCGAGGAGATTATTGGCAACTGGCTGGCGCAAGATAAGTCCCGTCGCGATAAAATTGTGCTGGCCACCAAGGTTTATCAGCCTATGGATACCGGACCTAACGATAAGTATTTATCGGCGTATCACATTCGCCGGGCATGTGAAGCCAGCCTCCGTCGCCTTAAAACAGACCACATCGATCTGTATCAGATGCACCATATTGATCGTTCAACGGCGTGGGAAGAAATCTGGCAGGCATTTGAGCAACTGATCAGGGAAGGCAAGATCACCTATGCAGGCAGCAGCAACTTTGCCGGCTGGGATATCGCTACTGCACAGTGCTCGGCCGCCTCGCGCAATTTGCTGGGACTGGCCTCGGAACAGAGTCTCTACAACCTGACGCAGCGTACCATTGAGCTGGAAGTCATTCCGGCACTACGCCATTTTGGCGTTGGGCTAATCACCTGGAGTCCTGTAGGAATGGGGCTGCTGGGAGGCGTGCTGAAAAAGATTTCTCAGGGGCGGCGCGCCACACCTGGGCTGCTGGTGCAAATCGAGGCACGCCGTTCGCAGCTGAAGGCCTGGGAAGCCTTGTGTGAAGAACTGGGTGAGTCCCCGGCACTGGTTGCGCTGGCCTGGCTTCTGCACAATCCGGCAGTGACTTCGGTGATCAGCGGTCCGCGTACCGCTGATCAATTGCAGGAAAATCTCAAGGCCGTTGAACTTAAGCTTTTAAAAGAGGTGTTGACCGAACTCGATGCCATCTGGCCGGGGCCTGGTGGTGAAGCGCCGGGGGCTTACGCCTGGTAAACGCTGTAAGGTATTACGGAGTGTGCGACTTATCCGGCAGATCTGTCGGATAAGCCTTGCGGGTTGGTCCGGACCTGCGCCAAACGTTGAACATATCAACCTTCGCGCTATCAAAACGCCGTAATGGCCTCTGCTAATGCCGTTGCCATCTGGCGCCGGCGAGCATATTAAATATGATACCCAGGAGAATGGGGCCACCACTCCTCAAGCGTTCACTTCTGATCAATTGTTTAAGCAACGTCCGCTCCTGGCACACAGCAAACAAGCAGTTGATACCGAATGTCTGCCGTGAGCGAGAATAGGAAGTAGAGAACCCTCTATATTGAAGTTCCAGAATGGCCCTCATCATAAATCCGATTAATATCGATGTTATTACTTCAACTTGAAACCGCGTTCAGAAACGGTTTCCCTTAATTTCACGCGTCCCCCCATGTATTCCATGCTAGTTGCTGATTCGATGACAGAACCCAACCATGTCTTTGCACTCATATTTTGGCTGACGCGGAAAGTCTGATATGCCTCTTCATAATCTTTCAGGTAAACACGATAATTTTCCTGATCGTACCGATTATGATGTAACACCATCGGTTGTGCAGGGCGAGGACGAATGCAGCTGGTCCTGGTTGCATCAGGCCAACCCACAGCCATACCGAAAGTGACAAAGCTGTGTGAAGGCAAATGAATCATCTCTGCGACTTCTTTGGCGATGTTACGCATGACGCCCAGATAAACGATGCCCAATCCCATTGACTCGGCCGCTACAGCGGCGTTCTGAGCAGCTAAAGCTGCATCAATCGAAGCCATCAAGAATGAATCAAGGTAATCGAATACAAACGGTTCTTTCCCCGCGTCTTTAGTGATTTCGGCACCGCGTGACAAATCGGCCACCCAAAGTAACAGTGCGGGAGCTTCCTCGATCCAGGGAATCCGGGCAACCGGTACTGAGCGAGCAACGGTGTCTGAAATTCTCTGTTTTAATTCCACGTCCGTCACGGCAACCAGGCTCCACTGGTTCAGGGCAGAAGAGTTAGAGGCAGATTGTGCCGCAGCGACCATCGTTTCAATAGATCCATCAGGCAGAGCATCTGCCAGAAATGTTCTGACAGACTTGTGGCGAAGTAGGGCTTCCACCTGCGGCGTCCAAATAATGTTGTCTGGTTTCTGTTGTGCTGCACCATATCGTGCTTCAAGTAATGAACGTTGCTCGGCTTTCCTGTCAGTCATGATTTCAGCTTCCTCATAAGAATTGATGACTGCAGAATAGCGGCGGTGCTGACGAAGATAATCACTGATTTTACGACTTCAGTTTTCATCTGTGTGCACAATCCAGCGACCTGCGATAGAATTTGAGAATGGATCATCTTCTCGCAATACGCACTTTCCAGCGCATCGTTGAAACGCGCTCATTCACTAAGGCCGCTGCACACCTCGGGTTGCCGCGTTCCACTGTGAGTAAATCCCTTAAAGAGCTTGAAGAGCACCTTGGCATCAAACTGATACAACGCACGACGCGCTCAGTGACCTTAACGATTGAGGGGGCTGAGTATTACCAGAGAGTCAGCAGACTCGTTGCCAAACTGGATGTGACTGAAGTCGCCATGCGTGACATGGGTGCTGCCGCCAGGGGAAGACTGCGAATTGATCTTCACTCATCGCTCGCTAACTTTGTGCTAATACCCATCCTTGAAGAGTTTCGCGAACGTTACCCTCATATTCAGTTAGCGCTAGGAGTGGGTGATCGGCCAGTGAACCTTATTGAAGAGGGTGTTGATTGTGTCATACGAGCTGGAGAGTTAGCGGATTCGTCTTTGATAGGTAGAACATTATACAAAGATCGCTTAGTGACTTGTGCCAGCCCCGGCTATCTTGAGCGTTTTGGCATTCCTGCAAATGTTTCGGATCTTGAAACCAGGCATAAGGTGGTGGGTTACTTCAGCGCGGCAACAGGAGAAGCCTGGCCTCTACGTTTTCGTCATCGGGCAGGAGAGAAGCAGGTACACAATTTCGATATAGCTGCAAATGACAGTGCGTCATTAATCAATATGCTGGTGCACGGCATGGGGATCGGCCAAACACACGCTTCAGTAGCAAAAAGTTTTATAGAATCGGGCCAGCTAATTCCCGTTCTGGGAAGTTCAACTAATACACAATTTCCGGTTTCAATAATTTATCCGCCGACAAAACAGCTGAACGTACGGCTGCGAATATTTATCGACTGGATGGTGGAAAGGCTGTCCGGATAACACCAATAGCCGACTCCAGCCTTCACCATGAGCTTTTTACTCAGATCCCACATATTAGGGCTCTGCTTAAAGCGTTCAGGGCGATCGTAACATCCGCGTTTTTTCTCGTAGAGCAAGATAGAAAGCAGCCCACTATTGACTCAGGAGCGTAGCCAATATGTTCGACCATCCTACCCAACCCGAAGTCGCTGAATGGTTTGCCAGTCTGGGTATTGAAGAAGTGTCATACAGTGTGTGTGGTATCGTCCTCACGAACGAACCGCCTGAGCACTGGTTCTATAAGCGCAACAAACTGCGACCTGAGAGTCTTAAGCTGGAATTGCGCATCCCATCGAACGGGAACTGGCTGGTCGATTTGTCACGTCATGACCAGCTGTTCAATGTTCAGTGGCGTCCTGAAGGGATTACGACTCATCTACCGCAACTGGCTATCCTTGCTGCCACGGCGGTTATACCCGCTGTGGCTGGCTTCTTGTTTATCTAACGCACTTTGGCACTTCACGCAGTAACGCACCCCAGGCAACGCGCTGCGACGCGCTTCGGGAATCGGTTCCCCGCACTCGTCGCAATACTCTGCACTTGCGCCGTGGTTGAGGTGACTCCTGGCGCGCGCAATCGCATCATCCACGGTCGCATCAATCTGCTTTTGCACTGCACCATCTTCAGACCAGCCGCCTGCCATAACCCCTCCTGATATTCATCGACTGGTCAAAGTATAGTTCAGTAGCTATCAGGCACGATCATACTCTCAGGCACCGGATGACGGGCATAATTTTCATGATGAATGCGGGAAGGTAATGAAATCTGCTCGCCTTCTGCGGCTTCATACGGCACCTGTTGCAGCAGGTGAGAAATACAGTTCAGCCGAGCCTTCTTCTTATCAACGCCTTGCACCACCCACCATGGCGCCTCAGAAATATTGGTGCGCTCCAGCATCATCTCTTTGGCGGCGGTGTAATCCTCCCAGCGGCGGCGGCTTTCCAGATCCATCGGACTCAGCTTCCACTGCTTCAGTGGATCATGAATGCGGCTAAGGAAGCGCATTTCCTGCTCTTCATCGGTGATGGAGATCCAATATTTCACGATCTGAATGCCGCTGCGCACCAGCATGCGTTCAAACTCTGGCGTGCTGTGGAAGAACTCTTCGTACTCCGCATCGCTGCAAAATCCCATCACCTTTTCGACGCCCGCGCGGTTGTACCAGCTACGGTCGAACAAGACGATCTCGCCCGCTGACGGCAGATGAGAGACGTAACGTTGAAAATACCACTGCGTGCGCTCACGTTCATTTGGCGCGGGCAGTGCCGCCACGCGGCAATAGCGGGGGTTGAGTCGCTGCATGATACGTTTAATCACGCCGCCTTTGCCTGCCGCATCGCGGCCTTCAAAAATCACCACCAGACGATGGCCGGTGCGGATCACCCAGTTTTGCAGCTTCACTAATTCGCCCTGAAGATGCAGCAGCTCCATAAAATAGCGGCGACGCCACGCCATCTCTTGCGGATCGTTATTGGCCGCCAGACCAAAATCCGTTAACTCCATCTTCAGCGATTCGTCATAGCTGTCATAGAATTCCTGTAAAAAGCGCGCATCAAACATATTGTTGTTATTTATTTCGTGTGCAGACATCGTCTTATCCCTGTCGAAGCGAGCGTTACAGTGAAGTCATGATCCAGTAGAGGGCGGCAGAGAGCAGCGCGGCGGCAGGCAAGGTGAGCACCCAGGCCAGTACCATATTGCGCAGCGTGCCGAACTGTAAGCCGCTGCGATTGGCGGCCATGGTGCCCGCAATCCCGGAAGAGAGCACGTGCGTGGTTGATACCGGCAGACCAAACGCATCCGCTGCGCCAATGGTGCCCATCGCCACCATCTGCGCACTGATGCCTTGCGCATAGTTAAGCTGGCTTTTGCCGATCTTCTCACCCAGCGTGGTGACAATGCGGCGCCAGCCCACCATGGTGCCTAATCCCAAAGCCAGTGCCACCGCGACTTTGACCCAGGTCGGGATAAATTGCGTTGCACTGTTCAGCGCGGTTTTCAGCGCCTGCAGATTTTGCTGGGTGGCAGATGGCAAAATCAGCGAGTGATCGGCTTGCAGACGTTTGATGGTTTCAGCTGCCAGATACATCTCATTACGCACGGCAGGTTTCTGATCGGCGGGGATTGTCTGCAACGCGCCATATTGCTTCAGCGTGGCGCCGATGTTGCCACTGACCTGAGCCAGCGCGGCGACCACCGTCGTATAGCGTTGGCCAGTGCGCAGATAAGTCGCTAATACATCATCAGGCTGAGCAGGAGTGGGTGTGTTGCTGAACTGCAGCAATTGTGACTGGCTGCTTTCGGTCAGTGTGATCAGATGTGGAATATCGGACTGGGGCACGGAACGATTGAGAGAGTAGGTTACGGGCAGGGCAGCCACCAGAATCAGCATCATCATCCCCATGCCTTTTTGGCCATCATTCGAGCCATGTGCAAAAGAGACGCCAGTGCAGGACAGCACCATCAAACCGCGAATCCACATCGGCGGCGCACCTTCATCTTTGCTGGTGGCATACAACTCAGGTTTTTTCACCACGCGCTTCATCAACACCAGCAACAGAGCAGCACAGACGAAGCCGACAATCGGTGACAGGATCAGCGCATTACCGATGTTTAATGCCTGTCCCCAGTTTACGCCGCTCATGGCGCTACGCCCGTGCATCACGGCATTGGCGATGCCCACGCCAATAATGGAACCAATTAAGGTGTGCGATGAGGAGGCGGGCAGGCCCAACCACCAGGTGGCGAGGTTCCAGATAATCGCCGAGAACAGCAGGGCGTAGATCATCACAAAGCTTTCGCTGCTGCCGGTTTGCATAATGAGTTCAATTGGCAACAGGGAGATGATGCCGAAAGCCACCGCGCCAGAAGAGCATAAAACACCAAGGAAATTGAAAATTCCTGACCACACCACCGCCACGGTCGGAGAGAGTGAGCGGGTATAAATGACGGTAGCCACGGCGTTGGCCGTGTCGTGGAAACCATTAACGAACTCGAAACCCAATGCCGCTAACAAGGCAAATCCCAAGAGCATCAGCGGTAGCACACTGCTAAAGGTGACCCCGGTTTGTTGGATATCACCAATTAATTGCGTTCCCGCAAAGAGAATGCCGGCGAGTAAAACCATGCCGAACAGGAAAAGCGGTTTCTTACTGTTTTTTGCAGGGAGTTGAATCGCGGAAGACAACGGTGAAGCGGCAACGTGTAAAGTCTGAGGCGTAACGTAATCACTCATTAGTGAAAATTTCCTATAGATCGCTAAAGCAGCATAAGCACAACGATATGTGCGGCTAACATATAGAAAATTTATGAAAGTTTTATGACAGAACTGTCAAAATTTAGTCATATAAATGAAATTTTTGGGATGCAATAAAATCGATATTTGTTTTTTTATAATTAAAAACAATTGGTTATGTGATTCTTTCGCAGTGGCGGATTCGCCAGTTTGAGTTTTATTTCTGCCATAAATTTGTCACATTTTGGTTTGACTGATTACTATAGATTACATTTTCAGCAGGAGACCATTACCGTGCTATTGAGATCTAAGGTTGAAGACCCTGCGTTAATGTTGGCGTTAACTTATAGAACCAGAGGACTATTTGTGGCGTCTTTTCAACTCATCAAACAACCATTCTTTGCTGATGGGGCCGGAACTTAACTTCTGAATCATGGCATTATCGGCATAGTTAAGTAGCCATTCTCCGAGTTCCGCCATGCCCGCTTCATAAGAGCCGTGCACCTCAACAAACTTTTCCGACAAAATCAGTAGCTCCATGCGCAGCGCGTTACTGCGGGTCATGAACTCCAGATAGCCTTCGCGATCGGTTTCATAATCGGGGATCTTCGACAGCACAATGACCTCTTCTTCCTGAATGGTGGCCTGCCAGTGTAAACCGCTCTGTCCTTTATGTGCAGAATAATCATGCTGAACATGTGAATATTTAATTGTTGCGGTTCGCTTATCTTGCTTTCGCATTAGCCTCTTATTTTGTGGGGTAAAGCTGTACCTACTGACTAATCCAGATTCTCCGCCGTCACAATGCGCAGTTCAACGCGGCCGTCCTGATACAGATCGGGTTCGAAGCCCTGTTCCAGATGCCGTATCAGCAGGTCAGTAGCCAGCACGGCATGCTGGCGAGCATTTTGATCCAGCGTGTAGGAGAGCGCGCCACTTTGCAGCAGATCTTTCGTCACATCATACAATTCGTGGGTGATGTAGCAGCAGCGGCCCAGCAACTGGTGTTGCTGCAATACAGCACTGATATCGCTGTTGTTGTCGCCAGAGTTATATAAACCGACCACATTACTTGATTGCTGTAACGTGTGATTTAACAGCGTTCGGATTTTGTGCCGTTCATCTTCCCCCGCCAATACTTCACGCAACTGTAGCCAGGGCGCGCGTTGAGTGATGGCATCACGAAATCCTGAAATACGTTGAATATGCGCGCTGAAATCAAAACGCCCGCTAACCATGATCACGTCACCCTTGTGGGGCATGGTCTGGCTCATTAATAAGCCTGCGGTACGCCCAGCCTGATATTGATTTATTCCAACATGGCAGAATCGATGTGAATTGGGTAAGTCTGAAACCAGCGAAACCACCGGGACACCTTTATCTTTACACCAGGATAAGGCTTCATGAATAACAGGATAGTCATGCCCATAAACAATAATACCGTCGCGCAACTCACCGCTTTTTTTTATCTTTTCCGCCAGTTTTTCCGGTGGATTTTCCGTCACCAGTGTACGAAATAATTTTATTTTACGATAACCCAGTCGATCGGCAATGTTGGCAAATTCATCGGCTAGCTGCTGAAAAAACCAGGTGCCATTACTGCTGAGGAAAACTTCAATCTGCCAGGGATGCTGCGTGTCATCCGGCAGTAAACGCTGTAACCCAGCCTGACGCGCGGCGCGCAGCACTTTGCGTACCGTTTCCGGACGAACCCCGCCACGCTCATTCAGCACCCGGTCAACCGTGGCGATCCCAACCCCGGCCAGTTCAGCCACTTTAATCAGGGTGAGTTTTTTCATTTGTTTCTGAGCCCCAGTAAATTTCATGTTCACTATTTCAACTACGCAGAGTGCGCATCAGGTCACAGCCTGGCGTCTATTTTCGCCGTATTATGCGCAACGTTTCGTGACTGGCAAGATGTTAAATGTTGCGAGACGAAACCACACTCTACATCGTCCAGTCCGGCTTATTAAAAACTTCAATGATGGGAAACCATCAACAAAAACCTTTCAAAGCGCAGGGGGAGTCATTACTCTTTGCTGCGTTGTTAATATTTAATTAATTACGTGATTTGAATGTAAAAACTTACCTCAGTATTTATCTAATAAAAGCCCACCGGGCAGCGTCATTATTTATCCAATAAACCTTATTTATATGGCTCAATGCCAGGCACAAATACGTCTGTTATTTGACCTGGTTTGCAATGTGAAAGCAGGGAAAACATGAAACGCAGAGAATTTCTCACTTCCATCACCGCATTGGGAGTGGCTTCCACGATCCCGACATTGGCGCAGGCCGATGAGGTGAAGGGTGGCCAGCCCTGGGAACCCGGCAAAATCCAAACGCCGACCGCACCGCCGAGAAAAGGGGGGCGGCAATATCTCACTCAGCATGAATTTGACACGGTAGGTGCCATCGCTGAGCGATTTATCCCCGCCGATGAAACCAGTCTCAGTGGCAAAGAGGCAGGGTGCGCCATCTTTATCGACCGCCAACTCGCGGGTGATTACGGCAACGCAGTGGCGATCTATCGCCTTGGCAAATTCGTGAAGGGCACGCCAGAGCAGGGACCGCAATCCTCGCTCACTCCGGCGCAACGTTATCGCTTAGGGATTGCCGCACTGGATAAGGCTATCCAGCAGCAGTTCGGCAAAAACTTCCTCGCACTGAGTGGCGATCAGCAGGATCAGGTTCTGACGGCGATGGAAAATAATCGCCTCGATCTGGGGGAAGAGGTCGAAACCAAAGTGTTCTTTGAACTGTTGCTGCAGAACGTGCGTGAGGGCTTCCTGTCTGACCCGATTTATGGGGGGAACAAAGACATGACCAGCTGGAAAATGATTGGCTTCCCTGGCGCTCGCTACGACTTCCGCGATCTGCTGCCGAAAAAAGGACAGAAGCTCAACATCATTCCTACCAGCCTGATTGATAACACCCTTTAATTTGTTTGCTGAGCAATAAACTATGAATAACGTCCGTCCAAAAGCTGATGTCGCCATCGTCGGCCTGGGGTGGTGCGGCTCTTTGATCGCCGAAGAGCTGACCCGCGCAGGTCTGAATGTCGTTGCCATTGAACGTGGCCCGTGGTTTGAAACCGCGACAGATTTTCCCCCCTCGGTCGATACCGATGAACTGCGTTGGGATACGCGCCGCAGTATGCTGCTGCCGCCCGCCGTCGAAACCACCACTTTCCGTAATAACACCACGCAAACGGCTCTGCCAACTCGTGAGTGGAACCTGAATGAGCTGGGTTACAACGTGGGAGGCTCGGGCACCCACTGGGCTGGGATGGCATGGCGTTTTACGCCGTTCGATTTCGAGCCTTACAGCCAGACCGTAAAGCGTTATGGAAAACAGCAGATTGCCAAAGGGGTGATTCTGCAAGACTGGGGAGTGACTTACGACGAGCTGGAACCGTTTTACGATCGCTTTGAAAAGATCGCCGGTGTGTCAGGCAAGGCCGGTAAGCTGAACGGCGAAGTCATTGAAGGCGGCAACCCTTACGAGGGCAATCGCTCAAGCGAATACCCTTTGCCAGCGCTGGAGAGTATGCGTCTAACGGATATTTTTGCCGAAGGCGCGAAGAAGATCGGCTTGAAACCCTTCATGGTTCCCGCTGGCCAGGCGTCACGCGCTTATGTTAACCCACTGGGTGTGCGCATGGGGCCTTGCACCTATTGCGGCTACTGCCTGTATTACGGCTGCGGTAACTTCTCAAAATCCAGCCCTAACGCCTGTGTCATCCCAGCGTTAATGCAACGTGAGAACTTCACGGTGTTAACGGACTCTGCAGTGGTTCGCGTCAATAAAGCGGAAGACGGTAAAACCGCCACCGGCGTGACCTATCTTGATAAGAACAAAAAAGAGTGGGTACAGCCCGCAGATATCGTGATCTTATCCGCCTTCCAGATGCAAAACGTCCGTCTGCTGCTGCTCTCCAAAATTGGGGTGCCTTACAACCCGGTGACCAAAACCGGCGTGGTAGGGCGTGCCTACAGCTTCCAGACGGTATCGGGTGCAGCGATCCACTTCAAAGATGAAAATCTGAATCAGTATATCGGTGCCGGAGCCCTTTCTTCGCAGGTGGACGACTGGAACGGCGATAACTTTGACCATACCGGTCTGGGCTTTATCGGTGGCGCAGGGATTCTGGTCGTGGCGCGTGGCGCGCGTCCTATCGGCAACGCCGATGCACTGCCGCCGGGCTCGCCACGCTGGGGTAAAGAGTGGAAGAAGGCTTATACCCACGCGTTCCAGAACACCACCTTCATTTTCGGCCAGGGCACCAGCTTCTCACACGAAGATTACTATCTTGACCTTGATCCTGAGTACAAGGATGACAACGGCAATCCTCTGCTGCGCGTCACCTTCGACTACAACGATAACGATCGCCGTTCAGCGAAATTTATCGAAGAGAAAAGCGTCGAGATCGGTAAAGCCATGGGCGCGGAAATCGTCATCGGCACCAACTCTGCTTCGGGGGCTTACTCGCCGTATAACTTTGCCAGCGACCACACCATTGGCGGTGCGGTGATGGGCAACGATCCGAAAACGTCGGTGCTCAACCGTTATCAGCAGTGTTGGGATGCGCACAACGTGTTTGTGCTGGGGGCATCTTCCTTCCCAAACAACGCGGGTTATAACCCAACAGGCACCATTGGCGCGCTGAGTCTGTGGACGGCGAAAGCCATTATTGAACAGTACCTGAAAAACCCAGGTCCGTTGGTGAAGGTGTGAGATGAAGAAAACCAAACTCATTGCGGGCGTAGCGGTGATTGCTGCGGCTGTGGCAGCGGGCATGCTGTGGATGAACGGCGATACCTCCGCGGATGATGTCGCCAGCAACAACGTACTCACCAGCCAACCGCCAACGGCGGCAGACAGTGACGCGATTGAACGCGGACGTTATGTGGCGATTGCCAGTGACTGCACGGCTTGTCATACCATGCCAGAAAGCAAACTGCCGCTGGCCGGGGGCTACTCCATCAGCACGCCGTTTGGCGGTATTTATGCCAGCAACATCACGCCGGATAGCGAAACCGGTATCGGTAGCTGGACGGAGCGTGATTTCTTCCGCGCAGTCCGTCACGGTAAGGGCAAAGAAGGGGAGCACCTTTATCCTGCGATGCCCTACAACGCTTATGTGAAGCTGACGGATCAGGACATGCACGACCTGTGGATGTACCTGCGCTCGGTTAAGCCAATTCACTATCAGGTGCCGGAAACCAACCTGGGCTTCCCGTATAACATTCGTCTGGCGATGATGGGCTGGAACCTGCTGTTTTTCCGCAACGCAGGTTTCCAGCCAGACAGCAGTAAAAGTGCTGAATGGAACCGAGGTGCTTATTTGGTGGAAGGTCCAGAACACTGTGCCGCCTGCCACACGGCTAAGAATCTGATTGGCGGTGACAGCAGTGATTATCTGCAAGGCGGTAATCTGGGTGAATGGCATGCCCCCGACATCACACCGAACCCGCACACCGGTATCGGAAGTTGGTCTGAGCAGCAGGTGGTGGATTACCTCAAGCTCGGCAGTAACCATGTGGCGGTCGCTTCAGGCCCGATGGCGGAAGCTGTGACTAACTCCACGCAGCATCTAACCGACGCTGATTTGCGCGCAATTGCGGCGTATCTCAAGCAAGTGCCTGCATCGACCACAACGTTGCCGCAACCGTTGTCGATGGACAATGCGCAAATGAAGATGGGTGAAAATATCTATTCAGCCAACTGCACTGCCTGCCATAACAGCGACGGCAAAGGGATTCCCAACCTCGCGGCGAGCCTGGCGAATAACCCTGGCCTGTTAGCGGATGATGCTTCTTCCATCATCACTACGGTGCTGCAAGGGGGACGCGGCGCGGTCACGGCAGGCAACCCAACTAGCGGTGCGATGCCTTCGTTTGCCTGGAAGCTTTCGGACGAACAGGTGGCAGCCGTGGCAACCTACCTGCGTAACAGCTGGGGAAATGCGGCAAAACCAGTGACCTCGGATGAGGTGGCAGACAAGCGAGCCCTGCTGCGCCTGCCTCCGCAGATGGCCGCGCATTAATCAGGTGTGAGTTACAGGCCGTCCGCAAGGGCGGCCTGAATCCTTTCCCCAAAACTCCCACTAAACTCTTCCTAAAAATGAACCTTTACTGAAGACCTCTTCATTTAGAGCTAAATTGGGTCTGATAAGAAGACTTGTAAGGCTATTTACTCATCTGCAGTTTCAATAATCCATAAAGCTTTTACCGACTGGTGGCCGTCACTAGAGCCTGGAATTAGTTATTACTCATTATCGCGGGCGCGATCATTTCTGATTGCCATAAACTCAGGCAATGCGCTGCGATGCCTGAACCAGCTCGCAAACAAACCAGTAATCAGCAAAAGTTCAGCTATATCACCACCGTAATACATCCACTGCGCTGCAAGTTGCACCTCAATCAGGCTGGCTGACATTCCATGAGGGTATTCGTAGCCGTACATCAGTTTACCCAGAACTGCATGCGCTGCGGTTGCCAGAAAAACGACGACGAGTCGCAATTCTCTTGAGGGGCGATGGGGTGCCGGGTCGGGTCCGGCTATGGACCAGGTAAAAAGGTAGCCAGAGAGAACGAAATGTATATGCACCAGAACAAACAGAACCGGATGGGACATACACAGACCAAATAATGGCGTCAGGTACAGCAGATACATTCCGCCGATATCTAGAAAGGCCGCAGTGATGGGATGAGTAAGTAGCCTGACGGGCGGTAAACGCATGAGATCCATGAACCGGCGGGCTACAGAACCAGGAAGACTTCGAACCAGTAAGGTACCCGGAGCACCGAACACCAGCCCTAATGGACCGAACATCCCCAGTAACAGGTGTTGAAGCATATGACCGCGCAGATCATGATGTGCCCATGACGCGATCGGTGGAAGCACGGCTATTACAATCAGCATTATGCCCAGACTGAAACTGGCCATGCGCCAGCCGCTCCATCCGGATAATCTTCGCCTTCGGCAGGCTAAAAAGGTATAGAGGCACAGAAGACAAATCGGAAATACGATGAACAACAAAATCAGCACAGTGGAATCCGTCGGCAAGCCATGATGGGTCATTTCATCCATGATCATCCCGCCGCGCTGTGTGAACGTCGGTACAGCAACCACCCGATAAGCAAGAGCATCAGTCCTGCTCCATTCCACACCAGGTCGTAGATAAACAAATTTTCCACATAGCGTATCTGATGAAGCCTAAGCAGCTTATGATCGATAATGCCGTCAAAAAGTTGAAAGCCTCCCAGGCCTGTGAAGAATCCGGACCATGCAGACAGTCTACACAGACTTTGGTAGCGGATAAGGTTGAACATCATGAAGGTGCCTGCCACAAAGGCGATGAGCTCGGCCGAATGCAGTAGCCCATCGGAAAACAGACTGAAAGCGGGAGAACCCCAGTCAAAGAAGTGATGCCAGGCAAACAGCTGATGAAATATGATCTCATCTATTGCAGCCATCACGCCGATTCCTAGCGGAACGGCGGAGAAGAAGGAACGTTTCAGGTCGCTATGATCAATATGTTTGATAAATGGCAAATCATTCTCCATGAAGGGGGATAATCTGTACCAAACCTTGACTAAAACCAGCAATCTCAAGGAATGATCAATACTTTACTCATTAGAATTTGATCAGGACTTCTTCTTATGCCATTTATCATCACTGCCTTTTTCGTACGTATGTTTGACTGCAGCCCAGGCCACTTTATGTGACACTTCTTCGCGGGAGCTGTCATCCTGGCGGTCCTTTTTATCCTTATACTCATCCCAGGCACTGTTAAAAGCTGCAAGATAAATATCCTGCGCATGAGCAGGGAGTACGTGCTTAACGCTGTCTGGCAGGGAATCTCGTGATTTATAGGGCATTGTTGGCCTCCTGTGATAAAGACTTAAGCCTGGTTCACTTGTGACAATTTTCAACTTTTACTTGAGTGTTTAAGGTTTATTAAGCAGAACCAGTAAGAGATATATTTTCATGGCCATTGGGTAATAAGAAAAACTGGACGCGAAGCCGTTAATGTAAGTGGTACGCACTACATACATTTAGTGATTAAAATTAAATAGTTAGCCACTCGCTACAGATGAATTGGGCATTATTATCCTTCAAATCATTTAACGGCGTACCTTCGCACGCCCAATCCAGTGATAAGTGCACACAGAGATGAGGCGAAAAAGCTGAATGTCATTAAGCTAATAAGCGAGACGTTAAATAACCGAATGATAATCAATTTAATCACACAGATATCAACTAAAATGAAAATGGCTTTTTCGTCCAAAGTTGACTATCAGTCTCCACTTCCTTTTCGCATCCAATAAAGGGCGTCATCAATAATGCGGGTAATCTTCGTAATTGTGCATTCGCGCTTTTTCTTTTCAAGCATGGCTATGATGCTATCCCGGTTGATATTCATGCTGCGTTCTACAAGCTCCAGCACCGCTTCGCCAATAATGCCAGTCACCAGAGGGGCTGAAGACAGGTCTGTGTATATTTTTTTCATTGGAACATCCCTTTATATGATGTGATCATCAGGGATTTATACTGATAAGACCTCTTACCTGCAATAAGAATCAGCTTGAAAAAGGAACAGGTGAAACCCGTTTGTCATAAAAACAAACAGGTATCGCTTAAAATCCATGAGCACGACGCAAGCTGATACGAGTTCATAGCTCCCCGAGGCAAGTCGCTCAGAGAGACATTGAACTATTAGCAAATTTTGAAAAGCGTTCACTTCCGATGTGCCTGAGATGACTACAGTCTCTCAGTTATAGGTAGATTGATCGGCCAGCAGCATCAGGGATTCCTGAAGAATTTTTCTGTCGATCTCTTCAGAGCAAAGCTCCAGCCTGACTGCCAGCATAAGCTGAACTTCAGGTATAGAGACAACCCCCCTTGTTTTGAGAACGGCCTGGCACATTGCGCCGATCGCCTCTACTGCACTGGTGAATTTCAGCCGTAACGTTAGCGGAACCTGATTTCCACACTCGGTTACAGGGAGTGTGGCCGGCTTGAAGTGTTTACTGCTGGCATTGATATCTTTGGATATGGCCATGTAATTCCTGACTACACAGAAGGCATGTCACTCGTCCGCTGTTAACATTGCGCTATTTTGGAATGTAAATGACAAATGTCGTGAGGTGTCCTTGCGAGCTATCGCACACCAGCGCTATCGAGCGCGCTTCATATGACTTAGAAGTAGTGGTGGAAGCTGCTTGGTCAGCTCGTGAGAGGTAAGTTGCACTCGCATCGATACGTGGGCAACAAGCCTGTTGAAGGTTAAGGTCTGGCTGTTTTTCAGACAGAAGTAACGTAACACTTTTTGCCAGTGAAAAGTGAAATCATTCAGTGATCGTAGTTATTTTTTTGCTGGGGCAGGTGCAAGCTTCCGGATAAACTCATGATGAAAAGCAACTTAAGCGCAAGGCTAAGAACAGATCAACCTTCTGGTATTCAGAAGATTAGGGCAGCTGCACTGCGGCTTTTCGGCCGCGTCGGCAGCCGCAGTGCCTATTTAAAATTCTTCACGGTGAAAATCAGAAGACGAGTGAACTTGTTCGAAGAAGTTTATCGGTAGGGTAGAAACATAATTCATCTTCTACGCTGCGAAGCAGGTAACCGTTGTCCCTCAGCCAGCGCACCATGTCTGCAATGTCTGCGTACAGCGCCTCCCGGTTTTTATCGGTGATAATAAAATGGTCGAATTCTGAAATGACGTCTCCGGTGCGATGACTGAAGTTAAGACCGGGACCAGGCGCGTGCAAAGATGACCCTGAAGCTTTGAGATAGGCATTGAGCGTTTTCTGCGAGCTACATTCAGCATGCTGTGGAAATTCGATAAGGGTATGTTGACGCACCATTCGGTACACGGCGTCAAAATTGAGAAGTTGATTGTGCATGGGCTCTCCTGACGTTATCCGATACGTTGGAAACAGCAGGCGACCCACAACATGATGGTTAACGGCCAGCTGCTGCACCGCTGACCACTTATAACGCTGCGCTTAAAAAAGACATATTACAAAACATAGCTCAATTTCAGTTTTACGCGAGAAAGCCTGATTGAATTGTCGCAGCGCCACTTTCTGATTAACACCTCTCTCCATTAAGCACCCTAAAGAGTATCTAGTCCTCAGCGTTACATCCGACAACAATCTCAAGCGTTCTTCGTAAAACGTCAGCCTGTGTTGTACCTTGCACGCTTTCCAGTGCACCAATCAGGCTGAGAATAATAGCTTTACGGGTCACCTGTTCTCCCGACTGAAGGAGGCTTCGAATGACAAATCCGAGTACGGCCGATTCATCCTTGATGTCATTTCCCGCATTGCGAAAGCGTTCAGCCAGTTCAATGTCGGTAATCACGCTAAAAATATCATCTGGCGTTGGCATTCTTATTCGTTCCGTGCTTGATGGATAGGAGTTAATGATCAGACCTAAAATAAGGCTTCAATGCTTACTGTTATTTCCTGGGACGCCAGAGCCTGAAAATAAGGCGCGAACCTTGTCGGATCCTTCATTGTGCTCCCTCATATGCGCATCACCCTCAGAACGGTGTTTTCTGATATCGGTTATGGAAAGCGCAATCAGCGCCTGCCTGTCAGCATCCTCTGATAATCTCTGCATTGAATTCAGCTGATCCATCAAAGCTCGCAGGGATATGCGTCCAGGCCGCTGTAGTAATGCAAATGCTGCTTCTCCGATAATTTCGTCAATAGCTTTCTGCTGGTCACTTCTGTTCATAGGTTTCTCTTTACTGCAAGATGCTTCGATCACGGTGTGAAGATGACATGTTTGGCCGAAGTGCATAATGCTAATGATCACAACAACACCTGATGGGGGTATTACACCGCCACAGGTGTCATCGTTTGGGTCGCCGATTTCAACCCTCCCGGTCTAAGAGGAGGCCAATCAACTGGTGGTAATGACGTTCTTCTTCAGCGCATGAAGAGAGTTCAAGACGATGAAGCAGCTTGCTGCATAGTGACTTGCGGTTCAGATTGCGGCCTTCCTTCAGGATCTCCACCACAATTTGTCCTAGCGATTCCTGCTGGGATGGCAAAGAGGCTTTACTGAGATACTGATTAATGGCTTCAGAAGAGATCGAAGCAGAACGATTCTGGCGCATTTGTTGATCCTCCAATGATAAATTCAAGCAATTTAAAAGTTGTACACGTTTTCTGAAAGTTGTACAAGAATTAGTAGGCCTGTGTTTTTTGCTTCCTTTGAAAACAAGTTATCTATGCAGGGTTTAATGTTCAGAGCCATGGATAGCTAAGCCAGACATGCTTTTCAATCACACTTTAAATCACCCAAAAAGTTGGCGCTCTTTCGGCAAAATTATGAAAACTGATGAGGTATGAAGATAAGGATTTTTCCTGGAAAAAATTCTCAGGTTTACAGAATGGAATTTCCTGCCAGGCTAAGGTTTTAAACGTAAAAATGAGGTCAGGAAATGAAAAACTACACGCTTTCAGCCGCAGTCGTATCCGTTATCCTTTGTGGTGTTTGTTCTTTTGGCGCTTACGCTGGAGTATTCGGATAAAGCGAATTGTCAGCACCAGCTAAGAAAGTTTTCCCGGCTGGTGTCTGACGACAATCTAACTACGAAGTCCACATTTCTGTTTGAGCTTTCGAAATGAAAACCGCTTAACACATTGATACATGAAACATCTAATCAACAGGGGTCATTCGTCAGGTATTTCCATTAATAAATGAGTTAAGCCCCCCAAGGGAAGCTCAGAATGTGACGTTAATCCGCCTGATCAAGCCGGTATTGATAGCGCTTTTTGACTCCTTGCCCAGACCCGATGGGCTTTCATTGCATCAAAAAAAGCACCCATCATCGCGCTGTCTGCTTTTAAACCATCAACAATACCCTCCTCTTCTTCATCGTCCTGCAAGGCGAACTGTGTTTTGAATCGCCTGGCCTTGCCACTCAGGCCAATGACTTTCAGGTGCTTGTAAGCTTCCAGCAAATAGTAGCGGCTGTCGCCGCTTAACAGCAGCGCATCAATGTTACCGTCTGGCACAAAAACGGCATCAAACGTCAGCGACGGCAATCCGGCAAACGTCGCATCAACGGGCAAAATTGAACCGTCATCCGCCACCACCTGACCCATATGGGGAGCCAGCAATTTTGTATGTACACCCGCCGCCTTAAGCGACTGCAACACGGCCAGTACATCAGCCGACTTCACCCCATCGCTCAACAGCAGGGCAACCTGCCGACCCTTTATCTCCCCACCTGTCACGGCATATAAACTCAGACTGTCATCTTTTTTCAGGCCTTGGACGTCGGGAGCGGGGAGGGTATTTAACTGATCTGCAGTCAGTGCAATCCCAAGGTTATCAGCCACACCCTGAGCGAGTGCAATATCGATATTCAACAGGTGGTCTATCACGCGCTCACGTATGTAGGGACGGGCGACTTTACTCAATTCAAAGGAGTAGGCGCCTATGATGTGCTGTTGCTCGACAGGCGTCTGACTTAACCAGGACAATCGAGGCTGAGAGTAATACTCGCCAAAGGAAGGACTGCGCTCGCGTACTTTATGGCCTTCCACGCGCTCCTGATAGCTCTCGAACCCGCCACTTTCGGCTGACGGCGGCGTTTATCTCGGCCAGTTATCATTAATCGAATTAGGTTCGTAATTTGCCGGATTGCTGTCGATGTCTTGACGATGCATGCCCTGACGCTGGAAATTATGATAGGGGCAAACCGGGCGGTTAATAGGAATTTCGTGGAAGTTAGGTCCGCCCAGGCGGCTGATCTGGGTATCTGTGTAGGAGAAAAGTCTGCCCTGCAATAAAGGATCGTTGGTGAAGTCCAAACCTGGAACGATATGTCCGGGGTGGAAGGCCACCTGTTCCGTTTCAGCAAAGAAGTTATCGGGATTGCGGTTCAACACCACCCTGCCCACAATTTCCACCGGCACCAGCTCTTCCGGAATCAGTTTGGTGGCATCCAGGATATCGAAATCGAAGCTGAATTCGTCTTCTTCGGAAATGAGCTGCAGGCCTAACTCATATTCCGGAAAATCGCCGGCTTCAATGGCTTCCCACAATCGCGTCGATGAAAATCAGGATCGCGCCCGGTCAGTTTTTGTGACTCATCCCAAAGTAATGACGCTTTTCCTGCAGCAGGTTTCCAGTGGAAGCGGACAAAGGTCGCTTTACCATTTGCATTGATCAGACGGAAAGTATGGATACCGAAACCTTCCATGGTGAGGTAGCTGCGTGGGATACCACGGTCGGACATCGCCCAGATAACGTTATGTAAGGTTTCAGGCTGCAGGGAGACATAGTCCCAGAAGGTGTCGTGTGCGCTTTGACCCTGAGGAATTTCATTGTGTGGCTCCGGTTTTACGGCATGCACAAAATCAGGGAATTTATGGGCATCCTGGATAAAGAACACGGGAGTGTTGTTTCCGACTAAATCAAATACACCGTCATCGGTATAAAACTTAGTGGCAAAACCACGTATATCGCGCACGGTATCAGCCGATCCTGCACCGCCCTGAACCGTTGAAAAACGCACGAAGACAGGTGTGATTTGGTCTGGGTCGGACAGGAAATGCGCTTTGGTTAGATCATTTCAATGAGCGGTAAGGTTGGAAATATCCGTGCGCCGCCGAACCACGCGCATGCACGATGCGCTCCGGGATGCGTTCGTGATCAAAATGCGTGATTTTCTCTCGCATAATAAAATATTCAAGCAGGGTCGGCCCTCGTGCTCCCGCGCGTAAAGAGTTTTGATCGTTTGCAATCCTTGTTCCCTGATTTGTGGTCAGCGACTGATCAGCGCCATTTTTTCTGTGAACCTCAAGTTGCTTTAGTTTGTTGTTCTGGGTATCAGGCGCTTTTATACTTCCGGGGGCAGTAGGTTGTTTGCCGGGTGGCGTAGGTTCTGCTGCAGGCTGATGTGAACCATCTGCAGGTGCCAGAGATTCACGGGAAGGCTGCGACGACTCTGGCCCCTTTGAAGGAGCCTGATGAGTTAATTCTTTATTATTTACTGGCTTCGACATTGCTATATTCCCATTTCATTAATTGAATGACCCTAATTAATATAGGTCAAAACGAAGAGTGGGGAATTTTAAGCGAATGCTTTTCTCGCGCTTTGCTTATTACCATGGCTTTATTCACCTTAATGCAGGGAGCAGGAAGATCGCTTCGGTTTAAATTAAAGGGTGAGGGAAGAGAGTGTTTTAAATCGATTAATTCTTGAGGAGGTTCGTTAATTCGTTTCGCTTTAATTCACAAAGCGAAACGAGGTTTTTTGCTCAACTTCTCTTCAGGAAAATTCATTAAGTTGCGAATCAAACGGTATAGATTTCACTCACATGCCGCCATGTGTTTTTACTGCACATGACGGCATGTTGTTTATCGGGATGCTCTAATTATTTAAACAATGCATCAGCCCCCACTTTGTCAGAGAGGTCGTTTACCGACCAGAACGGTATGAGGCTGAGTGCGTCTGCCAATGCGTCCGAATACAGCAGCCAGCACGCCCTCAATAATCAATACGAAGAAGGTAAACCAGCTTGCTCTGGCGGTTGCAGCGGCGGCCTTTTCAGCGGCCTCACGGGCTTTCTGCTCAGCCTGCTGTTTCAGTTGCTGAAACTGTGCCACGGCTTTTTGATAACTCTCAACCGTCTGGTTAACGATCTGCTCAGCTTCCTGATCGCTCTTACCTGTCCGGGCTTTAATAATGTTTTTGAGCGCATCCCGGTCGGCAGCCTGAAGGGTGTCTGAATGACGATTAATAACCCCACGGATCCAGTTCACGATATCGTTATCCGCATTTTGCGGGTTCTGAGCCGTTTGTTTAGCCTGATCTTGTGCGCTATTTGCCTCACTGTTCACATCCTGCTGAAGCTTATCCGGCTGAAGTTCAGGTTTACCCGTCTGACGGAGGGTGGCCTGTAACTCATTCTGAAGCGAATCTAAATTAATATTATTCTCCTGAAGTTTCTCTTTGGCCATGTTACCGACAGACGGGGCAACGGCCGAAACACCACTGCCGATCGCACTGGCTCCGGCACCCAGGATATTAAATGCACCTCCGATAATCCCTGTTGCCAGTGAAAATGCCAGCCAGAGGGTGATAAGCGTACTGACGCCAAACATCAGTAAACCGTGTAATGCGCCCTCGCGTTGTGCCAGCCTGCCAGCGACGTAACCGCCGGCAATGATGGCGATAAACATACTGACACCTGTCCATATCAGCGCGCCGGTCCCTATATGTTCAAGTGGATTGCGTTCCTGTTGAGGGTCAATGACAGAAGCACCAATCGCAGTGCCGAGTAATCCTAATAAAATATGAACAATAAGCGCGGCGATAACACCCGCAAATACCGCGCTCCATGAGATACGTTTCAGCGGCAGGCCGCCATAAGAATCTGTGACGATTGCACCATCATTTACCCAAGGCTCAGCCATGATATTTCTCCGGTAATTTATGATAATTATCCAACATCACGAAACAGACGTTATGATTTAGCGTAGTCACTAAATAAAAAGCTCACCAAGTTTATTTTGGGATTGATCTGCATTAAACGAGACGGTTAATAATCTTGTAAGGCGCAACTAACAAAATCTCGCCGAGGCGGGATACTTAGAGCGTGAATTTCTTTTCCTTGACGACTCTTAACATGAAAATAGAGCTAACCTTTACAAGGCGGTTCATCAAAATGCTGTTTACAGTTTCAGTGATGAATTTCGCCATGGATACATAAAGGGTTGTTAAATCCTGCATAAATATCTGATGACTCGTTGTGTTTAGGTGTCTGTTATTTTCCTCTCCTTCATTTTCTTCTGCTTAGCACCAACCGCCTGGCTTGTGTTTTATGCCATGGCGACCAGACTTATTGGGTTAACCGAGCCCCAAACGCTGAGCGTTTTTAACCGCAAGGAGAAACATATGGGTAAGAAAATAGCTGTCCTGATCACCGATGAATTCGAAGACTCAGAGTTCACCTCACCCGCCGATGCCTATGCTAAAGCCGGCCACGAAGTCGTGACCATTGAGATGCAGGCGGGGAAAGTTGTGAAAGGTAAACAGGGTAAGGCGGAAGTCAAAATCGACAGGGACATCGATCACGTTACTCCTGCAGAGTTTGATGCCTTACTTTTGCCTGGCGGTCACTCACCTGACTCACTGCGCGGTGATGATCGTTTCGTGAATTTCACCAAAGAGTTTGTTGCCAGCGGCAAACCGGTGTTTGCCATCTGCCATGGACCTCAGTTGCTTATCAGTGCTAATGGTGTGCGCGGCCGCAAGATGACCAGTGTAAAAGCCATCGCTATTGATCTGCGTAATGCAGGTGCTGACTTTTATGACAAAGAAGTCGTTGTGGATGACGATAAACTGGTCACCAGCCGTACGCCGGATGATCTACCTGCGTTCAATCGGGAAGCGCTGCGCATTCTCAATGCGGCCTGAGAGACATCTTCATCGTTCTATTTGTCAGGTGGCCGCTTTACAGAGCGGTCACATCCCTTCCGAAGCAGACTGGTTAACACCGGCCAACGTTTGCCAGATAAATCTTTCACAGAGTTTAGCGCTTCAATGCGAATCCAGTGCTTTGAATGGTTGGGGAAACCCGACAACTTTTTGCTAACTCTCCTCACGAATTGCATGATTAAAGAGGGATAAAAACGATGAGCATCAAGACCAGCGATTTTTTTGTTCAGCGCCTGAAAGAGTGGGGCGTGACGCGCATTTACGGTTACCCGGGGGACGGAATCAATGGGGTGCTGGGTGCCATACAACGCGCAAATGAAAAGGGCGATGGCATTGAATTTATTCAGGTGCGCCACGAGGAAATGGCGGCCTTTATGGCCGCCGGTCACGCTAAGTTTACCGGCGAGCTGGGTGTCTGCCTGTCCACGGGCGGGCCGGGGGCAACCCACCTTTTAACCGGGCTTTATGATGCCAAAATGGATCATGCTCCTGTACTTGCCATTGCCGGGCAGGCAGAGGTAACGGCGAGAGGCGCAAGCTATCAGCAGGAAATGAACCTCGATCGGGTGTTTGCGGATGTGGCGAATTTTGTACAGGAAGCTGCCGCCCCTGCTCAGGTGCGCCATCTCGTCGATCGTGGCGTGCGTATTGCCAAAGCGCAGAACGGCGTTGCCGTGCTAATCATCCCAAAAGATATACAGGATGAAGAGTGGCAGTCACCGCCTCATCTGCACGGGTTTACCCATTCAGGCAGTGGCTATCATCGCCCCAAAATTATGCCCTATGAAGCCGATTTGCAGCGCGCCGCCGATGTGCTCAATGCGGGGAATAAAGTGGCGATCCTCATCGGCTCTGGCGCACGCGGCGCTGCGGTTGAAGTCGTCCAGGCGGCAAATCAACTGGGTGCTGGCGTCGCCAAAGCGTTACTGGGCAAAGATGTCCTGCCCGATGACGCCCCATTTGTGACCGGCTCGATAGGCCTGCTGGGCACTAAACCTTCCTGGGAGTTGATGCAGCACTGCGACACGCTGCTGATGATTGGCAGCGGTTTTCCCTGGACGGAGTTCCTGCCAAAAGAGGGACAGGCACGTGCCGTGCAAATCGATATCGACCCGGCCATGCTCGGCTTACGCTATCCCTGTGAGGTGAATCTTCACGGCGATGCAGCTGAAACCCTGCGAGCACTCCTGCCATTGCTGGATCACAAAGAGGACCGCAGCTGGCAGGAAGAAATTGCCGTGCAGGTTCAGGACTGGTGGAAGCAGATGGAAGAGCGAGCGCTGGCACCAGCCAATCCCGTTAATCCCCAGCGGGTGGTGTGGGAGATGTCTCCGCAGCTGCCGGATAACGCTATCGTCACTTCTGATTCCGGATCCTGTGCAAACTGGTTTGCGCGCGATTATCGCGTGAAGCAGGGACAACGGGCCACGCTATCAGGCGGGCTGGCCTGTATGGGTGCTGCCGTCCCTTATGCGATCGCGGCCAAATTTGCGCACCCTGAACGCCCGGTTGTGGCGCTGGTGGGTGATGGCGCCATGCAGATGAACAACATGGCAGAGCTGATTACCATCCAGAAGTACTGGCAGCAGTGGACGGATAGCCGTTTGATTGTCTGCGTATTCAACAATCAGGATTTGAATCAGGTGACATGGGAGCAACGCGTCATGGAGGGCAATCCCCGCTTCGAAGCCACGCAGCAACTGCCTGATGTGAAGTACGCGGAGTTTGCTGAGTCACTGGGGCTGGTGGGCATTTATGTCGACAACCCGGAACAGCTGGCCAGCGCCTGGCAACGTGCGTTAAGCGCAGATCGCCCCGTATTGCTGGAGGTCAAAACTGACCCGGAAGTGGCTCCGCTCCCACCGCATATCACCTTTAAACAGGCTAAAGCCTTTATGTCATCGATGGCAAAAGGCGATCATGGCACCTCGCAGATACTCAAAGACACGGCAAGCCAGCTGTTTTCTAAAAAAAGGTAACGAAAGGCGGTCCTGAAGGAGGGCCGCATCTTCACAACTCAACGACGAACGCAACATCGGAGGAACAGGTATGACGACAGTCACCGGGACCAATGAACTTGCTCTGATAGACAGATACTGGCGCGCGGCAAATTACCTCTCTGTGGGACAAATCTATCTCATGGAAAATCCGCTTTTGCGGGAACCCCTGAAGCCAGAACATATCAAACCTCGTTTACTGGGGCACTGGGGAACCACGCCGGGCCTTAACTTTATCTATGCCCATCTTAACCGCATTATTCGCCAGCGCGACCGTGATCTCCTTTACGTCTGCGGGCCCGGGCACGGCGGCCCTGGCATGGTGGCTAACAGCTGGCTGGAAGGCAGCTATAGCGAAATTTATCCTCACGTCAGTGAAGACGAGGAGGGAATGCAGAGGCTGTTTAAGCAGTTTTCTTTCCCGGGCGGGATACCGAGCCACGCAGCCCCTGAAACGCCGGGGTCGATTAATGAAGGGGGTGAGCTGGGCTATTCGCTGTCGCATGCGTTTGGCGCGGCCTTCGACAACCCTGAACTGGTTGTACCCTGTGTCATCGGTGACGGTGAAGCGGAGACGGGGCCACTGGCTGCCAGCTGGCACGGCATTAAATTTCTGAATGCCCAACGAGACGGTGCGGTGCTGCCAATTCTGCATCTCAACGGTTATAAAATCGCAAACCCTACATTGCTGGGGCGTAGCAGTGATGAAGATCTTCAGCAGCTTTTTAGTGGCTATGGATATACTCCGCTCTTTGTCAGCGGCCACGAGCCGCTTGCCATGCATCAGCAGATGGCCACCGCGCTGGACACGGCGTTTGACATCATCGCTGATATCCAGCACCAGGCGCGCAGCGGCAATGCAACAGATGCTGTGCCACGCTGGCCCATGATTATTCTGCGAAGCCCGAAAGGATGGACCGGCCCGCGTGAGGTGGATGGCAAAAAGGTGGAGGGATTCTGGCGCGCCCATCAGGTACCGGTATCTGCCTGTCGTGAGAATGACAGTCACCGCCAGATCCTTGAGCAGTGGATGCGCAGCTATCAGCCGCAGGAACTCTTTGACCCGAGAGGAACCCTTGCTCCTGAACTGCGCGCGCTGGCTCCGAAGGGTAATAAGCGTATGGGCGCAACGCCCTATGCCAACGGGGGAAGGCTGCGCCTTGAACTGATTACGCCCGATATTCACGACTTTGCGCTGGAGACGGGTCAGCCCGGCAGCACACAGGGGCAGGCCACCGAACAGTTTGGCCGTTACCTGAGTGCAATCTTCCAAAAGAATCCCGATAACTTCCGCCTGTTTGGCCCGGACGAAACGGCATCCAACCGTCTGTCACCCGTGTTTGACGTCACCTCCCGTACCTGGATGGAACCCATCAAGGATTACGACGAACAGCTGGCCCGGGACGGCCGTGTCATGGAGATCCTCAGTGAGCATCAGTGTCAGGGCTGGCTGGAGGGCTATCTGCTAACAGGGCGTCACGGGCTGTTTAACTGCTATGAAGCCTTTATTCATATCGTCGATTCGATGTTTAACCAGCACGCTAAATGGCTGAAGGTCACCCGCAAGCTGGGCTGGCGACAGCCGATCTCCTCGCTGAACTATCTGCTGTCGTCCCACGTCTGGCGGCAGGACCACAATGGATACAGCCATCAGGATCCGGGATTTATTGATCATGTTGCGAACAAGAAAGCCGACATCGTGCGTATATACCTGCCACCCGATGCCAATACGCTGCTGTGGGTCGGGGACCACTGCCTGCGAACCTGGGACCGGATCAATGTCATTGTTGCAGGTAAACAACCTTCACCCCAGTGGCTGGATATAGAAAGCGCCATTTCTCACTGTGAGGCCGGCATGGGCATATGGAACTGGGCGAGCTGTGAGGGTGAACCAGACGTTGTCATGGCCTGTGCGGGGGATGTGCCTACCATGGAAACTCTGGCGGCAGTCGATTTGCTAAAGGGCTATCTGCCGGAATTGCGTATCAGGGTCGTCAATGTGGTGGACTTACTGGCGCTGCAGACGCAGGACCAGCATCCGCATGGCAAACCTGAGCAGGAATTTGATGCGCTGTTCACCACGGATAAACCCGTCATCT
This sequence comes from Pantoea sp. USMM079, assembly GCF_037153115.1. Taxonomy (NCBI): domain Bacteria; kingdom Pseudomonadati; phylum Pseudomonadota; class Gammaproteobacteria; order Enterobacterales; family Erwiniaceae; genus Pantoea; species Pantoea sp. USMM079. Next base: position 139,960 of record NZ_JBBCKX010000002.1, read on the forward strand.
TTGCCTTCCACGGTTATCCAAGTCTGGTGCATCGCCTGACCTATCAGAGAAACAATCACGGTAACTTCCATGTTCATGGCTTCAATGAAGAGGGTACTACCACCACACCATTCGATATGACGGTGCTGAATGAGCTAGACCGCTACCATCTTGCACAGGCTGCCATTTTGCATGTGCCGGGCTTAGCTGAGCGTCATCCGGAACTCCTCGACGACCTGCAGGAGCGAATCGCTGAGCACCATCGTTATGTCAGAGAGCATGGCGAGGATGTGCCTGAAGTGCGCAACTGGGTTTGGAGCGGATGAAGTCGTTTACACGGGGGATTGGGCCAAATGAAAGCGGGTATATTTTTACCCGCTTCACTTTAAAGATATGGCATTTATCACGTCAGGGATTTCAGCGTTTGGCCTTTGAATCGGGATCCTCACTCAACGTCAGGAACTGTTCGGTTAACTCGGGCAAATGACTGATCAGCCAGTCAGACATCGCCAATTCCTGCTCGCATATTTGCTTTAGTACAGGGACACTTGCGGTGTCGCCGACGCGCTTGGTCGCGCAGATAAGACTGGTGTAGCTCCCCACCTCATATCACTGTCTTTCAGCGATTGATGTCAATTTCTGATCGGTGTCTTTTTCTTCATCCAGCGTCTCTTTCAAAAGCGAGGAGGCTTCTCCAAGCTGAAGCTTGATGGCCAGTGCAATCAGCGTGCCGTACGTCGCGATTTCGTAATGTTCCACTTTCTGGGCGGCGCCAATGAGGCCTGCATCTCTGACGGGACCAGGTTCAGTCGCTTCGATCAATTCCTGCGCTTCTTCAACCAGGCCTTCAAGCGCATGGCATTTCATACGCACTATGCGCACCTCCTCATGTGCTTCCACAAGTTGGTCGAGACGCTCAATCTGACCCTGGGTTTCTTCAAGGTGATGCTGAAAGGCCTCTTTAAGTTTTGGCTCGGATGCAGCACGGATCATTTTTGGCAGGGCGCGGGTGATTTGTTTTTCAGCACTATAAACATCGGACAGGTCATGGATAAATAAATCGAGAAGTGTTTTAACTTTCATAGGGTAAACTCCAGCGAGTTCTTGACGAATTGGAAATTTCCGTCTGAGGTAAAGGGCTAAATATGTTTGAATTGATAAGTCGAAGATTAAAATATTTAATTATTGAAAATGGCTTCTTTGATTCCTAACGATATTATTAGGATTATCACGAACTTTTATGTCTGTTCTGGCCACCTTTCTTACCCGCTGTGGAAGCTCTCTCACGATCATTTTTGAAATTACCACCGCTTGCCTGACCGCCTTTCCTTCCAGCTTCAGATGCTCTTTTGGGGTCTTCTGCAAAGTTTCCTGAACCGCCTCTATGTTGAGCCATAATATTTCCTCTACATGAACTGTTATCGTGATGATTAAGTGAAAATATGCATATAGCATTTTAATCGTAATTCACAATCAACTTCATGCAAGCGCGTCGGCACCATTTAAATCATAATCTGGAATATGTGCCATATTTGTTGTGGAGAATTGACAGGTAAAAAGATATAAGCGCAACGATTAAATACTTCAGTTAACTTTGTAACCACTCAGATAATGGCTAAGGCGATCTTATGAAAGCAATTATTTACAACGGCCCATTTAACGTAACGGTAAAAAATGTTCCTGATGCAAAAATTGAGCGTCCCGGTGATGCATTAATCCGGATAACCACCACGAATATATGCGGTTCGGATCTGCATATGTATGAAGGACGTACCAGCTTCGAAGAAGGACGGATTTTTGGCCATGAAAACATGGGCGAGGTCGTTGAAGTTGGCCAGGGAGTCGAGCGTATCAAAGTGGGTGACCGCGTATGTATGCCCTTCAATGTAGGCTGCGGCTTCTGTGAAAACTGTGAAAAAGGCCTGACCGGATTTTGTCTGACAGCTAACCCGGGGAGTGCGGGCGCCGCTTATGGTTTTGCTGAAATGGGGCCGTGGGACGGTGGTCAGGCGGAATTGTTGCGGGTTCCTTTTGCCGATTTCAACTGCCTGGTCCTCCCAGAGGATGCGGCGGAGAAAGAAGAAGATTACGTCATGCTTTCAGATATCTTCCCGACCGGCTGGCATGCAACCGAACTGGCGGGGCTGCGTCCGGGAGAAAGCGTCGCCATCTACGGGGCGGGGCCGGTGGGACTGATGGCCGCGCATTCTGCCATCATCAAAGGGGCCTCCCAGGTCTTTGTTATTGATACTCACAGCGATCGTCTGGCCCTTGCTGAGCAATTCGGTGCCACACCGGTTAATGCTGCCGGGGATGAAGCCGTACAGAAAATCCTTGAGCTGACTGACGGCAGGGGCACAGACTGCGGTTGTGAATGTGTTGGTTACCAGTGCTGCAATAAACACGGCCATGAAGACAACAGTGCAACTATGAACAGCCTGGTCGCCTCCACCAAGGCGACAGGCGGAATAGGCGTGGTGGGGGTCTTCGTGCCCCAGGATCCTGCAGCGGAAAGCGACCTGGCAAAAGAGGGGAAAATGCCGTTTGATTTTGGCAGCTTCTGGTTCAAGGGGCAGTCCATCCGCACTGGTCAGGCAAACGTGAAGGCCTACAACCGGCAGCTCGCACGGCTTATTCGCCATGATAAAGCCAACCCTGGCCGGATTATCTCGCATCGTCTGAGCCTCAATGAGGCTCCTGAAGGCTATAAAAATTTTGACAGCCGAGCGCCCGGCTGGACAAAAGTCATTCTTAAACCATAAACCCAGCTCTTTAGGTTTGCGATAAGCCCTTACCTTGTTCAAAAGGTTAAGGGCTTACCGGGTATGCCCGCGGGTATCCACTTCCATTGATGTCCCATCCTGGCGATCCTGCTTCGCTTGATCATCCCCTCATGGCTGCCAGGCTTATCACTCATTAAAAAGGCCTAAAGGAGAATAACGATGTCACGTTTTTTGGAAAAAGTTGTCGTGATCACCGGTGCGGGTTCAGGAATTGGGGCGGCCTCAGCAAAGCGTTTTGCCAGTGAAGGTGCTTCGGTGGTGCTGGTGGGAAGAACCCGTGAAAAACTCGAAACCACGCTTCATGCTCTTCCCAAGGGAGAGCATCTTATCGCGCCTTGTGATGTGTCTGATTCCGTCCAGGTCAAACAGCTGGCGGAACTGGTCGAACAAACCTATGGCAGAGTCGACGTCCTGGTGAACAATGCGGGGAGTGTCGTTCAGGGAAAAATACATGAAGTGGCCGTTGAAGACTGGAAAAAGCTGATGGGGGCTGATCTGGATGGGGTATTTCATTGTGTTCATTACTTCATGCCCTCATTGCTCAAAACCCAAGGAAATGTGGTGAACACGTCTTCGGTTTCAGGATTGGGTGGAGACTGGGGAATGAGCGTTTATAACGCTGCGAAGGGCGGCGTGACCAATTTTACGCGCGCGCTGGCGATGGATTATGGTGCGGACGGTGTTCGCGTGAATGCCATCTGCCCTGGATTTACGCTGACCGATCTTACCGAAGATATGAAGGACAATCATGAACTGTTAAACAAGTTCTATGACCGCATTCCCCTCCAGCGGGCTGGCCAGGCTGAAGATATCGCCAGTGCAATCGCCTTTATTGCCAGCGATGATGCGCGTTATATCACAGGAGTGAACCTGCCCGTAGACGGCGGGCTGACGGCGTCTAATGGCCAACCCAAACAGGCTTAATATCTAAACGGGGAGCAATCAACGTTCCCCTATCAATTCTTCAAAATGCGTGTGAGTTCGGTTATGCAATATAAAGCCGTTTTCCTGACCCCCTTGAAAAAGATATCAGGTATATCTTCAGTGCATACATACATGTTAGTCCCTGACAGTCTCAACGCTCTTTATCGGTCAAAGTCACACGCAGAGCCGATATATAGCTGGAGTCGACTCAGTTGGGTGCAAATGCATAAAATTTATATGGTGGTGATGAGTGTAGTGCTCATTTGAGAAAAGGGGGCAGGGACATCAGGAAAGCCATTTTCAGAACGCGTACTGAGACAACAAGGGCGGGTCAACGCGCTGTTCGGGCAATTTTTACTATCTTGCTGAAGTATAACAGAATAGCTTGCTAACTTGTTTATAAAATTTATGATTAATCATGATTGTTCATATCAAATCAGATATTTACTGCAATTTACAAAATCTGTTCATGAGAAAGGCTAAACTATATATGCGTCAACTGAATCTACGGATGTGTGGTCACAACGATTTTCCCTGGTGTTGTCACTATCATATGACACCCGCTTCGGCGGGCTTTTTTTTGCCTCAAAGGTGATTGAGATATAGGGAAGAGGCTAACCTGAATAAAGGCAGGCATGCGGTGTGAAACTTAGTGAGCGAAGGTTAATTTCTGTCCAGGTAAAATCGTCACAACGGAAAATTAATAGTCTCTCTTAGGTTAAACCGCCAGAAAAAAAGTTTCCTGAATATCTGATCCTGAGTGGCTTGACGCCGGTTCAGAATTTTATGAGATACCAAAAATATGCTGCACCTGTGCTTCAAACCCGCTTTTTGTTCAGTGCGAGTGACCAGGTATTGCGTCCGCATTCGTGGCATTTTCGTTCTTCATATCCAGGTATTTCTTGGGTTGTCCCGCAGCGGTTACATGCATATAAACCTGTTTCAGGGATTTGGGTGAAACAGTGACGGTGTGCTTCAGGAAGTACAGATAGCCCGGCCCGCACTTCTTCGTCCGGATAGAAGTAGAGGCTGAGCTGGCCATCGACCTCTACCAGCCCCAGCCGTATCTGACCAAGGTGTTCGGCCCCTTTAAGGCGTAACTCCATCAGAAACTCATCTTCTGAAATGTTCAGCCGGTCCAGATTCTCAGAAACGTACTTACCCTCAGCGATGAGCGTTACCACTTCTCCTTCAATCAGAGTTGAGAACCAGGAAGATTTGGTCATTGCCCAGGTGGTTAGGCGATACAGTAATAACAATATGACAAAGACCAAAATGACAGGTAGAACGGGGACATCATCGTAAAAAGTCACATCCCCTGAAGCTGATCCTAGTGTCAGGATCACCACAACTTCGAAGAGTGAGAGCTGCTGGACACCGCGCCTGCCTGAAATTTTCAAAAAGGTGAAAACGACGATATATGCAATGAGTACGCGTACAACGACTTCAAAGAGGAAAGTGTAAGGCTGATCGTTAATGAGAAATTTATGTAGGTCGAAATCTGCCATGGTTCACCCCTGAACGTTAAACCTGAATCGAGCACTGAATCGACTTGGAACGTGAGCTATGTAATGAAGATTACTGATACCTATAAATTATAGCCGGACAGCTTTCATTCAAGGGATTAACTTGAATAGGAGTGAGTGGGAAGTTTCAAACGGGCTTTGGGTTTTAAAATCAAAGGTGAAAAATTAATGAAGGTTTTCTCCTTTAAAGTGATGATTTGGCGATTCGTTTATTCATTATGGCTCACAATATTTTATTTTTACAACGGTTCGCTTCTATACCTTAAACAGTTCACGAAGCATGATAGAAATGAAAAAGTTGCGACCGCGCTCAATGCAAACTGATTCGAAAAACCTGCCGACCCATTCACACCCCTCTACAACTAATAGGATAAAAACTTACCCCTTGATTGAGTGGCATTGTTTATCTTGGCGTAAAATAAAAATGAGGATAATTAGTTAAGTCTCTTTCATGAGAGACGCAGGACAAGTTAAATGAATGGTTTTTCACTTAAATGACTTAATTCGACATAGAATGTGTGGGAGGAGATAATACAGGGAAGGAAGTGGATTTCATTAATTTTAACAGTTGATATCGTTACTTAGTTAATACAGCCCGGCACACTGGCCGGACTTTTTTATGACTGTGGCTGACCAATGGGACCCTGGCCCTGTGGACCTCCGGGCACGGATTGCTGGCTTGGTGCGTGAGGACGACCATCCGGCCCTACTGCAGGACCGGGTTCCTGACAGCCTGCCAGAGTCATCAGACTTGCAACGATAAAAATCCCACCTAAAAAACTCTTCATAACATTCCTTTCCAGAAATCAGGCAACCCAGCGTTGCTTACAAAGCCTGGTCACATCTGTCCACATATGAAAGCGAAGCCGGAAAAGTAAATCCTTTTTACTGCCAATGAGTTCTGATAAAACGCCCTTAAAGCACTTGCTCACTCTCAGAGATTGCAATTACTGTATATGTATACAGTTTAGTTTTGGGAGGGCACCGATATGCCCCGTGACTATGAAATCATGATTGCCTTCAGGCAGGCGATAAAACGCGATGCCGCTGGTCGCTACACCGTCAGCACACTCGACTTTGTGAAAGAACTCGATCGCCTGAACTGGCGCTACTCGCTACGCGCCGCCAACAAATGGATCGAGATGCACACAACAACGTTCAGGGATATTTCGACAAGTGAGGGTGAAGAACGCATGTTTCAGGTCTTTAATCCGAACGGAAGAAATTGACCAACGTGTGCCACGCTCAATTGGTACTCGACCTGGCAGGCAATTGATTATGAGTTTTTCAATGGGACTAAATCATGAACAGCGAGACATTAATTTCCCTATCTTGCTGAAATAAATGAAAAATCCAGATCAATATAATTACAAAATTTAAAACCGTGATATATGTCACAAAAAAGCAAATCCAACAATTATGTACAGCTTGTTTTGGTTTTGTACAACTTCAAAAATTTCCCTTTTAAAAGCAATTGAATATAAGCGTAACGGTTAACTCGTTGTTTTAAAACAGAAACAAGCGAAGCGGTAAACATGTATTTTAAATGTGGTTTTATCGAAAAATTGAGCCATATTATTTCTCATTGGAACGTTAGCACGCTTAATATTCGACTGATATATAAGGGGGATACATGCCATCAAGAAGAGGTGGGGCCGGTAATTTTGCTGAGGATGCGGACCGCGCGCGTGAAGCCGGGCGTAAAGGAGGAAGTGCAAGCGGGGGAAACTTCAAAAATTGTCCAGATCGCGCTGTTGAAGCCGGTCGCAAGGGCGGACAAATCAGCCGCAGGCGCAAAGCGGCAACTGAGGAAAGTTAATTAGCCAGACAGCCGGCCGGGTTGAGTTATACCGGCCTTGCTTTGAAAAACATAAACAGGAGGAAGTATGATCTTCTCGTCCATCTTTGTATCCACACATTTAGCTGGTCTGGTTGATACTTTCCCGAACATAAGTGGTGGAACATGTTACTGTGCAGATCCTGTTGCCACCCATGGCACACCTCAAAGTACTCGCGTAAATCTCTATAAAATTCTCTGTGTAGAGGATGACACGGTAAAAGCAACGGATTCACCAGAGGTCAGACACAAAAAGCGTTCAGGTGACCGACCTGTAAGATAAGTTGGTGGATGCCTGATTATTAAGCGGCTCAGATAACAATTCTGTTTAGTAACACCCAAACGTCCTGTCCTTTTACGTCCTTTTAGCGCATGCTTTAATCTCTTCCCCGGTGCTATGCCTGGGCCATTCCCCCTCTGACAAGGGGCAAATATGAAATCTCAAAAGTCAAAAACCTGTCGCGCACCGAATTGCGCGGTGACTGACCCTTCTGATCTGATGTCGCTTTCCGACGCCTCCATCTTCCCGTGCTTCATTCATGAATCATTCACCTATTCGTAGACGAAACATATTGTCTGTTTTTTCTGAGACTGGACGAACATTAATTTCGTTGGGAGTGAACAAATGGAACAGGGTTTTTATTGGGTCCAGAAGGGCGAGACGCAACCTGAAGTTTGGTACTTCGCCGATGGTGAAGGGGGAGGATGGTTCAAGCCAAGCCGAAGTCTGCCCGTTCACCCTGATGATTTTATCGAGCAGGGGTACAATGTGATCAGTGATCGCCTCGAACCCCCGGCAGAGTAATGACAACACCTGTACGACATACCTCCACCCTGGCAGAGGGAGTCGTATGGAAACGAGACATTGCCATTTGAAATGCCCGCGCAGGACGGCCTACAAGCGTTAGCGAGGAACGTATCTCTCCTGTCAACGCAACCCGAGTGCTTTAACTTGTTTCAGGTTCTGCTTTCGGCTACATGAAACGAGTTGCAGGTATTTAGGAAAAGTAGATCGAGATGCACCAGATAACATTCAGAGATGGCTGCTGGGGGAATGAGTAACCTCTCAAGGTGTTCAATCCCCACAGGTGCTGAGAAATCATCCTGATAACTGTCGGTAGGGGTTCATCGTCAGCAAAAAAAAGCATGAACCAGACGTGAGTCCGATTCATGCAGAGTGCTGACTACTCAGTTTTCTTTTTATTTGCCCGCTCTGATGCGTCGAGTCACCAGGGCGTGGGTCCCCACTGGGTTTGTACCAAAAACACAATCACCAGAACCAGTAAAGTGGTGACGGCCGGTATGATCAGGTATCGCATGTTCAATCTCCTGTCAGTCTGACCACGAGAATTTGAAACGATGAAACCCGCCCTTATTCATCACCGACCGTTAAATGACATCGGCGGTTTAGCGATGGATACTTACGTCGTGTAATGGCCTGCAAAGCGCCGGGCTAAGCGCTTTAATACCAGTTCAGATATTTCGCTAAACCTATCGCCAACACCGCAATGGCCACGATATTCAGTACAACAACGAATCCTGGTGAAACATCCATAAGTCACCTCAGGTAAACGAGCGGTATTAAGCAAAACACGACATCGGGCTGCTGGCCAGTTGGTCATCGCTGAAATCACCGACACTGCCGTGCTCATAATTCACCGACTGAGCGCGCAGCATGTATCCCAGCGTTACCGCACAGGCATTTTGCTCATTAAGCGTAGTGCAGGTCTTCACAGACCAAAAGCGTAGCCGTATAACGAAGTCAGGGGTTTTTACAGGGTACGGAAATTGACGGGCAGCCCTACAGCTAAACGCCACTCAAACGAGCTGCCGGTTTTCAACCGCGCGGTGCAGGTGAGAGGTTAAGCTAAAAAAAGCCCGCTCAGGGCGGGCAAAAAAGCAGTGGCTAAGGAATGTCTCTCTCGTATGAAACGCATCCTGTGTGCTGTGCTGCCAGTCAACGACTGACCCACATAACTTAGACCATTAATTAATGAATGGTAGGATGTGTTAACAAAAGCGATAAAATTCCAGTAATTTCCAGTAAGTTATATGAATTAACGATTTATAACCGAAATTTCAGAGGGTTAACCGAAGCGGCAAGATATTGCTGCAGATTATCTCTGGTTTTTGTCGGCCTGAATGATGTTCAAATCTAAACTCCTGTGCTTGTGGCAACCGGCCCGGTCAAACTGAAATGCCATGCCCACCTCAGATTAAATCCCCTTTGCCAACAACGCGTTTGGAAAAAGTCTTCATGCCCGACTTGATCGATTGTGCTGTTTACGATTACTGTTTATATATACAGTATTTGTCAGGGCTATCATCATGGAGTTTTTCAGACCTGCGGAAATCCGCGCCATTCTTGAGTTACCGCTTTTCATTGCCAGAGTTCCGTGTGGCTTTCCTTCGCCGGCTCAGGACTATGTCGAACAGCGGCTGGACCTTAATAATCTACTGGTCAGTCATCCCAGCTCAACCTACTTCATCCGGGTCAGCGGAGATTCGATGATTGAAGGCGGCATCAACGATGGCGACATGCTGGTGGTGGACAGCTCCGTCACTGCTGAGCATGGGGATATCATCGTGGCCGCGATTTCCGGCGAGTTCACCGTGAAGCAACTGATGACCCGGCCATTCCTGCATCTCAAACCGATGAACGCCGCGCACGCCATTATTCCGATCCCCGATGCCGATCAGTTTGAAATCTTCGGCGTGGTCCGGCACTCGATTAAGACGATGGGCCGTTAATGTTTGCCCTGGTGGATGTGAACTCGTTTTACGCCAGTTGCGAGACAGTGTTCAGGCCTGATCTGCGTGGTAAGCCGGTATCGGGTCGAGTCAAGAGGGCGATGCTGCATTGTGGATGAACTCCGGCATCCGGGTAACGGCAGCACCGTGCTTCTGAAGGTGGCGGGGATACTGGAATGGGGTGTGACGATGTTTCACCCCAACCGGATCCTGACGGAAGACGGACTGCTTTTAGAGGATGATTTGCTTGAGGATGTGACCGTTGTGGGGCTGGTTACGCATGAAGTAAGTGCTTTGAACGTGTCGAATTTTTCCCCCGTTTGAACTTCATCGGGCAAAAAAAGGCCCGCATCGGCGGGCGAAATTCGTTACAAGGGATAATCTCCATATAAGTTATGACGTTAGGATGATTTGAAAGTTCATATTTTCCGACTAACTTTGTACTTAAACCAAACCGGCGTTTCCTTTACATGATATGAAAGATATAAATTCTCACCGCGCAGGAATGATTGGATGTGCCATCGGATCGGCTGTTGTCGAACTGGCGGCAAAAGGTGTACCGCTTAGCAGAGTGAGTATCATTATTGAACTTGAACGTATCGCTACGGAGTCATCTGACTTGCAGGTAAAAGCGTTTGCACTAGATGCCGCAAAGTTGCTTAGGGCAGGGAACGATGAAGTTAACGCTTAGCGTTTGAAAATTGACGCTGGTGTAAGGTGAAAACAATGGCCCCCTGCTGAAACTTAAGCGGAGGCCCTGAAATGCATGGTTAAGGTTCGTCGATGCGTGAAACTTTCAGATGCGCGCTTTCGCCCTTACCGTAGACTTTGCCACTTACGCGCACCTTATCTTCTGCACTGTAGGTTTTACCTTTGAAAGTGCTCGCCGGGGCATCGATGTTGACCGTGCCAGAGCTGTCACGGAACTGATAAGTGTCGCCTTTGATCTTTTTAACGATATAGCCCTCTAGCGTGACATATCCCCCCTGACGGAAATCTTTGATCAGCGTAACCGGCGTTTCTGCCGTATCCTCCGACCCCTTATACCCGGCATCTTCCTTACTCTGAGGAGGGGGCGTCTTACCTGCTTCATATCCACCCGTTTCGGCATACGCACCGACGCTCAGAGGTAACATCACTGCAATCCAGGCGACCTTATTCATTTCACTCTCCATTAATGAGGCATTCGATCTAAGCATGGCACAGCCTGAGAAAAGTAAACGGAAGGGTAGTAACTATCGAGTGTTTAATGACCAATGTGAGGGGTTTTTGAGCATGTTGAATGATGATATTTCCCCAAAATGCTTCCTAACATACTGATTATTATTGCTATTCAATGATGTTCGATTGTCGGAAAATGCCTTGCTAAAAGCGAGCTAACTAGTTGATTGTATTTCGTTATATCCATTTTTTATCGTCATGCCGGACGAACAGGTGGCAGCCGTGGCAACCTAACTGCGTAACAGCTGGGGCAATGCGGCAAAACCGGTGACACCGGATGAGGTGGCAGACAAGCGAGCCCTGCTGCGCCTGCCCTCGCAGATGGCAGCGCATTAATCAGGTGTGAGTTACAGGCCGTCCGGAAGGGCGGCCTGAATCCTTTCCCCAAAACTCCTCCAAAATTCTTCCCAAAGATGATTTTTACATTCTGGGGAAACTGGCAGGCGGTTATCCGTTCCAGACCTGCCAGCCAGTTAAGTTATGGGTTCATCAGACCGAAAATCTCCTCGTATTTGCCTTCTCTTTCCGCCCAGCGCCTTGCTTGATCGCGTTCAAGAAGTAACTCTCCTCGGGGCGTGTTCTGACTTTCCAGCATTGAGATGACTTGATTGATGTATTCATCAACGGGCATGGCGCTAATATCTTGAACAGCTTAAACAGTGCTTTTATTGATTCGGCTTCGTATCAGAAGTCACAGCAACAGAGGCCAGCTTCAGGTAGCTCGCTTACGCAACTCTTTAATTCCTTTACCTGTTTTACGGCGCAACAAGGCCAATAATGTGGATGCATCTGCATAGCCGATGTCTGCTGCAATGCTCTCAAGATCTTTTCCTTCTGCGATGAGCTCGTCGGCGGCGGTTTACAGGGAGAAACCTCGATCCAGATGTTGTCTCGACCATTTGCCGGTCAACTGTCAGTTGGGCTGGGGGCCAGTCGCTGATACCGGCTGGCCATGCGGTAGTGACTTCAGGGGCGGTTTCAATTAATCAGCAGCCCAGGTTTCATGCGGCCAAAATACTGACTTACAGCCCCAAATCTGACAGGCCAGGATGATCGTCCGGACGACGGCCCAGCGGCCAGAAGTACTTACGCTCGCTCTCTTTGATTGGCATGTCGTTGATGCAGGCGAAGCGACGCTCCATCAGGCCATCAGCGCCAAACTCCCAGTTTTCGTTTCCGTAGGAGCGGAACCAATTGCCGGAGTCATCGTGCCATTCGTAAGCATAGCGGACGGCGATGCGGTTACCGCCAAATGCCCATAGTTCCTTAATCAGGCGGTATTCGTGCTCTTTCTTCCATTTACGGTCGAGGAAGCTCTGCGCTTCTTCACGATTGTTGGCGAACTCGGCGCGGTTACGCCATTTGGTGTCCAGTGAGTAAGCCAGAGCCACTTTTGCAGCATCGCGGCTATTCCAGCCGTCTTCAGCCAGACGGACTTTCTCGATGGCCGTTTCCAGTTTGAAAGGCGGGAGCGGTGGACGAACTTGTGAATCAGTCATGGTAAAACTCCTGTAAATTTAGTTTCAGTCTAAAGATCGTTCTCGTGACTTAGGACTCAGTGAAAGACCTGTTCCAGCAAAAACTTCGCTACTTTTGATGCCTTGACCAGAAGGCTCACATCGGTGGCATCAATACCGTTCTGATAAGAGACCTTTCAACAAATTCAGGGATTCCCCTTTGGTATCGCGCGGCGTCCTGTCTGTGATTTAAAGGTAGAACGATCGTTCTACCTCGTCAATGATTTTTTCTGAAATGAATGCCGGGAGCAGAGAAAATTCGGCATTAAAATCGAAATAAGATATTGTTTTTAATTGGTTTTAAATTAACTGAGATTCGCCCGTTTCAGGTCTGAACAGGGAAGGGTAAGGGAACAAAATGTCGCTTATGAATGCGCCAGGGAAGTGCCCGATATACTCAAACGGCGATAAGAAGAAACACCATCGAGCTGTGGGTTATCCGTAGAAAATTAACTATCACGTTGCAGAAGATGACTTTGTCTGTTGATTGCATGTGCGGCGCGAACGTCCGGGCAGGCGGTGTGGTGACATCGCTGTTGTGTATGATGATGGCAGCGGGTATGCGCACAGATTGAAGGCGAGACCGTTTATCGGTCCCGCCTGTCTGAAGATAAATCGAATTCAAAAACGCATTTAAATCTTCATTCACGGGAAAAGCGTTCGCGATCCTCAAGGCCCGGAGGAGGCTCGTTCCAGCATGAGTTTCGCGATGTCCTGAGCGTTGTCGGCAGCACTCCCGTCGCCCATGACGTATGACATGGTGATCGCGCCTTCCAGCAGGATCAGCAACTGTCGAGCCAAATCCTCCGGATGCTCAACGTTCAGCTGTTCGGTAAGCTCCAGAGCGTAATCCAGCAACTTCTGTTTATGCATCTTGGCTATCTGACGCACAGGGTCTTCAGGATCGCCAACCTCACCCGCCGTGTTGATAAACGCGCAACCCCGGAATCCGTCGGACTCGAACCAGCTCTTCAGAACAGAGAACATGTTCAGGATACGTTCCTGAGGGGTCTTGCCTTTGTCAGACTCTGTTCTGAACCATTGCATCCACCGTTCGTCGCGCTCTGTTAACGCGGCGGATGCCACGTCTTCCTTGTTCGCGAAATGACGGTAAATACTCTTTCTGGCGACACCAGAGGTCTTGACCAAAAGGTCCATGCCCATAGCGTGGATACCGTTCTGGTAGATGAGCTCTTCGGCGGTTTTCAGGATTTTATCCCGTGTATCAGTTGTTTTTTTGATCATGGGTTAAAAGTAGAATTATCGTTCTACCACGTCAACGCTTTTTATCAAAGAGCCTGTAAAAAAGTCATTCGATTCTTGCGATAGCTGGAAGGACCCGAAGGAAAGGACGTTGATCGGAAGGCTTTGCAGACACCAGTCAGTATGAATGAGGGGGAGGGAAAAGTCTTTATAGTGAATAGCTATTTCATCCCCTCACCGACAAGAAGGTCAGTGCCCCTCCACTTTTGTAATTAAGTTAATCATCACCAACCTTAATTTTGACTAAGGTGTACAACTTGAATCTCCGTGTACAAATATGTTGGTTAATTCGTGTTTGGTTATTTATTCTGGGATCTAAATTGATCATTAATATATATAGGAAAAGTTCTGGATAAGCGAAGCGGCAAATGACGAACGATTGATCAAGAAATGATCGATTTTTTGTTGTTAGCGATGGGAATAACCCTCCTGACGTAGCGAATTTCGCATTTAAGCGAAGCGCTAATGCACGTCAGGAGAGTGTTGTGATAAAGGCTAGCGAACGTAACCCAGTGTTGAATTATTGATAGTGTTATTTCCGGCGGCTGATCTTTCCTCCCTTCCGGCCAGCTTCAACGGCGCGGTTCGGATCGTTTTTAAAATTGCCGCCACTTACCTGACCGCCTTTGCGGCCTGCTTCAGCTGCACGCTCCTTGTCCTCGGCGAAGTTCCCTGTGCCCCCACGACGTTGCGTCTTTTTCTCTTCCTCTTCAGGATGCTTGTTAGGGTCCGTCATGCGTTCTCCTCATTATATTTGTACCAACATAAAGCAAAAATAAATGTAGCGTTGTTTTTACCATAATCAAGTCAGGATTAATCTTAAGTTTTATTATTTTGCGGACTATTTGTTTAAGGATAAGTCGATTTTTGTTTATAAGCGGATGAAACTCACTTGAATGATGATTGTTAGCGCACTTTAGATGTTGAGTAAAGAGTGTTGTGAGGGTAAATATAAGCGAAGCGGCAAAGTGGTGATATTAATCCTCCCTCTCAGTTCTGCGCCGATTGGCTTGCGTAGAAGGGCTTACTTGCTACGTTTAATTAAGATGATTGTTAGTCCGTTAATTAACGCTTCGCTTATTTCCAGATAATTCCATTAGCGACGGCGTTGAGGCGGTTAGCTTGCTAAGCAACTGCATACCATCCCCAAAGGTAGTTCATTAAAAGCACATCAACCAGGAGTGAATGAATGACGAGGGAATCTGTTTATCTGGATTGGCTACGTGATGCACATGCGATGGAGAAGCACGGTGAAACGTTATTAAAACAAGCGATGGAGCGTCTCGACAGTGATTCTTCCATCGGGAGTCACATCGCGCATTATCTTGCGCAATCACGCGCACAGCAGTTGCAGGTGAAAGAGGTTCTGAAATGCCATGACGATAGTTGGTCGGCATTGAAAGAGGCATTAGGCCGCCTGTCTGTGGTGGGGCAGGCAGCAAGCGATATGCTGCGTGTTGAGCAGGACGCACGGATGGCCGTCAGCGTCTATGTCTTTTGTAGTTATAAAGTTGCGACTTACACCACGTTAATTGCCGCCGCCAGACAGGCTGATGACACTGAAGGCGCCGACATTTTTCAGCGGATCTTGCAACAGGAAGCGCAAATGGCGGCCAAACTGCTTGCGGACTTGCCTGAAGCAGCGAATCAATCGATAGACTCGCTGGCTGAAAGTGAAGCATCAAGCGCGGTGTAGTGTTTTCTGCGGGCAGCTTGCTGGCTGCCCGCAGAGAAAATAGCCAACATTATTAATGATTGCTCGTTAACGGCAATTGCATAAACTGCAGTAAAAAGCCGCTACGTTTATCTAAACGGAGGATCAAGCGCTACAAACTCAGTTTAATAAGTAAAGCGCACTGATCACTCAGGTGACTATTATTGCCAACAATTTAATATAACTGATCAAATTGTTTAATTGCGCAATTCCACAGGAAGTGAATTGTTTTGCACGAGTAAGTTATATTTAAGTAAAAGCATTAAGGTTAGTGAGCATGCTGACGATAACAGCAGGGACGCTGCCGATGAGAACGCGGAGCGTCTCCATTTCTTTGTTTTAATAACACCTGGATTTCATGACTCACTAATAAAAATCATTGAGGTTTCTAAATGGACATAGTTCAAGGATTTTCACGTAATATTAAATTACGCAGCAAACTCATTATTTCTTCGCTCATCAATATCGGTATGCTGCTTTTGGTCGCGGTACTGGGTTTAAATTCGCTGTTTATGGCACAAACCGGCGTCAACGGCATGATGAAAGATGATTACCCAACCATTGCGTTGGGCAATCAGTTAATCAATGAGATTAACACTACCATTCAGCGACAGGCTTTGCTGCTCAGCCCAATCAATGCGGAGCGCCGCAGCGCCATCATGAATGAGCTTCAGGGGGCAACCGGGCAAATTACGGAGATTTATCGTCAACTCCATGCACTGTCAACAGATGACGATTCCATTGCTTATCTCAAAATTTTGGATGATAAACGCAAAGCTTATTTAGAAGGCCGTAATGAATTTTTGCAACTCGCTAGTCAGGATCCTAATAAAGCGCTGGATTATTATCTGACAGCATTGGCGAGTAAACAAAAGGATTATACGGTTGAAGTGCAGCGTTTTATTGCACTGCAAGAGCAGCAGATGAATGGTTCCTACACACACTTTATGGATTCCTATCACACCACTAAAATTTCAATGGTGGTGATATTTATTGCGGCAGTTATTCTTTCTGCGTTGATTGGCTGGATTATTATCCAATCCATTACTGTGCCATTAAAAAACGTGATTGCGTTTCTTGGCCGTGTTGCTGATGGCGATCTCAGTACGAGTTTCAATGAAAAACGTAAAGACGAAATGGGCCAGTTAATAAAAGCCATTCAGCAGATGCAGGATAAAATGTCGACCATTGTCAGTCATATTCGTATCAGCGCAGAGCAAATCTCAGGAGGTGCCAGCGAAATTATGTCGGGTACACATGATTTGGCCGCGCGCACTGAAGAACAAGCCAGTTCGGTTGAACAAACAGCAGCATCGGTTGAAGAATTCACCGCCACTATTAGCAACACGCGCAATAACACCCACTTTGCTGCCGATCTGTCTGAAAAGGCGGAAAGCGCCGTGGGGCAGAACGCCACCATGATGAACAACGTGTCGACCAAAATGGCTGAGATCCATGATTCAGCCGGTCGCATGGCAGACATTATCAATCTGATTGATTCGATTGCTTTCCAGACCAATATCCTGGCGCTCAATGCGGCTGTTGAGGCGGCACGAGCAGGGGAGCACGGTCGCGGTTTTGCGGTAGTCGCGCAGGAAGTGCGCGCGCTGGCGCAAAAAACCGCCACCTCATCGCATGAGATTCGCCATCTGATTGAGGAGTCTTCCACGCGCATCGTTGATGGCCGTGACATGGTAGCGGATGCCAACAAACTGATGTCGGAAATGATGAACAACGTGGTGAACATGAAGGAGGTGCTGTCACAGATTAATCAGGCCAGCACCGAACAGGCCGATGGGATCAGTCAGATCAACACTGCTATCAGCCAAATTGACATCACGACGCAACAAAATGCCTCGCTGGTGGAGCAATCCCTGGCTGCTTCCGCCATGCTCAGCGAGCAAGCGGCAAACATGGTGAACAGCGTCAGCGTGTTTACCCTGCGTCAGAGCGCATAACCAGATGACAGGCGGCGTCAAGGCCGCCATTACTCTAAATTCTTGCTATTTAACACGGGCACCTGATCAAGCAACCATTGAAGCAATAGCTTGATGTTGGGCGCTTCCGGCCGGGTTTTCGGCCACACCAGATAATAACCGTCCCCTGTCGCCACCGGCTGGTTAAATGGCAGCACCAGTAAGCCGTTGTTGATCGCCTCCTGGCTGAGCAGCAAGTCACCAATTGAAACGCCGTGTCCACTGATCGCCGCCATCGTGCCCTGTTCCAGCGTATCGAACAGTTTGCCTTGCCACAGATTGATAACCGGTGCATCAGCTGCCCCCTGTGACCACCTCAGCCAGTCGCGGCGATCGTGTGAGGGGTGAATCAATTCACAACTTGCCAGTTGCTTTTGTGCCTGTCGTTCCAGTGCGGGGGCGCAAATCGGAATTAACCACTCCTGAAACAGCAAATGGCACTCAGTGTCTGCACCAAAATGACCGTCGCCCAACAAGATGGCGCAGTCAAAAGGTTCACGGGCAAAATCGACGTTGTCGGTGTCCATCCAAACGCTGGTAATCTGCACTTCAGGTGTTGAGTTTTGCTCGCGATAGAGTTGAAGTGCATCCAGCAGCCACCGCATGGTCAGTGTCGATGGGGCCTTGAGACGGAGTTGATGACCCTGCTGCGTGAAGGCGGCGCAAGCTTGCTCTAAAGAGGCAAATCCGGCCTGTAATTGTGCCGCTAATACGCTACCGGCAGCGCTGATTTCTACCCTGGGGCCTTTACGGATAAACAGTTGGCAATCGAACCACGCTTCAAGGGTGCGGATGTGGCGGCTAATCGCCCCAGGGGTGACGTTGAGTGCCGCAGCGGCCTGGCTAAAAGACCCCAACTGCGCCGCACTGGCAAAGGCGCGCAACGCATAAAGTGGAGGAAGCGTCATAAGGTAAACTCAATATTGAGTAAAACTCACATTCAACGGCATTTTAAAGCGTTTTTCAATGTGGAATCGAAAAGCCATACTGGCGACCTTCTAATACGTTTCAGGTCGTTACCATGAACCTCTCACTGCTGCTGGCGTATATGCTGGCGATTTTATTGCTGTTAATGACGCCAGGCCCGGTGGTGGCGCTGATCACGGGCACGGCCGCGCGTCATGGTTATCGCCGCGCTTTTGCCACAGTGGTGGGCACTAACGCGGCATCACTGGTGTTAATTGCGCTGGCTGCACTGATGTTGACGGGATTGGTCTCTCTCAATCCCTTGAGTTTGCAAGTCGCCGGGTTGCTGGGTTCCCTGTTTATTGGCGTGATTGCATGGCGAGGCTTACGTGTTGCGACAAGTGCAACCGCCCATCGGCCTGCAGCACAGGGTGGATTGCTGAAAGGCTTTGTGGTGGGCATCTCTAATCCAAAAGATATTCTGTTTTTTGCCGCGCTGTTTCCACAGTTTATCGCCATCACGCCCGATCTGAGCAGCAGCCTGATCACCCTGGCGCTGGTATGGATGGCCTTCGATTTTGCGGTGCTGGCGTTTTATATCATCACCGTGAAGCGCTGGCTGCCGGGAGCACATCAGCAGCGCCTGGAGCGGATATCAATGCTGATGTTGTTGCTTATCGCGCTGGCGGGAGCGTTCTACAACCTGAGGCATTTGTTGTTTTAGCGTGGTATTGAAGATTTCACCCAAAACGCCGATAACGCATAGCGAATGGCTGCATGGAGCAGCAGACTAAAGGGAAAGTAATGAAAAAAGCATTGATAGCGTTAGCGGTTTTAACTCTGGCAGGGTGCGCCAGACCTTATGGATCAGCCGATACCATCATCAATCAGCAAATGGTGACACCGGATGCCAGCAAGAAGCAGACACCGGTGACTGTTACGCGCCTCAAGCAGTTTATTGGTAGTGCCAGCGGTGGAACCTGCAAATTCGTGGTGAACGTGGATGGTCAGGATGTCGCGATGTTGCGTCAAAACCAGTTTGTCACTGCTTATCTGGAAAATGGTCTGCATAAGTTGCGCGTCAGTAATGACTGTTCAGTGATGAGTCTGGGGATGCGCAAGTCGCTGGATATTGTGGCTGACGGCACGCCACAGGAGTACGCCACAGAAGTAGGCTTCTGGGGACAGTACCGCATGTGGCGCACTAAATAAGTTACAGGTCGATCACCCGATTGCGTGATTAAATGCGTGAGCAGCACAGCGCGATAAACTGTTCAGCGGCTGGCGCTGGGTTTTTTTGTTTCCACCATCAGGCAATCCTCTTCAAATACCCGCGTATTGAAAGCGTGCACACCTTCTACCTGGACCCGCAGCTCGACGTTGCGGGTATTCATGGTGATGTTCCTGCCATTGGCTCACAAGGGCGACTGAAAGACTTCATTTTTATCAGGACATTGTGAATAATTAGCTCTGTACAAATCCATCCGACAGAATTCAATCAAGTGTTGCAAAAAACAGTACAGGTGATGCATGAGTCCGTTTTCCCGCTTTTCCGTTTACTTTGCAGAAGTGGCTCGCAGCGGCAGCTTACGTAAAGCCGCCGAGAAACTGCACGTCTCCGCGTCCGCCATTAACCGGCAGATCCTGCAGGCGGAAGAGAGCTTTGGTACGCCGCTGTTTGAGCGTTTGCCGGATGGGTTGCGGATGACCACCGCCGGTGAGTTGCTGTACGACGATGTGATGCGCTGGCAGCGCGAGTTTCGCGTTACGTGCCAGCGTTTCGATGATATTCAGGGGTTAAAGCGCGGTAACGTCAGCGCGGGTCTGGTGCAATCACTGACTAAGGGACCGGTGGCTGATGCGATTGCAGATATTGCACGTGAACATCAGTGGCTGCGGCTGGAACTTACCGTCGACAACAGCCACGCCATCAGCCAATTGATTCGACAGTCTGCGATTGATTTTGGCTTGATCCTTGATCCGGCGGGACAGAGTGGGCTGGATGTGTTGGCGTTTGCGGAACTGGATATGGGTATAGTCATGGCGCCCGATCATCCATTGAGCCAGTGCGATGCGCTATCGCTCAGTCAATTGAGCCAGGAGCGGCATATCATTCCTGGTGATTCGCTGGTGGTCCATGAACGGGTCGATGCGCTATACCGCAAGCAGGGCATGGCGCCGGATAACATTATTGCCTGTAACGATATTCGCCTGATACGCAGTTTGGTTGCTCAGGGCACTGGCGTATGCGTGCTGAGTTTGCTGGATGTGATGACTGAAGTGCAGGAGCAGCAACTGTGCTTTGTGCCGCTGAAAAACAGCGTGATGCGTCCGCTGACGTTGGCACTTTGTACTGCGCCATCCCGACAGTTATCGCGGGCGGCGCAGAGGGTGATTCAGCGCATCACACAGGTTATCGATGAGATGGCGCGTTAAGCGTCTGATGCCTGTTTCGGAAATTTATTGCGCAGTTTCTGCAGTTTTGCCGGGATATTCATCATACAGAAGGCGTTTTCCTGTCCTTCTTTCTCCCAGAAGTTTTGATGATAGTCTTCGGCTGCGTACCACTCGGCTAACGGTTCCAGCTTTGTCACCAGCGGCTTGCTGAGTTCGGCAGCGGCGCGCGCTATCCCTTGTTCAGCGGCAATGCGTTGTGCATCGCTGGTCGGAAATAGTGCGGAACGATAACGTGAACGCACCACGCCGTCTTTGATGTTTTCCTGCGTGGCATCATGGGTCGCGAAGTGGATGTCGAGCAAATCGTCGTAACTGACGAGATCAGGATCGAACTCGATTTTCACCGCTTCGGCGTGACCGGTGGTGTCGCTGTAAACTTGATCGTAAGTGGGTGACGAGACATGGCCGCCGATATAACCACTTTCCACGCTCAATACACCATGGATGGATTGGAAAATCGCTTCAGTACACCAAAAGCAGCCGCCGGCAAAAATGGCTTGTTCACGCATCAGTCTAAGTTCCGGATAAAAAAAGTGACGTTACCTTACACGGCAGTGAAAAGTAACGCCACTGCATTGGCGCATCCTGAATGCCTGTCAGCGCGCTAAGCCGCATTCAACCTTCTATTGCTGCGTAATCGCCTGTGCCTTCAGGCCATGGCGTAAGCAAATCGAAGCCGGTCTCGGTCACAGCAAGAGTGTGTTCCCACTGCGCCGACAGCGAGCGATCTTTTGTCACCACCGTCCAGCCATCAGATAAAACACTGGTACCTGCTTTGCCGGCATTGATCATTGGCTCGATGGTAAAGATCATGCCTGCCTGCAACTCAATCCCTGTGCCCGGCGTACCGTAGTGCAGAATCTGAGGCTCGTCGTGATAAATCTCACCAACACCGTGACCGCAATAATCACGCACCACTGAAAATCCGGCTTTCTCCGCCACCTGTTGGATCGCGGCGCCGATATCACCCAATGTCGCACCGGGTTTGACGACTTTAATGCCCGCCACCATCGATTCGTAGGTGATATCGACCAGACGTTTAGCGCGCACCGATGGCTCACCTACGTAATACATGCGGCTGGTATCACCGTACCAGCCATCTTTGATGATGCCGACGTCGATGTTGACGATATCGCCATTCTTGAGCTTCTTCTCACCTGGAATGCCATGGCACACCACGTGGTTTACCGAGGTACAGGTGGTGCGTGTATAGCCGTGATAACCAATATTCGCGGGAACAACCTTCAGTTCATTGACAATATAGTCATGGCAAATGGCGTCTAGTTCATCTGTGGTCACGCCGGGTTTGACGTAAGGGGTGATGATTTCCAGCACTTTTGCCGCGGCGTGTCCGGCAGCGCGTGCCAGTTCGATTTCTTCTGCAGAATGTAGTTTGATGGTCATTGCGCGATTCCCTGCGAGGTTAATGTAGGCTGGTCAAGCAGCTGCGCTAAATCTGCGCCGCCGTCACGTTCGACACGCATCAACAGGCGCGTCAGTTCCTGAAGGTTGAGGTCAGGATAAAGCTCAGCCAGCATGCCAATCTTCATCCAGTGTTCTGCCTGCGCATTGATGGAACGGCTTAACGCCGTGCTCGCGATACGCAGATTCTCATGCATCAGATCAGAAATTTTTACGATACCCATTATGCGATCCGTATATGAAACATAGTCGTTTTGCATATAGGTTACGCTGCGTCCGGATAAGATGGAAGGGGAAATGTTGGGAAGTTTGCCGTGACCCTATATAGCATCTTCACCTCTTAGCCGTTTAAGCCTGCTACGGCGTGACAGGGTGGCGTGATGTGTGGAGGAAAAGATAGACTAAAGAAAAAATACTCTGCGAAGCGGCTTAATAATCGTTGCAGAGTAATATTTCTGGATTTCCCTAAAGCAGGGTGTTGAAAATTCGGGATTTGAAACCTTAGTTAAAATAAAATAATCCCATTATTGAGAGATTAAGCTAATAAGCGAGACGCATCATTAAGAGAAAACCTGGACCGACTTAGCGATATGACAGGAATATATATGCCGTGATGCATCGCTTATTTGATGCTTTTCTGTGCTTGTTGAATTTAGGGCAACAGACTGAATTTTATGCGGTAATTATTAAATCCTATTAATGCGTGCGCTATTGATAAGATCTCTGGGCAGCCGTAATCCTTGTTATCAATTTACGCCTCGCTTGAATGGGATGAAGGATAGCTTTACTCAGTTTTCATGTAAGCTTCTTGTAAAGATATTTCAGCATGACAAACCGTGATGGCGAGCATAATATGGTGATATTCACCGGTTAATAATGAGCAAAATAGACGCAAAATGGCGGATATTCTCCTTAATGATAATGAAGTTATTCTTTTGAGTTCAGCATTGCTATCCGTGCCAGGGGAATGGGCGAGTGCAAATGAGCATAACTAACGAATTGAAGCCAGGCTGCATCACGCTCCAGGCACTTCGGAATCCGGATATCTGCCGTGACGATGTACTGAGCAAATTCACTGATTTGGTCAGTAAAACGCTGGATGTTCCCAGCAGTTTCATCTCTGTCCTTGACGATGATTTCCAATACATCAAAGCTGCGCACAACTTTAACGTCGGTGAAACGTTGCGTGCCGATTCATTGTGTCAGTACGTGGTCGAGGGGGATCAACCGCTGGTGGTGCCCGATACCCAACTGGACGCCTGTTTTTCCGTCAATCCTTTTGTTATAGGTGAACCTTTTGTTCGCTTCTATGCGGGTGTGCCACTAAAGAGCCAGGAAGGGCTGGTTTTAGGCACGCTATGCGTGGTGGATAGCAAACCACATACCTTTAGCGCTGAAAAGCTGGCGACGATGACGTTGCTATCCCAGCTGGTGATTTCCTTTCTTGAAGCCTGGCATTCTGTCGGTTTTACCGATCTGGTTACAGGATTGCCTAACCGACAGCAACTGATTAGAGACCTGCAATCCTTGCGTAATGCCGGTGATAACACGCGGTATCGGCTGGTGTTGATCGACTGCATCGATATGCCGCGAGCCTATGAGCTGGCGCGTTCGTTGGGCATGGCACCGGTCGAAGGGCTTCTCAAAGATATGGCAACGTTACTGCCGCTACGTCTGCGTCCCGGCAAAAATGAACTGCTCTATACCGTGGCAACCGGGCGGTTCGCGCTATTAACTCAACAAGAAAGTCCATTGTGCGCCGAGTGGGTTGCGCGACGCATGGAAGGCGTACGCGCCGAGATTGGCGAAGGTTTATCGGTCGATTTGGCGACACATACCGGTGAAACCCTCTTTTCGCCGTCAGAAATTTCCGCTCAGGAAGCGCTGCGTCGAGCCGTTAGTGCCTTGCATGAAGCCATTTGTCGCGGGATCCCGTGTATGAACTTCAGTGAGGAAAACGATGAGCGGCGTACGGATGACTTTACTCTCGTCAACGACCTGGCCACTGCTGTACGGCACAATCATGGCTTGTATCTGGTGTTCCAGCCGAAAATCTGTCTGAGCAACGGTTTACCGATTGGGCTCGAAGCGCTGATCCGATGGCGCCATCCCACCCGAGGTGAACTTTCTCCTTCAGTTTTCATCCCGCTCGCGGAACAAACCACGCTGCTGCAAGAGATCACCGAATGGGTCATTGATAAAACCATTGAGCGGTTGAAACGGCTCAACGGGCAAGGTATCCAGTTGCCTGTCACGGTGAACGTTAGCGTGCGCGACTTTAGCCAGGAAAGTTTTGCTGACAGGCTCGAGAATAAGATGATCAAGGCACGTCTGCCGACGAATCTGCTCGGCATTGAGTGCCTGGAAACTGAGCGCATCATCGAAAGCGCGGCGGCCATTAAGGGGCTGGAAATGTTGAAACTGCGCGGTTTTGGTATTGCGCTGGATGATTTCGGCACCGGTTACAGCAATATCAGTTATCTGCGAAAAATGCCTCTGGATGTGGTCAAACTCGACCGTTCGATTGTCGGCGGACTTGCCACGGATACCGCGTCACGCATCATCACCCGCAGCATTATCGCTATGCTCAAAGAACTGGATTATGTGGTGTTAGCGGAAGGCGTGGAAAATATTGAGACGCTCGAAGCGTTAAAAGAGTTCGGTTGCGATCAGGCGCAGGGGTTCTTTCATTCCCGCCCATTACCTGAAAGCGAACTGGATAATTGGTTACGCTGGAAGTTAGGGTGATGCGTCTGTGCTGACTTCATCGGTTCCTGCCTCACCCATTGCCAGAGCACTGGCGCTGGCGGGATCAAACAGCGACAGACTCTCGATTTGTTCCACCATAATCACTTTACGAAACGCTAAAGCTGTTTTGGGTTTCGACATGAAATCAATTTGGTGCTGATGATACCAACGGCTGTAATTGTGCTCAACGGCGAGATTTAACGTACGTGAATCGCGATAACCGCTGAGCATCGGTATTAATACAATATTGGCCGTGCTGGCATATTCGAAGGTGGCGGCATGAATCATGCCGATGTAGATGCGTCGGGATTTTAGCGTTATCCAGGCTAACTCACCTTCTTCCATACACTGCAACAACATCTGTTCAATACCGTTCGAACGTGACAATCGCTGATAGAGGTCGCGGCGGCTGCTGGCGGTTAATCGCGCGCTGCCAGCCCAGTTTGAGCGATACACACAAAACAGCACGGCAAAGGCGAGCATAATCACGACCGGTGCCTGAATACCCAGGAAGCTCCAGGTCATAAAATCCACATGCCAACGAGCATGCACCAGGCGGGTAAGTGCAAAAGTATTATTGATCGCGGAAGCGGCGAGTAATATCAGCCAGACAATCCCGGTGGCAAACACGCCCTGTAAGACAAAAATACAACCATAAAGGGCAATTAAAAAGTAAACATCCCAGCCAAAGGAACGCTTTATTTTTAAGCGACTCGACATGTCCCGGCTGGTGTACCAATAGCCACACACCATCAGCACCATAAATATTGCCGTTCCCATTTAGATATCCTTCAAGGTTTTGACATGATGGGCAAAATCGCGCTGAACTTTGGGACTTAACGGATTAACCGAAGCGTTGCCATCTTCATCAATAATGATCCTGTCGCCCTCCTGAATGGATTCTTTCATATCTTGCTGGCTCATCACTTGTAGCAATGACTCAGGGCTCTTGAAGAGGGCGATAACAAAGTGAAACATGTTATTTTCCAATTAATTTGGGTACCGAGAGTATGGCACACTATCCGATGTGAATTTGGGTTAGTGACTTGAATAAGAGGCGTGTTTTCGAACTTACGGATTAATCTGTCTAAAAAGCTGAAGTAAGCGAAACCGTAGGTGAACGGAAAAATTTACCAGTTTTAATAATGACTGGCTTAAACGTTCAGCATTCATTTCCTGTCGTTAAAATTAGACTACTATAAGAAAGACATTAAATATGAGGTTAATTATGAAAGATCATCATACGAATGAACAACGTAATAAAGAAGGGGATGTGCATAAGGGACTTCCCGAAGCCGCCCCCAATGTCGGCAATGCGTATGAAGAGGATGACCATCCAGCAAAAGACAACCCTGAAGATCATGGAGAGATTCCGCGCACGCGCGATGATAGTAAAGATCACAAGCATGATCCTTATCAGGATAAATAGCCTCGCTGAAAATTAATCGCACCCGACATTTAAAAAACATCTCTCTAATTATAGGGTGTGCTTAATCAATTGAAATTGTTGATTAATTACCCTGTAATTTCGAAATAAACGAAGCATGTAGTTTATAAAGTAAGCTTTTCTAGTGGTTAAAATATTTTATAAAATATCCTACGCTTGATTCACAAAATCGGGTATTTTCTACACCGCATCAATCATCACCCCACTAAACTACTTATACCCAATCAGGGTGAATGGAGGTATATATGTCAGAACGTCCAGATCCAGATGATGTTAAGCCGCAGCCTGGCGACGATTTACCCTTACCCGATGAAGAGGATGATGAGACTGACGATCGTGATTTACCTGATGATCAAAAACCGATGATCTGACTCTCAATTCAGAGCCGCGGAAGCGGCTCTTTTGCGTGATTTGTAAGGGTATTATTGCGGTACAGCATTTCAATCATTGGATGATGCATCATCTTTGATGTATTGCCGTATCGCTTCATGCATGGCTCGGTTACGGTCAACTTCCAGTCCGCGCTCTTCATACTCTTTAGCCATGTTAATAATGACTTCATCATATTTCCCTTTGAAGGTGATGTTATTCACTGCGACCTGTTTAATCATCAGTTCACGCAACACCTCAGTTTCGATTTTTAAACGCTGAACCGTTTCTTCAAGTTCCTTTATTCTCTCTTCGGTGGACATTATCACTCCCTATTAAGTTATGTAGATTAAGCAAGCCACATTATTGAAAAGAATATGGCATTGAAAAGCCTATAACTCAAGCCTCACCATTCGCATCATATTAAGCGAGCCGTAAAGCACAGATAGGAGAGCGATAACCTAACATTGGGTTTATATTGACGGCGCAAATTAACGAGCCGCAATGATTGATGCGGATGAATAACGCGGCAGCGCTGGAAGCCTCTTATGATGAACATCTTCGCCCTGATACTGGCCATTGCTGTGGTTTTTAGCGGCCTGAGTTGGACATACAGGCTTTGGGCTTTGACGCGCATCACCGTTGAGAAAAACCAGGCAGAATCTTCGCTCATACAGCAGGGTAAAACTCAGCGCCTCCCGAGTTGGCTGGATACGCCCGCATCGCTCTTTCCGTTACTGGTCATCGTGTTACTGGTTCGGGCCTTTGGCTGGGAGCCTTTTCGCATTCCTTCTGGATCCATGATGCCAACTCTACTCACCGGCGACTGGGTGCTGGCAGATAAATATTCATACGGGCTTCGAAATCCATTCAATCAGAAAACGTTGCTTGCCACCGGACACCCTAAACGTGGTGATATTGCGATATTTACGTTTCCTCAGGACGAAACGCAGTTGTTCATTAAAAGAGTGATCGGTTTGCCCGGTGACAAAGTCATCTTCAATCCAGCCTCACAACAGCTCACTGTTTTCTCTTTTTGCCAGGACCATCAATCTTGTGCACCAGCGCTAGCCATTCATTACAGTGCGCTCAAAGCGGGCGAGTTCGTCGAGACTGCCGGAATGCATCCGGGCTTTTATGCCAGACCAATTGGCGAGGAAAAGCCTGATGAACAGCGTCTATTGATGGGCACTGAAACGCTAGCGGGGGTGACGCATCGCATTTTGCAGAAGCCTGAATTGACTGTTTCAGCATCGGCATTTTTCCATCAGCCAGGTCAGCAGACTGGAGAGTGGGTGGTGCCGGCGGATAGCTATTTTATGATGGGGGATAATCGTAACAACAGCTATGACAGCCGCTATTGGGGTTTTGTCCCTGAGCGTAATCTGGTAGGCAAAGCGGTGGCGATTGGATTTAGTATGGAAAAACAGGAAGGGCAGTGGCCGACAGGCTTGAGGCCAGGTCGCATCGGGTGGATCCATTAAGAGGAGATGCCAGTCCCTGGCAGAACAAATCCTAAAGCGCTTTACTCAGACTTTGTTGGAGGACGGCGACTTATCTTGCCTCCTTTCCGACCCGCTTCAACGGCGCGTTCAGGATCGTTTCTGAAGTTGCCTCCACTGGCTTTGCCTCCCGCTTTACCAGCTTCTCTTGCGCGTGCCGGATCGTTAGCAAAATTCCCTGCACCGCCTCTGTAGCTCTGTTGTTTCATAGGAAGACCTCATATCAATGTTCCGTGAGAGATAAGGACTAGCTAGTCACTCCATAATTTTAGTGCGCGATTGCGGCTTCGCCAGCACGGGATAATTAATATTTTGTAGTCTTTATCGCACAAAAAAAGAAATGTTGTCCGATTTAAAATAGCCACTAATCACGATTAAATGGTTTTTTAATTGTTTAAGTAATAAACATGAAAATATTAAATGTTGAAGCCAATTTATGGGCCGCGCTTGGCTTAGAAAAGCTATTAATATCTGCAGGTTACCAATTCTTGTCCTGCTCATCTTTAAGTGATGCAAAAAAAATATTAATCGATCAATTTATCGAAGTAATGATTATTGAGTTAAAAACCGAAGCGGATGATATTGAATCTTCCTATGCGTTTTTAAGCCTGTTGCAGGCACTTTATCCTAGTATCCGCGTGTTGGTACTGACCGACATTAATGATGCTGCGCTGCTTAATTTTCTTGCCCATGAATTTCACTCGGTTTTATTTCTGACAAAAAAAGCCTCATTAGCCAGCATTGTTCAAAACGTCAATACACTTGCTGAGAAGAGACCGCATACATCAACACGCAGCCGTGTTCCTTCGCTCTCGCTGCAAGAATTTCACATGCTGAAATGGCTTGCCCGATACAGCAGTCAGCAGGACATTGCCTTGCGTGTCAGACTGAATAACAAAACCATCAGTCACTATAAGCGATCGATTTACATTAAACTGAATTGTGAGAATAATGTTCAGTTTCATCATCGGCTTACGCAATACGGGTTTAATCGAACCCATGTCGATTAATACCTCCACTGATTGTATCCCTCGCTCATAACGCCCTGTTATGCCCGGTCAGTAAAGGGTGCCTTTTGCCTGAGGCTTGAGAATTCCGGCCCGCAGGAGGAAGATATTCCCCTTTGCCAGGGCCGGGAATAGCCATGCTGATTACCTCCGAAAACACGCGCACTTTTAATACGGATACCCGACTCGCCTGCACGCTGGCGGCTGTTGCGGGCGCGCTGAACACAGCTGCATTTGAAACCGTCGGTTTTTTCTCTGCCAACATGACGGGCAACGTCTCGTCACTTTCCGATCATCTGGCGAAAGCGAATCTGCATGTCGGATTGTTCTTCCTGCTGATAGTGCTGCTCTTTATAGCGGGTTCTTCTGTCTCGACCCTGATTATCAACTCCGGACGCAGGCGACAAATTCGCGGGATTTATGCCATCAACATCCTGCTGGAAGGCGTGGCATTATTCGCGCTGGGCGTCATTGAGAGTTGGTTCAGCTTTAGTGAATCGGGCGTATTGCTGGTGCTCAGTTTGAGTTTTTTGATGGGATTACAAAACGCCGTGGTGACCCGGATTTCCAACGCACGCGTGCGCACCACCCATGTCTCCGGTACCGCTACCGACATTGGCATTGAGTTGGCCATGTTGTTTGATGTGCTACGCCGTAAAGAATCCCCGAAAGATGCGCCGCTCTATATCGAGCGTTTAAAACTGCACTTCTTCACGGTGATGGCATTCCTGTTCGGCGGCGTGCTGGGTATTCTGCTGCTGAACGCGCTGAGCTATAAACTGTTAATTTTGATTGGTGTGATGCTATCTGCCCTCGCTTTGTCAGCATTACAACGAGCCGGGCATGCGCTGCACTCCTGAACAATAATTGACGCGCTTCACACATTTCAGCGCGATTTTTGAAAACTGCTTGCTACTTTTTGGCAATGCTCAGCAAGATAACCGTCATTAAGGATTGTTACTGTTCGGCAGGCAAAACCTGAGGCGCGCCCTTTCTCTATCACAGAGGGCGCGCCTCAGGTTTTTTTTTGCGCGAAATTCGGGGCGTTTTGCAGGAGAAGGGAAGATGCAATATCAGGAACTGGCAGATGACATTGTGGCTGGCGTGGGGGGAAAAGATAACATCATCAGCGTGATGCACTGCGCAACGCGCCTGCGCTTCAAGTTAAAAGAGAGCCAAAAAGCGCATACCGCCGAGTTGAAAAATAATCCTGGCGTGATCATGGTGGTGGAGAGCGGGGGACAGTATCAGGTGGTGATCGGCAACCAGGTTGCGGAGGTCTACCGCGCGTTAACGGCACGCTATGCCCTCGACCATGCCGATAACGTGGAGGACACTACGCCACAAAACCTGTTTGCCCGTTTTATCGATCTGGTTTCCGGCATTTTTACACCCTTTATTGGTGTGATGATTGCGACAGGCATCATCAAGGGACTGCTGGCGTTGGCGCTGGTGCTCGGTGCGATGGACGCGAGCAGCGGCAGCTACAAAGTGCTGTTTGTTGCCAGTGATGGACTCTTTTACTTCCTGCCGATTCTGCTCGGCTACAGCGCCGGGAAAAAATTTGGCGGTAACCCCTTTGTCAGCATGGCGATTGCCGCAGCGCTGGTGCATCCGTTGATACTTGAAGCGATGCAACAGCAGCAGGCAGGAAAGCCACTGACCTTTGTCGGTATCCCGCTGGAAATACTCAATTACAGCTCCTCGGTGATCCCGATTATCTTTGCTGCGTGGGTCTCAAGCCTGATTGAGCGTTGGGTACATCCGCGTTCACCCGGTGCGGTGCGTAACTTCATTACGCCGCTGGTGTGCTTGCTAATCACCGTGCCGCTCACTTTTCTGGCGATTGGCCCGGCAGCCACCTGGCTCAGCCGCTTGCTGGCGGAAGGCTATCTGTGGATTTACAGCCTCAGCCCCATGGTTGCAGGTGCGGTGATGGGCGCGATCTGGCAAATCTGTGTGATTTTCGGTCTGCACTGGGGACTGGTGCCGATCATGCTCAACAATCTGGCCAACTTCGGTCACGACACCCTACTGCCATTACTGATGCCGGCGGTATTAGGACAGGCGGGCGCGACATTGGGGATCTTCCTGCGCACGCGTGATATCAAACTCAAAGCGATGGCCGGATCGGCATTCACTGCCAGCATTTTTGGTATCACTGAACCCGCAGTGTATGGCGTCACGCTTCCACGTCGACGTCCTTTCATCTTCGGCTGTATTGGTGGCGCATTGGGTGCCGCCATTCTGGGCTTCTGGCACACCACCATTTACTCCTTTGGCTTCCCCAGTATTTTCACGTTTATTCAGGTCGTGCCCAGCACGGGTATTGATGCCAGCGTGCTGGCGTCCTTTGCCGGTGCAGCGGTCGCGCTAGTTTTCGCCTGTGCCATGACCTATGTGTTTGGTTTACGAGAGTCTGCGGCACAACCCGTTGTGGCTGAACCCGTCGCCGATCCCGCGCCTGCGACATTAACGCGCCGTGAAAGCGTGGTGAGCCCGATTGCGGGTGACGTATTGCCGCTGGATAAAGTCAAAGATGAAACTTTCGCCAGCGGTTTACTCGGCAAGGGCGCGGCCATTCTGCCGCACGTGGGCCGCGTAGTATCGCCGGTCAATGGCGTAGTTTCCTCCATGTTCCGCACCGGACATGCGATTGGCCTGACGTCAGATCAAGGCGCGGAAGTGCTGATCCATGTTGGACTCGATACCGTCAAACTCGACGGGCAATATTTCCGTCCTCAGGTACAAAACGATCAGCCAGTGAAAGTGGGCGATGTGCTATTGGAGTTTGATATTGAGGCGATCAAAAACGCTGGATTCGACCTCACCACACCGGTGCTGGTGAGCAACAGCGATGAATTTATTGATGTATTAACCCTGAACAACAGCGCAGTGAGTGAAGGCTCGCCGCTGCTGGCCGTGCTGAAATAACCAAGGAGCAAGTAAATGACTACACGTTTCCCGGATGCATTTTTATGGGGTGGCGCCGTTGCCGCCAATCAGGTGGAAGGTGCCTGGCAGGAGGGCGGTAAAGGGCTATCGACCTCGGATCTGCAACCCAAAGGTATTTTTGGCGCGCGCGTTGAACGCAGCGGCAATGATTTTGGCATCAAAGACACGGCGATTGATTTCTATCATCGCTTCCCGGAAGACATCAAGCTGTTCGCAGAGATGGGCTTTACCGTTCTGCGTACCTCGATTGCCTGGACGCGTATTTTCCCGCAGGGCGATGAAGCTCAGCCAAACGAGGAGGGGTTGGCCTTTTACGATCGTTTGTTTGATGAGATGGCAAAGTACAACATCACTCCGCTAGTGACGTTGTCACATTACGAAATGCCTTTTGGCTTGATCAAAAAATATGGCGGCTGGGGCAATCGCATCACCATTGATTGTTTTGAACGCTATGCGCGCGCGGTATTCACTCGCTTCCAGCTTAAAGTGAAGCTGTGGTTGACGTTCAATGAAATCAACATGTCATTGCATGCGCCCTTTACTGGCGTTGGATTACCGGAAGAGAGCGATCAACAGGCGATTTATCAGGCGATTCATCATCAGCTGGTGGCGAGCGGCCGCGCCGTACAAGCCTGCCATGAGATTGTTAAGGACGGTAAGATCGGCAACATGCTGCTGGGTGCGTTGCTCTATCCGCTCAGCTGCCGTCCTGCCGATGTGTTGGAAACGTTGCAGCAGAATCGCGAGTGGTTATTCTTTGGTGATGTGCAGGTGCGCGGTGCCTATCCGGCTTACATGAAACGCTTCTTCGCCGATCGCGGAATCACCGTCAGCATCACGGATGAGGACAAACGCGACCTGCGCAACACTGTGGATTACATCTCCTTCAGTTATTACATGACCGGTTGCGTCACCACCAATGAAGAAGAGAACCAAAAAGCGCAGGGCAATATCTTGTCGATGGTGCCGAATCCGCATCTCGCCAGCTCAGAGTGGGGATGGCAGATTGATCCGGAAGGTCTGCGTATACTGCTTAACATCTTGTACGACCGTTATCAGAAGCCGCTATTTATTGTGGAAAATGGCCTGGGTGCCAAAGATGTGGTTGAGGCCGATGGCAGCATCAATGACGATTACCGCATCCAGTATCTCAATGATCACTTAGTGCAGGTACGGGAAGCGATTGAAGATGGTGTGGACGTGATGGGCTACACCTGCTGGGGACCGATTGACCTGGTCAGCGCCTCTAAAGCCGAGTTCTCGAAGCGTTACGGTTTCATCCACGTTGATCGTGATGATGCGGGCAACGGCACGCTGGAACGCTCGCGTAAAAAGAGCTTCTTCTGGTATCAGGATGTGATCCGTAGCCACGGCGCGGCATTGAAATAAACCCGCTAACGGGCGCGCTGGCGCCCGTTTTTACGCCTCGTCGGCATCTTCCTGCAACGCTAATGTCTCTTTGCGAACTCGCTCAATATGGATGGTGAGAAACATGCGCTCTTCCGCCGAGAGGGCATAGAGATATTTTTGCTGGATGTGGCTGTCGATCTTCATCGCGCATTGATAAGCAATCGGATATTTGTCGCGCACCACATCATGCAATGACTCATCTTTGCTGCACACGCCGCGTTTTCCCAGCATGCGCTGGGCAAAAAACTTCAAATGGTTAACGAAGCGGTTATAGCTCAGGCTGTCGGTGCGGTAATCCAGCTGCAACCGATACTTCACGATATGCAAAATCTCCTGCATAAATTGCGTCACATGAGAGACATCGGCAAAGTCGCTGCCCAGTTGCGCGTTGACTAAGTGCAGGGCGATAAAGCCTGCTTCATCGTCAGGTAACACCACACCGAGGCGTTTGTTGATCAGGGCCAGTGCTTCCATGCCAATCGCGAACTCTTTGGGGTAGAGCGTTTTGATCTCCCACTTCAATACATTACGAATCGGAATGCCTTGCTGATGGCGTTCAATCGCGAAATGGCAGTGATCGCACAGCGCAATCGAGAGGCTCTCATGCAGCGGCTGGCCCAACTGTTGACGTGCGCTGGCGATGATTAACTCGCTGGTTGTGATGACTTCCAGCGGGATATCAGAAAGCAACTCGCCTAGCCTTCCTGTCAGGGTGTCACTCTGCAGTGCGAAGACTTTTTCAATCTGCTGCGCATCCAGCGCATCGCCCACACGCTTCTGAAAAGCCAGCCCGCGACCCATCACGACTTGTTCTTTGCCGTTCTCGCCCAGTACGACCACGACATTGTTATTGAGGATCTTCGCGATTTTCATTTTTATCAGCCCTGAAAAAGAAAAAACCTGACCCACCGGGAG
Source organism: Pantoea sp. USMM079 (assembly GCF_037153115.1). Taxonomy (NCBI): domain Bacteria; kingdom Pseudomonadati; phylum Pseudomonadota; class Gammaproteobacteria; order Enterobacterales; family Erwiniaceae; genus Pantoea; species Pantoea sp. USMM079. The sequence continues at coordinate 174,589 of NZ_JBBCKX010000002.1, forward strand.
GGCGGCGTGTCAGGTTTTGCCTGCGTTTGCGCGCAGTAACAATCTGGCGAGATAATAAGCCGCTCTGTGATTCCGACAAGCATGCTGACCGTTAAATGTGAGACACGTCATGTTTTATTGCGTAGCGAAGCGATGGAGGAAAAACAGGGCAATGGCCCCTGAAGCCGCGTCTGCACTGATGTTGTGCAAACTGTAAGGATATTCGTAAGGAAATAGTAAAGAAATGATCAGGTTTTCTTAAAGGTTTGCGTTAAGTCGCCGATAGTACCGTAACGTCAAAATAACAGGAGTTACGTACATGGCCGGGATTTCAACTTTAGGTGTGGGTTCAGGACTGGGTTTAAGTACCATTTTGGATAAACTGACCGCCGCTGAAAAACAGTCACTGACACCGATTTCCAAACAGCAGTCTGCCGCCACGGCGAAGCTTTCTGCTTATGGCACACTTAAAACCGCGATTCAGGCTTTTCAGACGGCTAACACCAAATTAAAGGATGCGAGTCTCTATACCGCGACCAGTACCACTTCCAGTTCGAGTGCATTTAGCGCGGATACCAATGGCAGCGCGCTGGCAGGGAAATACACCATCAGCGTAGATCATCTGGCGCAATCGCAAACGCTGACCAGCGATGCGAAAACCGATGTCAAAGCGGCTCTAGGCAGCGATGCGGCATCGCGTACCCTGAAATTTGTCACTGCGGATGGCAAAGAGAAGAGCATTTCGTTATCCAAAGATCAAACATCCCTGACAGCGCTGCGTGACACCATTAACAAGTCCGATGTGGGGATCAGCGCCAGTTTGATCAAAGTGTCAGGAACAGAATACCGTCTGTCATTAACCTCGAAGGCGACGGGAACCGACCACGCAGTGACCTCTTTAAGCGTAACGGGTGATGATACGTTGCACGGTTTTGTTGGATTTGATAAATCCGATCAAGCTAACAGTCACATGGTTCAGAGTGTGGAAGCGCAAAATGCCAGCCTGACCGTCAACAATGTGGCAATTCAAAGCAGCAGCAACACCATTGAAGACGCCGTGGAAGGCATTACGCTCAAGCTGAACGATCAGACGACCGGCACTCAGACGTTGACCGTCAGCGCTGACACCAGCAAGGCGAAAAGCGCCATCACCGATTGGGTGAATGCCTACAATTCGCTGCAAGATACGATGGGCAATCTCACCCGCTACACAGCGGTGGATGCGGGTAAAGAACCGGACAGTAAAAACGGTGCACTGCTGGGTGACGGCACGCTGCGTAACATCCAGACCCAGTTAAAGAGCATTCTTGCCAACGCCTCCGGTTCGGGAGTTTACAAAACGCTCAGCCAGGCGGGTATTACCACCGATCCTACCGATGGGAAATTGAAGCTGGATGCGGACAAACTTTCCAGTGCACTGAAAGTCAGGCCTGACGCCATCCGTGATATGTACACCGGTGATGGTAAGAAAACCGGAGTCAGCACGGTATTGGATACCACTTTTACCGCGTTTCTCAGCAGTAAAGGCGTGATTCAGGGGGCGACGGACAGCATCAGTAAAAAACTGAACCAGCTGACCGATCAGTACAACACCACCAGTAAACGCATTGATGACAAAATCGCACGCTACAAAACTCAGTTCACCAATCTGGATAAAGTGGTCAGCGTACTGAATAGCACCAGCAACTATCTCACACAGCAGTTTGATAATATGACCAGCAGCAACAGCAAAAAATAATCATTCCCCGCCAATAGCGGCGTGTCAGGGCACTTTTCGGTGCCCTACTGATTAACATCGTCATCGATTGACGTTGCATCATATTCGCCTAATGGATAAGTAAGTGCTAATGTGTTTGGTGTCCCCATCTTTTGCGGAGTGATTCCATGCGCGACAGTAACACCGAACCTTCTGAACCGGCAGCACCGCCACTTAACCCATCGCTGATGGAACATCTGATCAACACACGCAAGATTTTCATTACCGGCACCGTGGATGAAAAAATGGCCAAAGAGGTGGTTCAGCATCTGCACATCCTCGCCGCTCTCAGCGATCGACCGATCACGATCTTTATCAACTCTCCCGGCGGTCATGCTGAATCGGGCGATATGATTTTTGATGCCATACGCTTTATCACACCCGAAGTGATCATGATTGGCTCAGGCTGTGTCGCCAGCGCAGGAGCGTTGATTTATGTCGCCGCCAACAAAGCAAATCGCTATGCGTTGCCCAACACCCGCTTCCTACTGCATCAGCCTTCCGGCGGCATGCAAGGCCCCGCCAGCAATATGCAGATTTACAGCAATGAAATCGTGCGCATGAAAAATCGCCTCAATCATATTTTTGCGGATGCCACCGGGCAGGCGATTGAGAAGATTGAGCAAGATACTCAGCGTGATTTCTGGTTGAGTGCGGAGCAGGCGGTGGAATACGGTTTGGTGTCGAAAGTGATCGTCACCGAGCAAGAGATCGCTGCGCATTATCTTGCTGCTTAAATAAGCCAGTGCTAATGTCATCAACATGATTGAAAATGCGATATTCAAAGCACTGGCGGATCCGACCCGCCGTGCCATATTTGAAAAGCTGTCGGTGGGGCGCATGAATGCCACTGCGTTGCGCGACGGGATGGAGATCAGCCAATCGGCGATGTCTCAACATCTCGCGGTGTTACGGGGTGCGGGGCTGGTGCGTGAAGAGCGGCAAGGGCGCTTTGTGAACTATGAAGTCGACCCGGTTGGCATGACGTTTCTGGTCAACTGGCTAGCCAAATATCGCGCGTTTTGGCCGACACGCATTGATGCCCTGAAAAGTTTGCTGAAGGATATGGACCAATGAGTAAAGCCGAAAAATCCAACGAACTGGTACAAGAGTATCAACTGGATGCGCCGCCGGAGAAAGTGTGGCGCGCTATCAGTATTGCGGAGTACCGGGAAGCCTGGCTACCCAACGCTGTATTAGCGGAGGCTGAACCTGTTGACTGCGAACCTGGAAAATCGATCCGTTACCGGTTACGTGATGACGCACCACCTTACCTGAAGAGTGACGTGACGTTTCTGATCGCGCCCGATGACGTAGGTGGCACCCGATTGACTATTGTCCATCGCATCGATGAACTGAATTTGCAGGCCGCAAATGATGAAAATGGTCCATTGATGCTGGCGGCATAGCCTCGGGCTAATTTTTTTAGCGCGCCTTATTCCCAAAACGTACATTTCTGGCGGCCCGAAGGCCGCCAGCTTTACACGGGTTGATCAGCCTTATTCGCATCACGAGATCCTGCCGCGCCCGCACAAACTAACGCCAGCAGCACCATCACCAGCACCGGCAACATCGCCATGCGCAGACCCGCGTGTTCACCAATAAACCCCAGTCCTGGCGGTCCCACCAGAAAGGCCAGATAACCAAGCGTTGCGGCGATGGTCACGCGAATCGCGCTGTTTTTGCCATCGCCCGCAGCGGAGACGGTCAGTGGGAAGCCAAGCGAAGCGCCAATTCCCCAGAACAACACCGCCGCTGCCGCCAGCCATTGGTTGTTGGAGAAAATCACCATCGCCAGACCCAGGGCGGCTGAGAATGCGCTGGCGCGTAATACCAGTACACGGCCCAGGCGATCCACCACATATCCGCCGAGGAAACGACCCACCGTCATGCCCGCAGTGAAACCCGCGTACACCAGCGTGCTTTGCGTGTGATTAAGATTATGACCATCGATCATCAGTAACGGTAGCCAGTCATTGGCAGAGCCTTCTGCCAGCGCCATCGCCAAAATCACCACCCCAAGGATCAGCAGTTGGCGATCGCGCAGCTCGCGTCCGACCTGAGCGAGGAAGCCGCCGCTGTGCGCCTGTTCATGTCGTTCGCTGTCGCTGGTGGCGGGTAAATGACGCAGGGCTGCGGAGACAATCAGCAGGTTCACCAGAACCACGAAGGCAAAGTGCCAGGTGATGCTGACATCTGCGGCTGTCATAGCAAGACCCGACAGAGCACCAATCAGCGTGCCAAAGCTAAAGAAGCCGTGAATGGTGGTCATGATCGATTTGCCAATCAGACGCTCAAAGGCAGCGCCTTCGACATTTATTACCACATCGATTAACGCTGTCCCTCCGCCCAGTAACACCAGGCTGGCGAAGACACCGTACGCGCTGTGCAGTAGAAGGGCAGCTAACATGACTGCGACGCCACTCAACAGCAGCGCAAAGCCATAACGCATGACACGGCTAGTGCCAAAGTGGGTGATGAGTTTTCCTGCCAGAAGAACGCATAACATTGAGCCACAGGAAAAGCCGAACAGGATCATGCCCATCATTTCCGTGGAAGCATGCAGAATATCGCGCATGTAAGGTGTACGACTCACCCACGAAGCCCAGGTGAAACCGGGTAAAAACATTAGGCCGTAGATCGCCCATTTACCGCGTAGCTGTTGCTGTAAATCCATATTCATCCCCATCCATAAATTAGCGGAAAGGGTAACAGAAAGGCTCCCCGCGTGCGCGACGCGGGGAGAAACAGTGATTAAAAACTCTGCCAGTCGGCGTCATTAACCACCGCTAAACGCTGTGGCTTGGGGTGCGATGGCGTACGGATGATGGTTTGTGGAACGTCAACGACATCGCTGACATGGAATTTACCGACCAGCTGATTCAGGTTACCCGCCTGCTCTTGCAGCGATTGCGAAGCGGCCGCGGCTTGTTCCACTAAGGCGGCGTTCTGCTGGGTAACGTCATCCATCTGATTAACCGCTTGCTGCACCTGAACGATGCCCTGGCTCTGCTCCACGGCAGCCGCAGCGATCTCACTCACCAACTGACTCACCTGGTGAATGGCATCATTCATCACGTCCATATTGCGGCCCACATCACTGGCTTGCGTGGTACCCGATTCGGTTAAACGATGAGATTCCTCAATCAGCACTTTGATCTCGCGTGCTGCGTTGCTTGAGCGCTGAGACAGGCTGCGCACTTCACCGGCAACCACCGCAAAGCCTTTGCCGTGTTCACCTGCGCGCGCCGCTTCAACCGCCGCGTTCAAGGCCAGAATGTTGGTCTGGAAAGCGATACCTTCTATGATTGAGACAATCTCAGTCACTTTGCGCGAGCTGCCACGAATCTCGTCCATGGTCGACAGCATGGTGGTGAGCGAGGTTCCATTTTTCTCTGACAGCGCGCTGGCATTGGCTGCCAGCTGGCTCGCCTGCCGGGTGTTGTCCGCCGTTTGGCGCACCGTCTCACTGAGTTCCGTCATGCTGGCAGCCGTTTGCTCCAGCGATGCCGCTTGCTGTTCGGTGCGTGAAGAGAGATCTTCATTGCCCGCTGAAATCTGCACTGAAGCGCTGCTCACGGACTGAGACGCTTTACGCACTGAAGAGAGGGCTTCAGAGACGCGCTGCATCAAAATATTGAAGGAGTGTGCCATATTGCCCACTTCATCTCGCCGGCTTTCATCGGCGCTTAAGGTCAGATCGAGGTTCTCGCTGGCAGCCAGCATGACCTTACCTACCGCGCCCAAACTGCGGCGAATACGCATCACGGTAAACAGCGAGAACAGACCGAAGATCACCACTGTCGCCGCAACACCTGCAACGGTGGCCCAAAAGACAAAATGGAAGGTGCTTTGATTGGTGGCGCGCAATGCGTCGCCCGCAGTAATGTTGAGTGCCTGTTGAGTTTGATAATCAGCGATCATCTGACGAATGGCGGCACCCACACCACTATCTCCTTCCAGCAAACTCAGGCTCACTTCATTCTGGTGAGCACGTGACGCTGTAAGAAATGCAGGTAACTGCGATGCAACGCGCTGGATGTTATCAAAAGCGACGTTAGTCAGGCGTTTGTCTTCCTCATTCGAAATATCGTTTGCCATGTAGTAATCGGTCAGCGCTTTCAGTCCATTGATTTGCTCATCGATCTGTTTTTCAACGGCAGGCATGTTGCTGTCGTGAATCTGGCTCTGGTGTTTGTACAGCGTAATGGCCAGCTGGTTACTTTGATCGATCAGTTTGCCGATGTCCTTAATCGAAGGAATGGCGTTAGTTTGCACAAATTCAAAACGGTCCTGAAATCCTGACAGTAGCGAGAGCGCAAGAATCGCCTGAAGGATAATGGCGCCAAACAACATGGAAAGGGTCAGCAAGAGACGCTGGGAGATGTTCATCTAATTATCCTTAATCTAAAAGCACCCCTGGTTCAGGAAAATCAGGGAATAGGGCAGATTAATAACCATCGGCAGAATGCGAGATTTAGTTAATTATTTTTTATTGCACGGTGATGGAGATCAAATCATACGTAGCGAAGGCGCAACATTTTTAGCCATTCTCACGATCTTAAATAGATCCAGTGAAATATGTTGTGCGACAGATTCAGAAATCCTAACAAGCCGATATTGTCGCGAGGTCGTAATAGTTATTATAATAATCATTACGGGTAAAGGTTAAGGGCTAAGGAATGGCGATTTATGTACATAAACGTTTTGATCGGAATTTCAAAAAGGCCAGTCTTCATGATGCTGACCTTTGCCATGCTGCTGCGGAAGTCAAAAGGGGCGAGTTTGAAGCTGACCTGGGGGGAGGCGTGATTAAAAAGCGTATAGCACTGAGTAAGGGGAAAAGTGGTGGTGCCCGGTCGGTGATTTTCTTCAAAAGAGGAAAAACACTATTTTTTTATGATGGCTGGACTAAAGGCGAGTTGCATAAGAAAAATGCCAAAGAGATCGAGGATGACGTGTTGGCAACGTATAAAATCCTTGCGAAAGGCTACTTACAAGCGAGTGCGGCAGACCTGCTACAGCTTAAAAATCGTGGGACATTCAGAGAGGTAAACTGCGATGAAAACTACACCAGCAACATTGGATGAGATGATTGAAGATGCGGAAGAGTTGCGAGGATTAGGCCTACTTTCTGATGAAGATGTCTCTCAGATTGCCACGCGAATCCCTGCAAGTGAGTATCGCAAGCGTGTTGCAGCTGTACATGATATGACCGGTCTGGAAATTAAACTCATGCGTAAACAGTATGGCCTGAGTCAGGCATTACTGGCTTATACCTTAGGTATGACAGTGGATAGCGTTTCAAAGTGGGAGCGAGGAGAAATCAAGCCGAGTGGCCCGGCACTGCGTATCTTAAATACACTGGCTGCTAAAGGCCCTGATGCATTTGTTGTTTAAAGGGGAAACTGGACTCCAGTTTCCCCTTTAAAATTATGGCCTTCTAAACAGCGCCATGCTGCGGCCTTCCAGTTCGAAATCCTTCTCTTTGGTAATCACCAGCCCTTTTTTAGCCGTATCGGAGGTGGTGAGTTCCAGTACCCAGCCGCCTTCGCCAAATTGTGGGATGCGGAAGGGCACGTTGCCTTCAAACGGATTGAACAGCATCAACACATCGTGCCAGATGCCTTCTTCGGTTTGCAGATCGGGACGACCGATATAGACGCCAAGCGTGCTGCCCTCATCCCATTGGTCTGCCTGCTGGAAGCCGCCGCCAGCGTTAAACCATTTTATGTCCATACCGTCGCGCCAGTTTTCACGGCGCAGCAACGGCTGTTTCGCCCTTAACGCCAGTAAATGACGGGTGAATTCGCGTAAGGCATCCGCGGACTCCGGCAAGTTTTCCCAATGCAGCCAGGAGATTTCACTGTCCTGACAATAACCGTTGTTGTTGCCCATCTGACTGCGGCCAAACTCGTCACCCGCCAGCAGCATCGGCGTGCCGTGTGAGAACAGCAGCGTCGCGAGGAAGTTACGCTTTTGCCGCTCACGCACCGCATTGATGCCTTCGTCATCGGTCGGGCCTTCCGCGCCGTAATTGTACGAACGATTATCGTTATGACCGTCATTGTTATCTTCACCGTTCGCGTCGTTGTGCTTCTCGTTGTACGACACTAAATCGTTGAGCGTGAAGCCATCGTGTGCGGTAAGGAAATTGATGCTGGCCCAGGGCCGACGGCCACGTTGATCATAGAGATCGCCTGAGCCGAGCAGACGTGCAGCAAAGTCGGTAGAGACGTTGTCGCCTTTCCAGTATTCACGCACCGTATCGCGATATTTATCATTCCATTCTGCCCAGCCTGGTGGGAAGCCCCCAACCTGATAGCCACCGGGGCCGATATCCCAGGGTTCGCCAATCAGTTTTAATTTCGACAGTACCGGGTCCTGCGTCATGGCATCAAAAAAGCCGCCACGCTGGTCGAAACCTTCCGGTTCGCGCCCGAGAATGGTGCCCAAATCAAAGCGAAAACCGTCGATATGCATCGATTCCGCCCAGTAGCGCAGAGAATCCATCACCATCTGCAACACGCGTGGATGGGAGGTGTTAACCGTGTTGCCAGTGCCGGTATCGTTGATGTAGTAGCGATGCTGATCCGGCAAGGTGCGGTAATAGGAGAAGTTATCGATGCCTTTGAACGACAGCGTCGGTCCCAATTCGTTACCTTCCGCCGTGTGGTTGTAAACCACGTCGAGGATCACTTCGATACCGGCGTCGTGGAAGGCGCGGACCATGTCACGAAAGCCCTGAATGCCACGCGGTCCAAAGTAGCGCGAGGCCGGGGCAAAAAACGCCAGTGAGTTATAGCCCCAGAAGTTTTTCAGTCCTTTATCAAGCAAATGCTGATCGTCCGGAAACCAGTGCACCGGTAGCAACTCAACCGACGTGACACCGAGGCTTTTAATGTACTCGACGGTGGCTTTGTTGCTCATGCCATCGTAAGTGCCGCGCATTTCAGGGGGCACTGCCGGGTTCAACTGGCTGAAGCCCTTAACGTGTGTCTCATAGATAACGGTCTGTGACCACGGGATAACGGGACGATTACGGTCCTGCCAGTCAAATTCGCTGGGATCGATCACCCGGCATTTTGGCGTAAAGGGCGCGCTGTCACGTTCATCGAAAGTCAGGTCTTTATCTTCATGCAGCAGGTCATAAGCAAAATGCGCATCGTTCCACTGGATGTCGCCGCGCAGTTCACGAGCATAGGGGTCGAGCAGCAGTTTGTTGGCGTTGAATCGATGGCCGTTTTCCGGTTCAAACGGACCATGCACCCGGTAGCCGTAAAGTGCACCGGGCTGCAGACCGGGAATGTAGCCATGCCAGACTTCATGGGTATTTTCCGGCAGATCAAAACGCGCGATTTCGTGCTGACCGCTCTCGTCGTAAAGACACAATTCCACACGCTCGGCAAAAGCTGAAAACAGGGCAAAATTGACCCCCTCGCCGTCATAATTTGCGCCAAGCGTTTGACCCGAACCCGCGATAATTTCTAAAGGCTTTGCGTTAGACATTCATTCCTCTCCATCCGATGAACAGAAATACAGGCTTGTTATTAACTGGCAATCAGCACCAGTGGCGCGTAAGGCGGTAAGTTATCTAAAGAAAGTTGTTCGTTAAGCGTTAAGGTTGCACCACTTAACAGATTGCGATAGTGCCGGTGGGCCAGTGACTCAGGTAAGGGAATGGACGTTTCAGCCCAGGAAGTGCCCTCCAGCATTAAACGAGGCGCCACAACGATGAGGCTGTTTTCACTGTCCTGTCGCGCATAGGCAATCAGGTGCTCTGGATGCGCGCCTGTGGCGTATAACGGTTGATAATCGCCGAAACGGAATAGCTGCGGCTTATCCAGACGCAGGTGTAATAAGCATGCGATGACCTGCTGTTTTAGTTTGCCGCTGCGCCAGTCAGAGGGCTGAGTGAAATCAGGGCGGCTGCGATCAGCGAGTTGTGCCTCCAGCGTGGCGAAATCCGGCTCACGGCGGTTATCGGGATCGACGAGGCTGAAATCCAGCGCTTCGCTGCCCTGATAAATATCCGGGACGCCTGGTGCGGTGAGCTTAATCACGGTCTGTGACAGGCTATTAACCAGGCCGGCATCAACGAAAGGTTGAATGGCTGTGACGAAGTCCGTCAGGAATGCTGGGTTTTCTGCGGATAGCAGATGTTTTGCATATTCCAGCACCGCCTGTTCGTAGGTTTCGTCGCCATCCGCCCAGTCAGTACGAAGCTTGGCTTCACGCAGCGCTTTCTCCACAAACGGTAAAAAGCGTGCCTCAAGGATACGCAAACCGTCGTGGTCATCTGGTCGTAAGGTCGTGGGCCATGCACCGGCCAGCGCCTGATACAGCATCCATTCTACCGCCGGTTCGGGGGCCGGGCCTTCGTTCAGGGTGAGCACTTTGGATTGATTCAGCTCCCGCCAGCGCGTGACGTTCTCTGCCCAGAGTGCGGGTGCTTCGCTCAGTGAATAGAGTCGGGCACGGGCATCTTCCCCACGTTTGGTATCGTGGGTTGACGTCGTCGAAAGTGCGTCGGGTTGATGATGTAACCGGGTTTGCATCTGCTGGTGGAAGTGTTCCACAGAGAAGGGGTGCGGCAGCGGTTCCGCGCCGACTTCGTTGATGGCAAGGATGGCGTGATTTCGGAAGAACAGGGTGTCTTCCACCGATTTCGCCATCAACGGGCCGGTGAGTTGCTGGAAGCGCGTGCGGAAATCAGCGGCATCCGGTTCACTTTGTTCCGAGACCGCACCGAGTAATATGGCCTGCAGGAAACTGAGTGCAGCGGGAAACGCACTGAACTTCACCGCTTCCAATACCTGTTGCAGAAGTGCTTCACCCGCCAATGGCATGCCCGCCGGGCGACCATAGGTGCGGTAAACCGGGAAGGCGATCAGCATCTCGCGCAGGGCGACATGCAACTCAGCTTCGCCAAAATTGCGCTGTTCTAAATGTGCCACCCCGGTCGCTATCGCCAGCAGGCGTGAAAATTCACCGGCGAAGTTACGGTCAACCATCAATTCACGGGCGGCGCGCAGACCAGCACTGACATCATTCCGCTCTTCGGTGACGGCTTCATAGGCCAGATGCAACGCATCAATCTGGGTATCGTCGATCAACGCATGTGAAAGCGCAGCGATAAACTCATAGCCAGTGGTGCCGGAAATGGGCCATTCAACCGGAATCTGCTCTTCTTCTGCCAGAATCTTCTCTACCGTGATGTAGCAATCCGCACCTGCGGCTTGACGCAAGCGCTGAAGATAACCCTGCGGATCGGCCAGACCATCAACGTGATCGACACGCAAACCACTGACTGCACCGCTGTGCACCAGCTCAAGAATCAACGCGTGCGAGGCGTTAAATACCGCTTCATCTTCAACACGCACGCCAACCAGACCGGTGATTTCAAAGAAGCGTCGGTAGGAAAGGTCTTTACGCGCATCGCGCCAGTTGATCAACTGCCAGGGCTGCTGTTGATGCAATTCGGCAATCGCTGCGCGATCGTTAATGGCCAGCACCTCATCGGCACGACCTTGCCAACTGGCCGGCGTTAGCGGATAGAAGCTGTCGTAGTAAGCCAGCGCCGGATGGCCAGTTTGCGGATGGGGCTTAATGCTCAATTCGTCGTTTTGCAGCACGCGTTCAAAATCATCGCCGAGGAACGGCAATGTGAGGGGACGCGACCAGTCGATATCGAAATAGCGTGCATACTGACTGCTTTCACCATGTTCGATCACATCACGCCACCAGGCATTTTCCAGTGACGCCGCCATATGGTTTGGCACGATATCCAGAATTAAACCGAGGCCGGTCTGCTGTAATGCCGCCGACAGTCGGTTAAAACCGTCACGTCCGCCCAGCGCAGGATCGATTTCATTGGCATCAGTGACATCGTAGCCGTGTGTGGAGTCCGTGGTGGCAGTGAAAATAGGCGAGGCATAGAGGTGGCTGATACCGAGCTGCTGCAAATATGGTAACAAGGTGATGGCGCGGTCAAAGGTCATGCCGTTGCGGAACTGAATACGGTAGGTCGCTGAAGGAATCGTCATGCTTTTTCTCCCTGTGCCAGACGTACCACTATGGCATGTTGCGGCAACACATCGTTCTCCTGCGGCCAGGCAAATAGGGTTTTGCCTGCCATGGTGGGTAAGGGTTGGGCCTGCTTACTGATATTCAGCGCCAATGAGAGTTCGCCCTGCGGGAACTGCCAACTCACCGCGATAAAACCTTTGGCCGTTTTCAGCACTTTGCCACTGTGACCGCCCGCCGTGGCGAGCAGCGGCACAATGTGGCGCTGACGCAATGCCAGCAATTGCTGAGTGAACGCCAGCCAGGCTTTGCCTTTCTCACTCTCCAGCTTGCCCCAGTCGAGTTTCGAGCGGTTAAAGGTCTCTTCCGCGTTGGGATCGGGCACGCTGTCGTCATGCCCCGCATGGCCGGTAAACTCGCGGGCGCGTCCTTCACGTACCGCTTTAGCCAAATCGCCATGAAAATCGGTGAAGAACAGGAACGGGTTGGTTTCGCCATACTCCTCGCCCATAAACAGCAGCGGGATATGCGGTGACAGTAACAGCGTGGCCAGCAGCACTTTGGTGCGGTCGGTGCCTGCCAGCGTGATTAAGCGGTCACCCTGTGCACGATTGCCGACCTGATCGTGGTTCTGAATGAAATCGACAAAAGCGACTGGAGGCTGTGCCGCACTGGGCACGCCGCGCCGTTGACCGCTCTGCGGCGAGATTTCCCCCTGATAGGCAAAACCTTCAGTCAGAATGCGTGCAATCAGCTTTTCAGGTATGTCAGCGAAATCCTGGTAGTAGGCATGGGTTTCACCGGTGGCAAACACATGAATGGCATTGTGGAAATCGTCATTCCATTCGCCGGTAAACAGCGGCGCATGGCCCTGTTTGTCACGCGGGTGCAGGAAGGTGACATTGCGTGAATCCTCCGTGGTGAGGTGGATAGGGCGGTCCGTTATCTCACGACGAATACGTTCAGCAATCTCAATCAACGCATGTTTGCTGGAGGTATCTTCGATTTGATCGATGGCATCAAAGCGCAGGCCATCGAGGTGATATTCCTGCAACCAGTAGAGTGGCGCTTCCACGATGTAACAACGTGCGGCATCAACATCATATGCGATGCCCGCGCCCCAGGGTGTCATGCGCTCTTTGTGGAAGAAATCAGGGGCCAGCAGCGGCAGATAGTTACCTTCGGGACCAAAGTGATTGAGCACAATATCGAGCACCACCGACAGGCCGTGTCCATGTGCAGCATCCACGAAGGCTTTGAAATCATCCGGCGAGCCGTAAGCGGAGTGCGGTGCGTACAGCAATACGCCGTCGTAACCCCAACCGCGATTACCACCGAACTGCGATATCGGCAGCACCTCAATCATGGTAATGCCGAGTGCCTGCAAATAGGGCAAGCGGGTAATGGCGGCCTCGAAAGTGCCTTCGGGTGTGAAAGTCCCGATATGCAGTTCGTACACCACGGTTTCTTGCCAGGCGTGTCCGCGCCAATCCGTGTGCTGCCATGCATAATGACGAGGATCGACGACCACGGAAGGGCCATTGACCCCGGATTGTTGCGCGCGAGCGGCGGGATCGGGCACCACCGTGCCATCCGCCAGTACAAAGTTGTAAGTCGCACCAGGTTGTATGCCGCCCAGTTGCCGTTGATACCAGCCATCGTCCGAGGCTGACATAAGATGATCGCCATCGGCGAGACGCAAGGTAATCTGTTGCTGACCCGGTGCCCACAAGCGGAATAGCACGCTGCCATCCGCCTGAATCTCAGCTCCCCAGGATTTCTTAAATGATCTGAATTCCATTCAATTGCCTCGTTTAACCCTCGCAAGGGCAATGGACGACATCAAGCGGTACACGTTCCGTTTAAAGATGCTGGCTGAGTACGATATACAGTGGGACGACAAGAAAGACTGAGAACAGATCATAGTCGATATTTTGCGCTTTTCTGGCGCGAACAGATGGGTTTAGGAAATTATCGACGCCTTACGCTTCGCTAATCAGGGAGGTGAATAGAAGAAAGGCGACCTGATGGTCGCCCCGAAGATTATGCTGGTTTGTGTTGCTGGACCTTGCGGCCGCGCTGCTTACGTAATTTATCAATCAGCTTATGCGCCTCCGCTTTGGTGGCAACAGCAGGTGAAGAGCCTTTCAGCGGTTTACGCGCGGTTTCACTCAACGTTAGCACCGTAATCAAACCGACAATTCCGGCGCCCATCATGTAATAAGCGGGCATCATCGCATTGTGCGTGGTATCCACCAGCCATGCAGTGATTAACGGCGTAGTGCCGCCAAACAGTGACACGGAGAGGTTAAAGCCGATCGCTAATGCGCTGTAGCGAATATCGGTGACAAACAGGGCCGGTAACGTGGCGGGCATGGTGCCGCTAAAGCAGGTATGCAATAAACCTAATACCGCCAGACCGGCAAATACCAACATCATATTGCCAGAACCAATGAGCATATAGCTGGGAATAGCCAGCAATATTAAGCCCAGAGCCCCTAAGCCAATGACCGGCTTACGGCCCATACGGTCGGTTAGATGTCCCCACATCAACGTCAATGGCATCATAATAAACATAATGACCATCACTAACATGAGCCCGGATAATTCACTCATACCCAATACGCCGGTCAAATAACTGGGCATATAAGCAGTCAACATATAATTGGATACGTTAAATAACAGCACCAGGCCAATACATTTCAACAGCGGTTTACTCTGTACACGCAGCATCTGCAGCAAGGTCAGTTGAGGCTTATTGTGCTCAAGCTCTTCGCGCTTATCCATGTGCTCTTTAAATGCCGGCGTCTCTTCCAGCTTAAGGCGAATATAGAGACCAAATAAACCTAAAGGTGCGGCCAGGAAAAATGGAATACGCCAGCCCCAATCCATCATGGCTTGATGCGGTAATAGTGCAATCATGCCGGTGACCAGACTGGCACCGAGCAGATAACCCGCCAGTGTGCCGAATTCCAGGAAGCTGCCCATAAAGCCACGGCGCTTATCGGTGGAGTATTCCGCGATAAAGGTCGCTGCGCCACCGTATTCGCCGCCGGTGGAGAAACCCTGCACCAGACGTGCCACCAGCAGCAGGATCGGTGCCGCAATGCCAATACTGGCATAGCTGGGAATCAGGCCGATGCAGAAGGTGCCAATCGACATCATGATCATGGTGAAGGCGAGCACTTTCTGCCGCCCAAAGCGATCACCTAACGGCCCAAATACCATTCCCCCGATTGGGCGAACTAAAAACGCAGCGGCAAAGGTGCCAAAAGAGGCGATTAACTGCGCAGTGTTACTGGCACCAGGAAAAAAGACCTGGCCGATAATCACGGCAAGATAGCTATATACGCCAAAATCAAACCATTCCATGGTGTTGCCTAATGCAGCAGCACTCACAGCGCGTTTTAATAATTTGTTATCGATGACCGTAATATCATCAACGGTTAAGTCAGATTGTTTAGAAATCGTTCCGGTGCTCATAAACCTCCATGAGTAAAATTAGAGCGATCTTATAGCTTTCGCAGCCGAAAAATTCACCTATGGAAATGAAAGCTATAAGAGGCTGAAAGGCGGACACCTTAGGTAATCTCTTTAAGATGTGCAAGTTTGTGACATATATCCTTGCATTAAAGCGTAGCGATGAAGGTATATTCTGTCAAAGTGCTCTCAAGGTGAAATAATTGATTGTGTCGTGGTGGAGGGGGATGGGTTTTATTGTGCGCTATATTATGCGGTGACACTGTGCTAGTGAGTTAATTATGCTGCAGTCATTCACGCCGCATAAGATTCAGCGGCACAAGGCGGGTGAAGGAAAATCATTTGAACAGCGCATTCACGATGGAGGTAAATACTGACCCTGTAACGAAAGCATGATGAGTAATATTGTCTTGATTTTGAACATCCGCTAACCGCTTTAACGCCGCTTCTGGCGTCGCCGCTTCGACCTCTTCATCTAACTTTTTATAGCCTTGTGAAATGAGTAAGACGGCGCTCTCGACATCTGTTCTTTCGACAGTAGCAACGACCTGATCTTTTTTATAGAAGATGTAATCTGGCATGGTCAAATTCCCGTGGAAACATGCAAGTGCTGCAATTTTATGCTTGATGTCGACTACTTTAGCAAACCCTGGATGATTGAGCTAAGGCGGATAATGTAGTTGCGGTTGCGATCAATAATTCTCTGTCCGTTTCCAGCGAGCAAGGATGGGTTCGATAACGTTTACTGCTGATGAACCCATGTTTTTAGCAGGAGGCAGTATGCATTACATTATTAGCGGATTGAATAGCAGCGATTTTGCACATTTATACGGAAAAGATGATGAGTACCTGGCACAGTACAACGCACGCCGAGTGTTAGCCAGCCAAGCCTCGGCTTTGCCAGACCGCATTGGCTTGAAGGATGTTCCACCAGGAGATAATGCGATCTTGCTTAATCACACCTATCAACCCGCGCAATCGCCATACCAGGGGAAGCACGCAATCTTCATTCATGAAGGTTGTATGCAGTCCGGCATATTCTACAGCGAGATCCCGGAATACCTCGCTAAGCGTCAACTCTCACTGCGAGCATTTAACCTTGAGCACTGCATTATTGCGGCAGAGCTGGCGACGGGTGATGAAGTGGAGCAAACCGTTTTAGATCTGCTACAGCGGCCTGAAACCGTGTATATCCACGCCCATAGTGCGCGATTTGGCTGCTATTTGGCGGCGATTAATAGGCATTAGGGCTAACTCACGTTTGTAAGATATTTTGAGGGTGGCGAGTATGTGTCGCTTGCATGGTGAGTCTCGCAACAGATGGTTGATTTAAACAGATGTCAGGCGGTTTTATGTGGGCACTGTTAGCAGTATCGGCAATATTGCTATTCGGCGCACTGGCGGTGGCTCAGGTTCGCGATCCTTACAAAAACGCCTCATGAATGACACAAGATTGCCGCACCCATGAGGGCGCGGCAAGGTAACTTAGGTGCCGGTATGGCTCTGATATCCCACCAGGTTACCGTTGTCGTCAAACACCTCATAAATCACGCTCTCACCCACCTGAACCGGTTGCGCTATTGGGAGAGTCACCGAACCAAACGGCGCCACCAGCACATCATCCACTTTAAGCTTATTTCCAATCTGTAATCTTAAGCTCATATACCAGGCCGTAGGATTCTCTACTATCAGTTGACGATCGTGAACCACAAAACGCAGCTTCTGCACATCTTCAGGCTGGGGTGCACCCAGCGCAGCATGTCGAACAAATACCTTAAGCCGCAATCGCAACGGCAACAGGATTTTTTGTTCGGCGCTGCCTGTTTGCCTGCTCAGCGCGGGAATCTGATAAATATTCAGCCAGTAAAGGCTCTCACGATCCTCCGGCAACGACTGGCGTGAAGTGAGCACCAGACGAATTGCACGCTGCTCATCAGGTGCGAGTTTCATCATCGGCGGCATGGCAAAAATGGGTGCACTGCTCAATTCCGGGGACTGCATCAAATCACCGTCATCGCTCCAGATCTGTACCACGGAGGGGGTATCCGCACCGTTCTTTATATTTAGCGCCTGGCTGCTCTCACCGGCATTAAAAATGATGCGTGTTCTATCCACATTCACCACGGCCATGGCGTGAGCAGCGAATAACAGGCTGCTCAATGCCAATGTGTTACTGAAAACTGACCACCACTTGCAACTGCGCATTGACTGTCCCTGCTGTTACTGTTTGTCCACTTATGGCTTCGAGCGAAGCCAAAAAATCACCGCTGTAAATATTGCTGCTACCGGAAGAGACCAGCGAGGTGAGATCCGTATAGGCATACCAGCCGCGCGTATTCCCGGTGCCGGTGCTGGCGAGGTTAGGCAATAAGTTAATGGCAGAACCACTGGCATTATAAATTTTGATGCCCACACCCGAGGCTACGCCGCTGCTGCCATATTGATTATCCAGCAGCCAGGTCAATCCGCCGCCGCTGGTGGTCAAACCCAACTGTGTCGCCTGTGACACCGCATTAGGCTGATTCACCAGCAAGCCCATCGCGACATTGGCGGCAGTGCTGGTGGATGTGCTGGTGCTGGACCGCGCGCCCGATTCGCACTGCAGCGAGATCGAAAACGGTACCTGACTGCTACCGCCTGCTTTGAGCGCGTTCACGCTGATGGTTGGCAGCAGCACCACAGAGGGGTAGTTCTGGACTTCACACAACGCGCCCCGCACATAGGTCACGTTGCGATACGTACTCCAGGCGGCGGGCCAGTTGCCGTAAAACCCGTACCAATAGCTGGCGCTGTCCTGACCTACCGCCAGACTGTTGGTGTCCAGACCTGGGCCTTTAAAAGCAATATAGCCGCGCGGCTGCGTCCAAAGATCGCTGTAGCGGTTATCGCCATTGGCGTAATAGCTGGTTGAACTGATTTTGAACATCTCGTACAACACGTTGCTAAACGCGCTGGCCGGAATATAAAGGTAGGTGCCGTCGGAGTACCAACTGTCAGCGGTAAACTGGCGTGACTTCCAGTAGCGGCTGTAATACTCACCGGTGGTCAGATTGGTCATGCGCACTGCCACGTTTTTCGCCACATCGTAATAAGCGCCGCTAACCTCGCTGCTGGCATACATGCCAGCATAGGCGCTGTCACCGTTGGTGGCGTACATCTCATACAAACTGCCCGCATCCGCTACTGCACAGCGGTAGAGAATCTGATTCGGGCTGTAAGCGGTGTTGCTGGCGGAGGTGAGAAACGAACCGACTGAACTGGCCAGCAACGATCCTGCGGGCTGAAAGGATGTGCCGCTGTTAATGCTGATCACCGATGGCAAACCCAGGTTGCCTGAACAGGTATCACAGGCACCCGTCCAGGACGATGCGGTATAGCCCGCTGCCAGAGCGGCGGCTGAAAGCGATGAGGTGCTGGTGACTTTGATGCAGTTTGCCGATAACGTCAGCGGCAGCATCAGCAGCACAACGAGGAGATATTTAATTTTCACGAGTTATAGCGTCCTGCAAATACCATTGAGGAGGATAAGCGCCTGTTGCGTCTTTCCGGTGATTTGATAATTGACGGCGCAGCGTTGGGTTTTGCCATCCCAGCTGATTTGCAGACTGCCGGAGTCATGCGGAACGCGTGCGTAAAGCTGGTTTCCCTGACCGACAACGCCAATCACAGTGTTGGAGGCATCACGCACTTCGGCGCCCATCGGCGGTGCCATCCCCTCGGTGGTATTCAGTGAAATCAACACCGCGGTGCCGCGTAAGGTGGCAAAACTCACCTGACTCACGGCACCGGCATAAGGAACCACACGCTGGCTTCCGCCGTTTAACTCAGCATCGGCGCGCATGTGCAACGTATCGAGGCTGACCGTGTTTTCACGATAAGGGGTGAGCGAGGGCAGCAGCGCATAACCGTTGTAGTCAATGACGGCTCCTTGTCCGTTTTGCACCGTCGCACCTTGGGCGCCCTCGGCATGGATCAACGCGAACGTATCGCTGGTGTAAGGCCCCGCAGTGAGACCGCCACGATGCAGCAGTAAAGTGCCAGACGTGCCTAAACCGACCTGCCGATAGTGATCTCCCTGGCCGTAGTTGGCGCGGACTGCGCCAAAACGGGTGTTTTGCTGCAGGTTGCCCCCAAAGGAGCTCGCTTCTCCGTTGACGCCATTGCGGTAATGCTCAGTTCCTCCGTAGAGCGAATAGGAGAAATCGCGCTGTTCGCCTGCCGAACCTGTTAGTGTCGCCATCGAAGACTGGCTCTGTTTTGACTGGTTGTAGTTGTAGGCCACAGATGAAAGACCCGCACCCCAGTTAAGCGGTACTGAAATATTCACTGAAAGGGTATTTTCGCTGTATCGCTGCTGGCGGCTGCTGTCGAGGTTATCGTTGACGCTCAGGTTAAATTGCTGGGTATTCCACCAGGTGCGTTGACGCGCCACATTGATACCGTAACTGAGATTGCGCCAGCTGTTGCTATAGCCGAACTGCAACTGGGTGATGCGTGACTGGTTGTTGTAATAATCGGCGGTGCTGGCGCTTAAACTGACCAGGCCATACGTATCCATTGACTGGCTGAGTGTCGCCGATAAGCGATTACGCTGGTTGAGCGAGTCTGAGTAGTAGTTGATGTCCGCTTGTTGCTGGCGTCGAACCCCTAAAACATCCTGAAGGTCGCGAAATCCACGAGTCGAATATCGATAAGCGGCCAGGACCAGGTTGGTGCCGGTCTGAAAGGTCTTGCTATAACTCAACTCGGCACGCCAGCCGGAGGTGCGCTGGTCATTTTCGGCCTTAGCCTGGGAAAACGTGGTGTTCAGACCCATCGCACCGATTCCGGTTGCCCAGACACCTCCCAGAAGCCACGCCTGGTAATCTTCCGCCAGCCGTGAACCGACGGTTGCCGTCAAACTATTACTGACGCCGCGCTGCATCACGCCCTCAAAAAAAGCGTTATTCACAGCGTAATATTGGCGCACACGGCCCAGCGCCAGCGAGTAATGCCAATTGCCCGGACGAACCGAATCAGGAACCGAGGAGTAGGGCACCGTAAAGGTGGCGATTTTACCGTTGGCTTCTATCACCTCGACTTCAAAATCCCCCTGACTGCGGGTATTGTTCAAATCATCAATGATAAACGGGCCAGGCGGCACCACGGTTTCATAGATGACCTTGTTCAACTGTTTCACAATCACACGGGCGTTAGATGAGGCGATGCCTCGAATTTCAGGGGCATAACCGCGTCTGCCTTGCGGCCACATACGTTCGTCAGTGGCGAGTTTTACGCCATTAAACGGCAGGCTGCCAAACAGCGAGCTGTCTGTGTAGCTATCGCCAAGGGAAAGCTGGCTATTGATCGACGTCAGTGGTCGTTGCACCCAGGTTCGTACCTTGTTGTAGCGATAGCTGCTACCACCCACACTGCTGCTGAGATAGCGAAGATTGCCCTGATGACGCAGCTGCCAGTTGGCGACATTAGTGCCTGCGGTTATTCCGCTCCACAAATATTGATAGCGGTAGGCGGCCGCGCTGTTTTCCGTCCAGGTGTAATTGGTGTTGTGGCGCAGAAATAACGCGGTCATCCCGCCATCCCACTGTTCGGGCGGAATATAACCACGCGGCGTGCGCTTAAGCGCTGACAGGGGCAGCGTGATATTCAGGCGTAACGCGGCTGCATCAAAAACCCAGCTCCCTTGTGGCGTCCAGTCAGCAAGCGGGGCGCACTCGCGATCTATTGGCTGTATTGGAACCTTTTTCAACGGCAACATTTTCACCAGCGAAAAGGGTAAGCATGGCTCGACCTCTTTTCCTTGTGCCGGGGGCAAGAATTCAAGCTTCACGCTGGATGACACGAGGGCATTATTGACATAAACATCGACCAGATAATGCCCCGCGGGCAACTCGCTTTGGTTGAATTGCGCGATGTTCTGACCGAAGGCAGAGCCTTTAAACAGCGACGGATCGAAATAATATTCTTCACTGTGCACGGCTGTTGAGAAATAGAATGAAACGGTCAAAAAGAATAAGGGGAATTTCAATTCATTGGGAGTTGATGGGGTAATTTTCACTTATTCTGGCTCCCTGATCGTTAATCGCGTCGAGTTTGACGCTGCCTACACCCTGTAAGCGTTGTTTGGTATGACTGAACCAGCAGGTATGCACGGAGAACGGGGCAACCATTACAGGTTCACACTCATAATTTTTTCCCGCGATACGCAGGGAAATAGCGACGAATGAAGCATGCCAGGGCTGCGCATTATCGATCTGTAATCCGCTGCCTTTTTGGGGATCGATTAGAGTGCGGACTTTAATACCCGATAAAATATTGCCCGGTTTGCCTATTGCCGCCGGGCGATAAAACAATTTCACCCGATTGCGCAGCATGACCGTCATGGCATTCTTATCGGCGGCAGCCTGTGATGCGGGCGGAATTTGCAGCATGTTAAACCAGTAAACGGACTCTCGATCCTGAGGCAGTTTGTCTGGCTGGCTGACGACAATACGCGCGACCTGCCCTGATTTCGGCTGAATACGAAATACCGGCGGCGTAGTGATAAAGGGCACGCGATTAATCTGCTGTGGTTTGGCATCCATATCACCATCATCAAACCAGGTCTGAATAACATAGGGAATGCTATCGTCGTTTTTAAATTGAATATTGATGGAGCTGACCGGTGCCGGGTAAATGATCCGACTGCCCAGCAGCGTGACGCTTGCTGCTGCCGAGGCTGACATCACGCTGATAAATAACGCGCCCAGGGCATTGCGTAAATACATACAGACAATCTCATGGCATGCAGCGCACGCCCGGATATCCGAACGTACGCTGATTAATTATTACTGGTAAGTCACAGCGTATTGTAATGAAGCAGCCACGGTTCCGGCAGCGGCGACACCATTGGCATAATATTGTGCGTTATAAGTGGCCGAGGATTCGGTCTCATCGGCGGCAAGCGTCAGGTCGCCATCACCGGTATAGCCGCCCGTCAGGTTAATCACCGCGTCTTTACTGTCCACCAGTTGGACCTCAACATTTTTTGCGGTGCCGGTATTCGCCAGGTTGCCATTGGCCGTCACGTTATTGCCGACAAACACCGTTGAAATTTTTGTTGAGGAAGCTGAGTTGCCGGTACAACCGGTCAAACCTACGGTAAAGGCGGTTTGTCCAGCGACATCACCACTGGCAGCCAGATCGGATTTACTCACGGTGGGCATCAGCACCACCGGTGAGGCAGCATTGCCATTCACCGAGATGGAACAGGTTTCATCAGCCACTTCACCCTGGAAATTAATGGTGTTATCGGACGCTGCAACGGCAGAAGTCGAGAAAAGGGCACCGGTGATAACCAGTGAAAGCAGTGTTTTATGTGTTTGCGTCATTTCGTGTAATCCTTTTACTTAGTGACCCGAGATCAGCTGATTAAGGCTGGTACCGGTCTTTCGTCGAATCGAATCTTTGATGTTGTAAATTTTTTTCATCTCATGGTTCATTGCTATCGAAATGGCAGAAAGTGAATTCCCTTTCAAGGCTAAATCCAGAAAGGTCACTTCCTCATTCGACAATGCATTAACTCTCCTTGTTGCGCCTCCTTTTAAACCATAATAGGTACTGTTTATCACTTTCTTGATATCCTCTAACCGGTCTTCACAATAAATAACGGAGTGGATTCCCTCTCTCTTTATCCAGTGTGCAGCCAGAGCGGCCAGCGGTCGGTCGGAGACCAAAACGATGGTCAGTCCGGTGGATTTCAGATAATCAATCCAGTTTTTATTGGTGAGATAACGTAAGTTTTCTCGCGAAAAATCAACGAATATACATCCCCGGCAAAACACACTTTCATAGCGGCCAGCGACTAATGAAAGTACACCTTTAATCAGGAAATGATTGTTCCCCGGCCAAATCGCAATTTTTTGTATTGGACAGCGATTAAGAATATCGTTGTTTCGGTTCGTCAGCTGGCAGCCATATTTGCAACTGGCACAGCGTAAGTCCTCTCGTGTGGTATTTTTCATAACAAACTCATCCGCTCCTGTAAGAGCTGCGGATATCCTGGCAGGATAATTGTTTTTATTCAACGAGTTAAGAAAATCAGTCATTTCTTACCCTCAGAAAAGTCTTAGGTTGTACGGGATGGTGATTTTTAAAATTCCATTGTCTTTTCTCAACTTGGCATGATCGTCATCGTTTCATACCCCTATAGAGTTAAGAACTTTCTAAATCCCCCAGGATTAATGGTGAAAATCGGCTTTCAGGATCAAAATTTAGATAGCATTAATTGCTAAATAATTGGATGTTCGTCAGTGTTGAGCCTGATTATCTTTGGTGTGAAAAGTAAGAATTCAGGATTTTTAATTTTTATTTGATGTAATGAAAACTGCCTCTGGTCTGTGGGTTGTGATGCGGCGAGGTAATTGAGTAATGAAGTTCACCTTACGGAAGGGGATATTTATCTCTCTTAGGATTATTCTTACATCTAAAGCAGGGTGGATTTGATCTTAAAATGTCCGCGCGGAGAAGATTTTTACATATCATTAGCAATCTTGTGACCGCTTTGATTAGTGCAATTAATCAAACCGGATGAGGGTTCAACTTACTGGCTATGATTTATCTAAAAAATATTTTATTTGGCTAAATCAATTGTTAATGTCTGGTGTTTATTTAATTGATAAAAAACGACTGTGCATTTAGGAAGACCAGGCGACAAATATTGTCTGGTTGAGGTTCCGTTGTGAATTATCGCTGAATTATGAGTCGGGCCAGCGACATTCGTCACTCATGGTTTGCGCCAAAGCGGCAGCAGCGTGCGAGAGCTGGTGCTGCTTCAAGCGCAAAATGCCCACACGCCGCTCAATTTGAGGTGCGACCAGCGGCACGCATACCGCGCCGAGTTCTCGCATCTGCTGAATGCAGAGAGCAGGTACGGCGCTGGCCCCCAATCCACTGGCGACCATTTTGCCCACGGTGACCAATTGATGACTTTCGTAAGCGACGTCGAGTCTTCTTCCTGCCTGTGCCAGTGACTGCTCAAGCAGCAGACGCACCGCCGAAGGACGCTGCAAGGTAATGAAATCCAGATGCAGCAGTTCACGCCAGCTCAGCTGTGGCTTTTTCGCTAACGGACTATCAGCGGGCACCACCGCAACAAAGCGGTCGCTACCCAGCGGGGTGAAGTGCAGCGCATCGGCCAGTTCGGGCTCAAAGGCGACACCCATCTCCACGCGTCCCTCCTGAACCATCTCCAGCACCGTTTCATTGATCACGTCATGCACCGCGATATTGACCCCGGGATAGCGCTGGCGAAAAGCCTTCAGCACCGCAGGCAGCAGGTTGCCAGCAAAAGAGGGCATGGCGGCAATCGACACTTTCCCCAGTTGCAGCGTAAAACGCAGATGCATCGCTTCTTCGGCATTTTCCCAATCCGCCAGCAATCGTCGCGCCATGGGAAAAAAGATTTCACCTTCCGGCGTCAGTGATACGTGGCGGGTGGTGCGCATAAACAACGGTCCACCCAACGCCTC
Organism: Pantoea sp. USMM079; assembly: GCF_037153115.1. Taxonomy (NCBI): domain Bacteria; kingdom Pseudomonadati; phylum Pseudomonadota; class Gammaproteobacteria; order Enterobacterales; family Erwiniaceae; genus Pantoea; species Pantoea sp. USMM079. Next base: position 199,339 of record NZ_JBBCKX010000002.1, read on the forward strand.
TTCTAATCCGCTGATCGCCAGGCTCAGCGCCGGTTGCGAAATCGCCAGACGTTCGCTGGCCTGAGCAAAACTCAAAGTGTGAGCGACCGCTAAGAACGCGCGTAACTGCTTGATAGTCATTTTCATTTTTCTATTTGTTAACTTTATGTAAAACAACGATTAACGGAATATTAATAAGAAAAGTAAATGAAAGGCCAATAAAAACAAAATTAACAAATCATTTTTGTGACGCGAGGATGGCTTTATTCGGTGAGCTGAGGAGATGTACAGCAATGGCAGGATTAGACAAACGCGTCACCAGTTATCAGCAGGCGCTGGCTGGATTGCAAGACGACATGACGCTGCTGGCGGGGGGATTTGGCCTGTGCGGCATTCCAGAAAATCTCATCGCCGAAATTCGTCAGCAGGGCATTAAGGGGCTGACCGTGGTCTCGAATAACTGCGGAGTGGATGGCTTTGGCCTCGGGCTGCTGCTGGAGAATCGGCAGATCAAAACCATGATCGCCTCTTACGTCGGTGAGAACGCGCTGTTCGAGCAGCAGATGCTGAGCGGTGAGCTGGAAGTGATTCTCACGCCGCAGGGGACGCTGGCGGAAAAAGTGCGCGCAGGCGGCGCGGGTATCCCCGCATTTTATACGGCCACCGGCTATGGCACGCCCGTGGCAGAAGGCAAAGAAGTCAGAGAATTCGATGGGCGCCACTACATTCTGGAACAGGCGATTCGCGGTGACTTCGCCATCGTCAAAGGCTGGAAAGCGGACTGGTACGGCAATGTGATCTATCGCCACACCGCACAGAATTTTAACCCACTGATGGCGATGGCTGCCCGTGTCACTGTGGTGGAAGTTGAAGAGATTGTGGCACCGGGTGAGCTGGATCCGGCGGCAATCCATACGCCGGGCATTTATGTCGATCGCCTGATACAGGGCAACTTCGAGAAACGCATTGAGAAACGCACCCTGAGTGAAGGAGGCGCACATGCTCACGCGTGAACAGATGGCGCAGCGCGTGGCGCAGGAGCTACGCGATGGCGATTACGTCAATCTTGGCATTGGCATGCCGACGCTGGTGGCCAATTACGTGCCTGATGGCATGGACGTGATGATGCAGTCGGAAAACGGTTTATTGGGCATGGGGGCGTTTCCCACCGAAGCCGAACTGGATGCCGACATGATCAACGCCGGCAAACAGACGGTGACCGCAAGAAAGGGTGCGGCAATCTTCGATTCGGCGCAGTCGTTCGCCATGATTCGTGGCGGCCATGTTGATCTGACCGTGCTGGGCGCGCTGGAAGTGGACGTCAGCGGCAATATCGCATCGTGGATGATCCCCGGAAAAATGGTCAAGGGCATGGGCGGTGCGATGGATCTGGTGGCGGGTGCTGAAAACATCATCGTGATGATGACGCACGCATCAAAGCATGGCGAATCAAAACTGCTGTCCGAATGCACTTTGCCGCTTACCGGCGTCGGCTGTATTCGTAAAGTGATTACTGAACTCGGCTGGCTGGAGATTGAAGAGGGCGCTTTTGTGCTGCGTGAGTATGCGCCGGGCGTCACGCTGGATGAGATCCGTGCAAAGACGGCCGGGCAATTACGCATCGCCGATGATGTCCGTGAAATGCGTTTTTCAAAGGAGGCATCATGAACGAATGTGTGATTGTGGCAGCCACCCGCACGCCCATCGGCCGTTTTCACGGTGCGCTGGCGTCTCTGACTGCAGCGGAACTGGGCCAGCAGGTGATCGCCACACTGCTGAAACAAACCGCGCTCGATCCCGCGCTAATCGATGAGGTCATTATGGGGCAGGTACTCACCGCCGGATGCGGGCAAAACCCTGCGCGCCAGGCGGCCGTGGCGGCGGGTGTACCTTACAGCGTGCCAGCCAGCACGCTGAACATGGTGTGTGGCTCAGGGCTGAAAGCGGTGATTCAGGCCGCACAAGCCATTCAAAGCGGTGCCGCTGAGATCATTATCGCGGGCGGTCAGGAGAGCATGAGCCAATCTCCTTATCTGTTGCCGGATGCGCGTGGCGGCTGTCGTTTGGGGCACAGTCAACTGATGGACAGCGTGATCCACGATGGTCTATGGGATGCGTTTAACGACTATCACATGGGGATCACCGCCGAGAATCTGGCCGATGAATACCACATCAGCCGTGTCGATCAGGATGCGTTTGCCTTGCAATCCCAACAGAAAGCGGTGGCGGCACAGCAACAGGGCGCCTTCCGCGCCGAAATCACGCCTGTCGCGGTGGCGCAGGCTAAAGGCGAGACATTGGTGATCGGTGAAGATGAACAGCCACGCGCGGACAGTTCAGCAGAGCGGCTGGCGCGTTTGCATCCCGCCTTTAAAAAGGACGGTAGCGTGACCGCAGGTAATGCTTCCAGCCTGAATGATGGCGCGGCCGCCGTGCTGTTGATGTCAGCATCACGCGCCGCCGCATTGGGGTTACCGGTGCTGGCGCGATTGACCGGAAGCGGCATTGCTGGCGTGGATCCGGCGGTGATGGGTATCGGCCCGGTGGCTGCGACCAACAAAGCCCTGAAACAGGCTGGTTGGGAGTTGGATCAAGTGGACTTAATCGAAGCTAACGAAGCCTTTGCCGCTCAGGCTCTGGCGGTAGGCAAAGCGCTTAACTGGCAGCCGGAACGGGTCAATGTCAACGGCGGTGCCATTGCGCTGGGTCATCCGATTGGTGCCTCCGGCTGCCGCATTTTGGTGACGCTCATTCATGCCTTGCAGCAGCGTGAGCTGAAGCGCGGTCTGGCAACGCTGTGTGTTGGCGGCGGCATGGGCGTCGCCCTGGCGGTTGAACGCCCGGATTGAGGCGGACCGATTCAAATTATTGGCAATGTCTTTACCTTCAACCCTACAAAATAATAAGGAAGCAACATGAGTGTCGTTATTGCCCTCGCTGCGCTTGGGTTGCTGATGTTAGCCGCCTATCGCGGCTATAGCGTAATTTTGTTCGCCCCGATTGCCGCGCTGTTAGCGGTGCTGTTAACCGAACCGGCTGCGGTCGCGCCGGTGTTCAGCGGTCTGTTTATGGAAAAGATGGTGGGCTTTGTGAAGCTCTACTTCCCGGTGTTTCTGCTGGGTGCCATCTTTGGCAAGTTGATTGAGCTATCCGGCTTCTCACGCTCGATCGTCACGGCGGCCATTGCGCTGCTGGGGCGTCGCCATGCCATCCCTGTGATTGTACTGGTGTGCGCACTGCTGACGTACGGCGGCGTGTCGCTATTTGTAGTGGCCTTTGCTGTTTATCCGTTTGCCGCAGAACTGTTTCGTCAGAGCAATATCCCTAAGCGCTTGATTCCGGCAACGGTGGCTCTAGGTGCGTTCTCCTTCACCATGGATGCACTGCCCGGCACGCCACAAATCCAGAACATCATTCCCGGCAGTTTCTTCGGCACTAACGCCTGGGCTGCGCCATGGTTGGGGTTGATCGGTTCACTCTTCATTATTGTGGTGGGCTTACTGTGGCTGGATCGGCAACGCCGTCGGGCACAGGCCAACCAGGAACCCTATGGCATTAACCTGAAGAATGAGCCAGAAACAGCAGAAGATATTCGTTTGCCGCATCCGCTGATCGCCATTCTGCCGCTAATTCTGGTCGGGGTGCTCAATCTCTGCTTCACCTGGTGGATCCCGTCGTGGTACGGCGCGCAGAGCAGCGTAACGCTACCGGGAAATCCCACGCCGATTCTCACCGATATTAAGAAAACCACCGCGATTTGGGCAGTACAGGCGGCGCTGCTCAGCGGCATTCTGGTGGTGCTGATTTTTGGCTGGCTCAACATTCGTGGTCGTCTGGCAGAAGGCAGTCGCACAGCGGTTGCCGGTGCGTTACTGGCGGCGATGAATACTGCCTCCGAGTACGGTTTTGGTGCGGTAATCGCTGCGTTGCCGGGATTTGTCGTGCTGTCTGGCGTGCTGCAGGCGATTCCCAACCCGCTGCTCAATGAAGCGATCAGTATTACCGTGCTGGCGGGGATCACCGGTTCGGCATCGGGTGGGATGAGTATTGCGCTGGCAGCGATGGCAGAACACTTCGTGCAGGCGGCGCAGGCCACGGGGATTCCGATGGAAGTGCTGCACCGCGTGGCGGCGATGGCCAGCGGCGGGATGGACACACTGCCACACAATGGCGCGGTGATTACCTTGCTGGCGATCACGGGGTTAACGCATAAAGAAGCGTATGGTGGCATCTTCGCCATCACCATTATCAAAAGTCTGGCCGTGCTGTTTGTGATTGGGGTGTTTTACCTCACCGGCATTGTCTGAAGGAGGATGAATCGATGCAATTAGCGGGAAAAGTGGCACTGGTAACCGGGTCTACCAGCGGTATCGGATTAGGTATCGCTGAGCAACTGGCACTGGCGGGCGCCACGGTGATACTCAACGGTTTTGGCGAAGTGGAACACGCGAAAGCGATTATCGCGGCCACCGGGGCAACAGTGGATTATCACGCGGCAGACATGTCCGATCCGCAGCAAATCGCCGCGATGATTGAGTGGGCGGAAGCGCAGTATGGTGCGATAGATATTCTGGTGAACAACGCCGGTATTCAGTACACCGCGCCGGTGGAATCTTTCCCGGTAGAGAAGTGGGATGCGATTATTGCCATCAATCTCTCTTCGGTGTTCCACACCAGTCGCGCCGTATTACCCGGTATGCAGGCACGTCACTGGGGGCGCATCATTAATATCGCCTCCGTGCATGGGCTGGTGGCATCGAAAGAGAAAGCCGCTTATGTCGCTGCGAAGCATGGGGTGGTAGGGCTGACAAAAGTGATTGCGCTGGAGAATGCCCAATCACCGATCACCTGCAACGCCATCTGTCCGGGCTGGGTGCTAACGCCGCTGGTGCAGCAGCAGATCGATAAACGCATTGCAGCCGGCGAGGATGCCGAAACCGCGCGCCTGGCGTTATTGTCAGAAAAACAACCTGCTCAGGCGTTTGTTACACCTGAGCAGTTGGGAGCATTGGTGCTGTTTCTGTGCAGTGAAGGCGGTGCGCAGGTACGCGGCGCCGCCTGGAACATGGATGGCGGCTGGCTGGCGCAGTAATGCATCACGGCTTTATCCACGCGGCAATACACTCTTTCATCACGCGCAGGCGCTCATCCAGCGCCGCTTTGGCACTGAGATCCTGCTGGTAGATAATCGACAGCGTTGACTGATTGATCAGATAAAAAAAGCCCAGCGCGGAGATATTGATGTTGAGTTGCATCACATCGATATCCTCGCGCACGTTTCCTTCGGCGCGTCCTCGTTGCAGCAATTGCTGGGTAATACTGCTCCAGCTCTGATTAATCTGCACGGTGATGTCAGAATCTTTGAGATGCCGCGCCTTGAGCTGATTTTCACTGTTGAGCAGGCGAATGAACTCGGGGTTTTTCAGGTAATAGTGCCAGGTAAACTCCACCAGCTGCAAAATTGCCTGATCGGCGGGGAGGTGATCGAGCTTTAAGGCTGCTTCCTGCTCGCGAATGTCACGATAGGCTTCTTCCAGCACGCGGGTAAACAGAATGTCTTTGTTAGTGAAGTAGTAGTAAATCAGTTGCTTATTGGCATGAGCGCGTTCGGCGATGCTATCAACGCGTGCACCGTCGAATCCTTTCTCAGCGAACTCAGCGCGCGCGGCCATCAGTATCCGCACCTGCTTATCCGTGACATCCTCAATGTTACTCGCAACACGATCAACCAAAGCAGAATCCCCACATATCACTGTTTTACTGAGCATTATAGTGCCTCTTTTTGCGCATAAAACAAGGGCAAAAGATTTTCAACTAACTAGTTGGTTATGTGAATTCGATCAAAGTCAGGTCTCTTTCTGCCCATTATAGTGTCGTCATCAACCAGTTAGTTGATTGATTATGAATCAGCGAACGGCGGAGCGTTGAAATAGATGTTGAACGTGTTACTTCCATCACAAACGACTTTGAGGTGAATACATGGCGCAGATTCCAGTGGGCATCATCATGCACGGCGTGACCGGGCGAATGGGTAAAAATCAACATCTCATCCGTTCGATTGTGCAGATTCGGCAGCAGGGCGGTGTGGCGCTGACCAATGGCGACCGATTGATGCCCGATCCGATTCTGATTGGCCGCAACGCGGAAAAAATGGCTGCGCTGGCGCGGGAATTTGGTATCGAACGTTGGGGAACCAACATTGATGAAGCACTGAATAATCCGCATGACATCATCTTTTTTGATGCAGCCACCACCCAGGCACGTCCGGCGTTGCTGAAGAAAGCCATCAGCAAGGGGAAACACGTCTATTCGGAAAAGCCGGTAGCGATGGGGCTGGATGATGCGCTGGATCTATACCATTTCGCACAAGAAAAAGGCGTGTGTCACGGCGTGGTGCAGGACAAGCTATGGCTGCCGGGTCTGCAAAAGCTGCGTTTGCTAAATGAATCCGGCTTCTTTGGTCGCGTGTTATCGGTGCGCGGTGAATTTGGCTACTGGGTATTTGAAGGCGATCGCCAACCGGCCCAGCGTCCATCCTGGAACTACCGCAGCGAAGATGGCGGCGGCATTATCCTCGACATGATTTGCCACTGGCGCTACGTCATCGACAACCTGTTCGGTGAAATCAAAAGCCTGAGCTGCATCGGCGCAACCCACATTCCACAGCGCTGGGATGAACAGCAGCAACCTTATGACGCCACGGCGGATGACGCGGTGTACGCCACCTTCGAACTGCACAACGGCGCGATTGTTCAGATCAACAGTTCATGGTGCGTGCGCGTGCGCCGCGATGATCTGGTGACATTCCAGGTGGATGGTGTCAACGGTTCAGCGGTGGCTGGCCTTAGCGATTGCTTTACGCAGGCTAGCGTCAATACGCCAAAGCCGGTCTGGAATCCGGATATCCGTCAAACCCATAACTTCTTCGATGACTGGGCCAGCGTGCCGGATACCCAGGTCTACGACAATGCATTCAAAGTGCAGTGGGAGCTGTTTTTACGCCACGTCTGGGGCGAAGGGGAATATCGCTGGGATCTGCTGGAAGGAGCCAAAGGTCTGCAACTGGTCGATCTGGCATTGAAAAGCTGGAAAGAGCGTCGCTGGGTTGATGTGCCATCGCTGGAACGCTAAGGAGCCGAACATGAGTCGTCCCCATTCCGAACAGCTTTCGCTCAACACGGCGACCGTGCGCCAGCAGTGGGATTTACGCCAAATCATTGAAGGTTGTGCGCGCCATGAGATTCGCGGCATCTCGCCGTGGCGCGATCAGGTAGCAAACATCGGTTTAGCAGAAGCGGCGCGGCTGATTCGTCATCACGATCTGCGGGTGAGTGGCTACTGCAGAGGTGGCATGTTTCCCGGCGTTGATCAGCAAACACGCCAGGCGACCCTGGCCGACAACCAGCGAGCGGTGGATGAAGCGCTGGAATTGGGCGCAGAGTGCCTTGTGCTGGTGGTCGGCGGTTTGCCGCCAGGTTCGAAAGATCTGCCGGGGGCGCGCCAGCAAGTGCGTGATGGACTCAGTGCTCTGCTGGAGTACGCCCGCGCGGGCGGCATGCCGCTGGCGATTGAACCGCTGCATCCCATGTACGCGGCGGATCGTGCCTGCATTAACACCCTGAAGCAGGCTAACGATCTCTGCGATGAATTGGGTGACGATGGACTGGGGATTGCCGTCGATGTTTATCACACCTGGTGGGATGCTGAGTTTTATCAGGAAATCGCCCGTGCGGGTCTGAAACGGCTGCTGGCGTTTCATATCTGCGACTGGCTCACGCCTACGCGGGATCTGCTGGAAGATCGCGGCATGATGGGCGATGGCGTTATCGATATCCGCGCCATGCGGGAAGCGGTAGAAGCCCAGGGTTATCGCGGACTACATGAAGTGGAAATTTTCTCCCGCCTGAACTGGTGGACTCAGGACCCAGATGAGGTGCTTAAGACCTGCAAGGCTCGCCATCTGGCGCACGGTTAACCGTATCTGACAGAGCTGAAAAGCTGTTTTCGTCGGTCACAGACATTGTCGAGGAAAAGATGAATACAGATACCCGCAAAATGATTCTGGTCACCGTGCTGTGCGGCCTTGGCTACATGATGTACTCGGTGGATCGCATGACGGTGTCATCAGCCATCGGGCTGATCGCTGGAGAGTTTGGTCTCGGTAAAGCGGAGAGTGGCATTCTGCTCTCCTCCTTCTTTTTTGGCTTCATCGTCTTTCTGTTCATTTCCGGCATTATCGCCGACAAGTTAAGCGGCAAACCGGTATTGATTCTCGGCCTGATGATGTTTTCACTGGCGACACTGTTAACGGGTGTCGCCGGCAGCATGACCAGCCTGATTTTTTACCGCGTGATGACGGGCATCGGTGAGGGCATCTTCTGGCCTGCCGCCTCGCTCGAAGTGGCCAACGTGACCAGCGAAAAACAGCGCACCACCGTGATGTCACTCTATTGGATGGGGTATCCGATTGGCGGGTTCCTCGGTACCTGGATGGGCGCCATGCTCGGTCCGATCTTTGGCTGGCGCGTGGTGTTCTACGTGGCGGGTGCCATGGGCATGCTGGTGGCGCTGTTGTATCTGGTGCTGGTAAAAAATGATCGTAAACCTGCCGAGTTGATTGCACGCCAGGCAGCGGAAAAAGTGCCATTAAAAACCTTGTTCCGCCATGCGCCGGTGTTGCTGATGGCTGCGTTCTATTTCGTGCTGCTGGCAGGCTGGTGGATTGTGCTGCTGTGGGCACCGAGCTATTTGATGCAGGTAAAAAATCTGTCGATTGGCACTGCAGGCACCATCGCCAGTCTGCTCGGCATTACCGGTGCGCTGGGCGGTTTTGTATTGGGGCGCTACTGCGATAAGGGCGATTTCAAACGTCGTCGCACCATTCTGATGACCATTACTTTTATCAGCGGGCTGGTGATGGCCGCCATGGCATTCAATCTTTCGGTGCCGTTGGTGATTGTGCTGGTGCTGATCCTCGGTTTCCTTGGCTATCCGATTACACCCATTGTTCTCTCGCTCACTGCTGAACTGGTGCCGCCTTCTCTGCGCGGTTCCGCCATCGGCTTTGTGATGAATATGGGGATGGCGGCGGGCGGCATCTCGCCAATTGTGGCGGGTTATTACGCGCAGCATTACACCCTGCAACCGGTCTGGCTGGTCGCCGCCTGCGTCATTATCTGCAGCAGCCTGGTATTGCTGGGGGTGCGTCGCCTGCCTATCGGAAGCCACAACAGTTCGCAGAATGTGATGCCGTCCGGGCATCTGGCAAAACACTGAAATAAGGAACAGAACCATGTCTGTGAGCAATAAAGTGCGTTTACTGGATCGCAACGGTCAGCCCTACAGCTACATCATGCAGGGTGAGCGCCACTGGAGCGTACCGGCGAAACCGCTATTTAACCGTGACGTGTATGCCGCTGCGCATGTGGTTGCCGACCCGCAGCGCATGCAAAATCCGCATAGCGATATGGCGATTGACTGGGACAGCACGCTGGAATATCGCCATCATTTAATGTCGCTGGGATTGGGCATCGCGGAAGCCATGGATACCGCGCAACGCGGCATGGGGCTGGATTGGCCAACCGCGCTGGAGCTAATAAAACGCAGCGTTGAGCAAGCGAAAGCGTATCCGGGGGCACGGGTCGCCAGCGGGGCTGGAACCGATCATCTGACGGACTTTTCCCAACTGACCTTACAGGATGTGATTGCCGCGTATGAGCAGCAAATCTCAGCAATCGAAGTCTGTGGCGGCCGTATTATCTTAATGGCTAGTCGCGCGCTCGCTGCCATTGCTAAGGGGCCAGAGGATTACATCACCGTTTACAGCACGCTTCTGCGCCAGGTGCGTGAGCCGGTTATTTTGCACTGGCTGGGGGACATGTTTGATCCCGCACTACGCGGTTATTGGGGTGGCGCGACAATTCACAGTGCGATGGAGGTTTGCCTTGCGGTGATTCGCGAAAATCAGGCAAAAGTGGAGGGGATAAAAATCTCCTTGCTGGATAAAGATCGAGAAATTGAGATGCGGCGCCAGCTGCCGGCTTCCGTCAAAATGTATACCGGCGATGACTTTAACTATCCCGAACTGATCGCCGGTGATGAGCAAGGCTTCTCGCATGCGCTACTGGGCATTCTCGACGGCATTGCACCGGCCGCCACCAGCGCACTGCATGCATTAGCGCAGGGCGATCGCGTCACCTTTGAACGCATACTGGCACCGACAGTGCCGCTGGCACGCCATTTGTTCTCGGCACCCACTCAGTATTACAAGTCGGGCATCGTGTTCCTGGCCTGGTTGAATGGCCATCAGAAGCATTTCACCTTGCTGGGCGGCATGCAGAGTGCGCGCAGTCTGACGCACTACTCTGAAGCCTTTAGACTGGCGGACGAGGCTGGTTTGTTGAATAACGCGGATGTGGCTGCTGAACGCATGTGGTCGCTGGCGAAGTTGCACGGTATTTAGCCTTTCGGCTTAACGCGATTAGAGGCTATTTAAGCCGTCCGGATTTCTGACGGAAAAGAAGACTCACTCGGTTAGAGCGAAAAAAAGCCCGCCATTGGCGGGCTTGATAGCAGCGGCTATCGAATAATCTCGTAGGTGACGCGCGTGTATGTACTGCAACCACGATTGTGGCAGTCCATTATTGCAGGAATATTTTGTTACTGAACATACCGTTTCCTGATGGCTGTATAGCCGTGGGCTTCAAGCGCTGACTCATACGTATTGAATATTGAGCGCACCCTGTGCTGATGTCGTGATCTGCGCCTGAACCCGCCACGTTGTGTGTATGCGTTCGGGTGTGAGTACTGCTTTGGGCTTACCCGTTGAAACCACACGACCCTGATCGAGTACCACAAGGTGTTGGCAATATTTTGCCGCCAGATTCAGATCGTGAAGAGCAATCACCACCGTCACGGGCAGCGAAGAGATAAGACGCATCAATTCAAGCTGGAATTGGATGTCGAGGTGATTGACGGGCTCATCCAGCAGTAAAACATCCGGTTTTTGCGCCAGTGCGCGGGCGATTTGGCAACGCTGGCGCTCACCGCCGGATAATCGTTGCCAGCAGCGGTCGACCAAATTTTCCAGTTGCATTAACGCCACCGCCTCGTCAACGGCGCTGGCATCCTCTGCCGTCCAGAACTGGAATGCGCCACGATGAGGTGTGCGCCCGAGACGAATAATGTCAATCACCGTGAGTTCATCATCGGCTTCGGCGTGTTGCGGGACAAAGGCCAGTTTGCGCGCCAGCTGATTGCGCGAAAGTTGGTTCAGCCTCAGTTCGCCGAGCGTTATCTTCGCGCCCGAATCAGGCATTAGCCCAGCCAGCGCACGCAGTAGCGTTGATTTTCCTGAACCGTTGGGCCCAAGCAAACCTACGGTTGCAGACTGAGCTGCGTCGAAGGAGACCGTGGTAAGGATGCGGCGCGCTTGAAGTTGGACGCTGAGGTCACTGACCGATATCGTCATCGTTTAGTTGCCCTTTCGTTGATAGAGAAGGAAGGCAAAAGCAGGGGCACCCACTAATGCAGTCACCACGCCAATGGGTAAAACCTGATGTGCGATCAACGTTCTCGACATCAAGTCGGCAAGGATCATGAAATGGCAGCCCGACAGGAATGTCACGGGAAGGGTGATAAGATGTCGCTGTCCAACCAGCATGCGGGTCACGTGCGGGATGACCAATCCGACAAATCCCACCGCCCCAATTGAGCTGACAATCACCGCCGTGATGAATGCCGTAATCAACAGCAACACCACCCGCACTTTCACAACCGGAGTACCTAACGTTACCGAGACATCGACACCAAATGAAAACGTGTCCAGCGTGCGTGCATAGCACATGATCACCCCAAATCCGCTGAAGATGACGATGGCGCACAGAACGGCATCTGGCCAACGAACGCCGCTTAAACTGCCTAAGAGCCAAAACATCACACCGCGCGATTGCTCCGCATTGGCTGATGTGCTGACGATGTAAGACGTGAGCGCATTGAACAGCTGTGTTCCGGCAATCCCGGCCAAAATGATGCGCCCGGTGTTTTCCCCCATCCCTCGTGAGAGCAATATGATCAAGCCAAATGCCAGGCAAGCGCCGGCAAAGGCACCACTGCCAACCGTCAACACGCCGCTGCCAATACCCAGCAGCATCACCATTACGGCCCCGGTGGAAGCACCCGCAGAGATACCCAACAGGTAGGGTTCCGCCAGCGGATTTCTTAACAACGATTGCAACACCAGGCCACAAATCGCTAAGCCACCTCCACTGCAGGCGGCCATAAAGGCCCGGCTCATCCGATATTGCCAGACGATGCCAGCTTCAACGGGAGGGAGATCATAATGCGTCAAGCCCACCCCGTTGGTGATCGCCTGGAAAGTGGCGCTCAATGAAATGGACATATCGCCAATGCTGGATGAGAAGATCATCATTACGGGCAAGCTGATAAAGCCCGCGAGAAAAATAAAGCCGATCTTAAATGGGTAAGCTCGATTCATACTATTTAAACGCGGCAATCTGCTGACCGATCAGCTCAACAGCATCGACATTGCGCAGGGATGGATTGAGTGACATCGCTGGCACGATCACGATATGACCCTGTTTGACCGCACTCATTTCGCGTGTAACGGGATCGCTGGTGAGAAAAGCCTGTTTTATGGCGACATCATCGGCTGGATACAGCCTTCTATCCATGCTGGCGATGACGATGATATCGGGCTGAGACTGTGCGATATGTTCCCAACTCACGGCGGGCCATTCATCGGTGGAATCAATGATATTTTTGAGGCCTAGAGTCTGATTGATCCAGCCCGGCGCACCATCACTGCCTGCGATCCACGGATCGCCTTTAAGGCGTGTGCTTGAGAACCAATACACCACCTTAAGGGGTTTGCTGGTGTGAAGCGCCGCCTGTTGTTGTGCCTGAGCGATTCGTGCAGATAACTTCTCCTTTAAGGCCTCGCCACGCTCCGTCACATCGAAGATGTCGGCAAGCGCGGTGATTTCATCATAAATCACCTCAATCGAGTAAGGTTTCACGCGCGCACCGTCGCCGTTTGAAGTGGCGGTGACCGATTTGCCCTGACAATCAGCAGGTGAAATCCAGGTTTTGATGCCCAGTTGTTCGAATTGATCGCGAGTAGCGACTTCACCCTGAGGCCCAACATGCCAACTGTACTGCGCCAAAACCAAATCAGGTTTTTGCGCGACGACGGCTTCAAACCCCGGTGAGTTGTCCGCGAGGCGTTTAATACCATTGCCAGCCTGTGCTAATTCAGAGGTGAGAGGGCCGAACCAGACGGCGGTTCCCGCGATTTTACTCTCCAGGCCAAGTGCCAGAAGGAGTTCTGTTTCATGCTGACCAATGGTCACCACGCGTGCAGGTGGTCGTGAAAAGGTTTCCGTTTTACCGCAGTTTTCAATGTTGAGTGGAAAGGCAGAAGCCAGTGCGGCTGAACTGCTGAATACCATTATGAGTGCTAAAAGGCGGGTCGAAAAAGTGCGCATGATTTACCGATTACGTAGTGTTATGTTATAACGTAACATAATGGCAAGTCTGATGTATTCATGTCAATTGATTCTGATACCCATTGTGAGTGTTAAGTGTTAAGGCTGTTGAAGCGAAGTCCGTGGCCCGGACTTCACTCTGATCTTAACCCGGACCATCACTTCCTGCCGCCAGCAGAGGCACCACCACATCACTGATCGGTGTCGCGATGCCTTGTGCTTTACCGCGTCGCTGCACCACGCCATTACGGATGTCCCACTCAAGCGGGCGATTGGCCTGACGATCCGCCAGGATCGAGGTGCCTAAATCTGCCGGGGCGCGATGGAAGCCAGCCATAATTTCCTGCGGCACGTTGTCGCTCAGATTGGCGCCTTCCGCACGCGCCACAGTCATACACTCCCGCAGATAGGCCAGACCCAGCTCGGTGATATCTTCGCGCTGAAACATCCCGGCGCGGCGATTGGCGAGCACCATTAAACCGGCGACGGCGTTTTGCAACAGTTTGCGCCAGGCAATGGTGAGGAAATCTGCCTCCAATTCGACCGCACAGCGCGAGTCTTGCAGTGCTTGCACAATACGCTGTGCTGGCGCGACGTCGGGCACAGTCAGGCGCGGCTTCGCGCGTAACCACACCGAGGCATCAGGCTCGCGCTGAGCCGGGAACCACACCACAGAAGGCAGTACCGTTGCGCCATTGACTAATGGAGACAGCTGTTCAACTTGCTCCACGCCATTTTGCAGCGCGCACACCACCGTATTCTCATCGCACAACACCGCCAGCCAGGGTGCAATTTCCGCCACCTGGGTGGTTTTGACCGCCACAAACACCAAATCAAAGGGCCTGGCGATTGCTTCAGGATTGCTCAGCACCGGGCCAGGCACCACAACCTCACCGTCTCCGTGGCGCAGCAGCAATTGTGTATGTGTCGTACGCCCACACAGTGTTGGCGTGCGATTCATTTCATGCAGCGCGGCAGCCACAGTGGTGCCGATGGCGCCGGGTCCGACAAGGGCGATGGTTGGAAACTCAGTCATGCAGCTATTCTCCTGTTTATCCAGTGCTGCCCTCAGGGTCAGCGAAAACTCTCTATTACAGCCTGGCATTGTGACTGAATGATGTGCGTTCCATCGGCCAGATAGAAAAATCATAGCGCGGGATAATCACTCAACGCCTGCCTTGAAAGGGCGAATTACAGCAGGGCAATCTGTTTCTGTTGTAGCAGTTGCTGCATCTCAGCATCAGGTTCTCCATCAACAATCAGTGTGCTGGCCAGTGACAGATCGCCAATGGCGAACGCCGATGCTGAGTTGAGTTTCTCTTTAGAGACCATCACCACCGTTTCCGCCGCACGCGCCGCCAGTGCACGTTTCACACCGGCTTCTTCGTAATTACCCGTGGTTAACCCTGCGGTTTTGTGTACTCCGGTGACGCCCATAAAGAACAGGTCTGCATTGATGTGTGCAATGGCTTCGATCACCGCTGATCCCACGGCAACCACCGAGTGACGATACAGTTGGCCGCCAATCAGAATCACCTCAACCAGAGGAAAATCAACCAGGGCGACGGCAATACTCGGACTGTGGGTCACCACGGTAAAAGCCAGTTCTTTGGGCAGCAGTTGCACCATTTCCGCTGTGGTTGTACCGCCATCAATGATCACCACCTGACCCGGTTGAATCAGTTGCACCGCTTTTTGCGCGATCAGGCGCTTGGAACTGATTTGCACGTTTTTGCGTGTTTCAAAAGGGGCAATAGCAGCAGAAACCGGCAGCGCACCCCCGTGGACACGTTGCAGTAATCCTTCGCTGGCCAACTCCCTTAAGTCACGGCGAATCGAGTCCTCAGAGACGCTAAAGCGCTGGCTAAGCTCGCTAGACATCACTTGCTGCTCATCGGCAAGAATCGTCAATATCTGCTGTTTACGTTGACTGGAAAGCATAATTTTCTCATTCGTGTTTTTTCTTGTATGTGCACGATTATGCATGATAACGTCTGTTTTGTCAGCCATCGGGAGACCAAACATGCAGCATAAAGTGCGCAATATTCGTGAGCAGTTGTTATCCGACAACTGGTACACCTTAAAAAAATACACCTTCGATTTACAGCGTGCCGACGGCAGTTGGCAACAGCAAAGCCGCGAAGCTTACGACCGTGGCAATGGTGCGGTGATTCTACTTTATAACCGCCATAAACAGACAGTCGTCCTGACACGGCAATTCCGCTTTCCCATCTTTATCCATGGGCATGATGGCTTTTTGATCGAGGCCGCAGCCGGTTTGCTGGATAACGCCTCGCCGGAAACGCGCATTATTGCCGAGGCAGAAGAAGAAACTGGTTACACTGTCACAAATATTGAGAAGGTGATGGAGGCTTATATGAGCCCGGGTTCGGTGACGGAGAAGTTGTTTTTCTTTATCGCGGAATATCACGATGGCGACCGAAAGCATGCTGGCGGCGGTCTGGAGGAAGAGGGGGAAGATATCGAAGTACTGGAGTGGCCTTTCGCACGCGCGATGGCGGCGGTTCGTCACGGTGAAATCCAGGATGCTAAGACCATTATGTTGCTGCAACACCTGGCGTTAAACAGACAATTTGAGGAGCACGCGCAATGATGATTTTGATTGCAGGCCCGGTTCGCAGTGGTACAGATGGCGACAGGCAACTGATCGAGCGAAACATGCAGAAACTCGATCAAATGGCGTTACAGGTTTATCAAAAAGGTCACACGCCCGTGATTGGGGAATGGCTGGCGTTACCGCTCGCCAGCGCGGCGGGTTCACAGCGGATTGGGGATGAAATCAGTGAAGCGTTCCTCTATCCCGTTGCGCATCGTCTTATTCAAAGCTGTAATGCCGTTTTACGCATGCCCGGCGCCTCAACGGGTGCGGATAAGGATGTGCAAGTCGCCAGGGCTTTGGGGCTGAGTATATTCAGCGATATCGATGAGATTCCAGCGGTACAGAGATAAACAGGAAACTTATAGACTGGCACTGCTGTCTGTAACTCATCGGTGTACCTACATTGGGTGATGAGCGATGAACTCGGTTCTGTTGATAGAAGATGACCTCAGGCTGGCAGGAATGATTCTGCCGTATCTGACGCAGTATGAATTCAAGGTTGAACACAGTGCCAGTTCGCAGGACGCGCAGTTAAAAATGAAGCAGCACGCTTACGATGTGGTGCTGTTAGACCTGATGCTAGGTGATGCTGACGGTCTGGCGCTTTGCCGTGACATTCGTAGCCAGTGTTTGCATGAACCCGCCATCATTATGGTGACGGGGCGAGGCGACCCTGCAGACAGGATTATCGGGCTAGAAGTCGGTGCAGATGATTACTTACCAAAACCTTTTGAGCCCCGAGAATTGCTGGCGCGCATGCGTGCGGTGCTGCGACGTATTAAGTCGGGCAACGGAGTTCGTGAAACAGGTTTAATTCGTTCTGGCTCACTGGAAATTGATACTGCTGCGCGCACGGTCATGTTGAACCAGAATACCTGTTCTCTGACCTCATTGCAGTTTGACCTGTTAGTTTCATTAGCCCGGAATGCCGGCAGGGTGTTGAACCGGGAACAGATTTGGCAGTCAGTCCGTGGTGAAAGCTATGAAAGTTTTGACCGTGCGATTGACGTGCACATTGGCCGCATTCGTCAAATGATTGAAGACGATCCACGTGTGCCAAAACGTATTATCACCGTACGTGGTGTGGGCTATGTATTTTCGGTGTTGCCTGGTGCATGAAGCGCATCACCGATTTACCCATTCATTTGCAAATTTTCACCGCCTTCAGCTGCGCGCTGTTGCTGGTTGTGGCATGTACTATTGCGCTCTGGTTATGGAGTGATGATAACAACCGCCATATCGACGCCTTCGCCACCTTTTCCGGGCTAGTGGAGAAAAATTTACCCCCTGCGACCGCTTCTCCTGAGGTGCAATCCGCCGCCATTGACCAATGGATCGCACGAGCTCATACACGCTTTGCGCTATTCGCTGCCGATGGCACGCCATTGAGCCGTCCGCTGAGTCCTCCGCTGGCGTTTCCAAAACGTGTCGTACATGGTGGGTTGTTTGATGATTGGTACGGGATGCGCTTTGTCTGGCAGCTTAAAGATAAACGCGTATTGGTCATTCAGTTCAGTAGTGACCGGCAGAAGCGTCCGTGGTTTTTTATCCTGATGCTGTTGCTGCTCGCGGCCAGCGTTGCACTGATCTCTTTCCCAGTCATCCGGCGTTTAACGGCACGACTGGAATCCCTTCAGCGCAGTGTTGAATCGCTGGGTAAAGGGGATCTTCGAACACGCATGCCTGTGGCCGGACGAGACGAAGTCGCGCAGTTAGTCGAGAGCTTTAACCGTTCTGCCACCCAGATCGAACAACTGGTGCAATCGCAAAAAACCATGTTGGCCAATGCCTCACACGAACTACGCTCGCCTTTGATGCGAATTCAAATGGCAGCAGCACTGCTAGAGCAAACTGATTCTGCTCCAGGACGTGAATTACAACGCAGCGTGGGGGAATTAGATGCTCTTGTAGAAGAAATTCTCACATTAAGCCGCCTGGAGTTATCGCCCAATGTGATCAACGGTGAGCTGAAATGTGTTGATGTTACAGCCATTGCTGCTGAAGAGTGCGCGCGTGCGCAGGTTGAATTGAACGCCGCACATATCGTTGCTGAAGTCGATGCGCGATTGTTGCGGCGTCTCCTGCGAAATTTGATCGAAAACGCGGTGCATTACGCCGGACGTAATATTCAGGTCGAACTCAATGACAACGGTGATGGTCACTTTATCCTACAAGTAAAAGATCGTGGGCCAGGGATCCCGGAAGCGGAACATGCGCAGGTCTTTGAGCCGTTCTATCGTTTAAGCCGAAGTGGTAACGGCTCCGGCTTAGGTCTCGCATTAGTCCGCTCAATCACCGTATACCATGCAGGCAGTATCACACTGAGGAATCGTGCTGGGGGCGGTGCCTGTTTTAATGTACGCATTCCGCTCGCTGTTACATAACTTTACCGGGGATAAAAACAGGATTTACAAGGGAGTGTTGCAATCATTGGGCTTAACTCACGCCCTATTGCAACCAAAGGATGAATTTGATGCGCTTCACTCTTGCTCAACCTGTGACGCTATTATGCCTGCTCTCTTTATCGCCGATATCTGCTGTAGCCGCAGATGATCACCGTGAATTCTCTGGCTACATAGGGGGTGGTGTTGGCGCGAAGCCAAACTATTCAGGTGCTAAAGACAATAAAACGGAGTTCATTCCTGCGTTCAAACTGGCATACGGTCCTTTATTCGTCGGCGGGGTCGATGATCTGGTTGCATTAGGCTGGAATGTCGTGAAAACCGAACACTGGACTTTCGCGCTGGGCGCGGGGACGGATATCTCACCACGGGAGGAATCCGATGATGAACATCTGCGTGGGCTTGGCAATATTGATGTAACGCCACGCGCCTTCACCTCTGCCACTTACGAAAACGACTGGTTCAAAGGCGGAATCATCGCCACTCAAGATATTGGCGGTAATCAGCAGGGTTTCAAACTTTCCTCGTATGCGCATCTGCAATGGCATCCAATGGACAATCTGCGCCTTTACACGGGCCCGACGCTAAGTTGGGCTGACAGTAATTATCTGCAAACGCAGTATGGAGTTACAGCAGCACAGTCCGCGCGCAGCGGCCTGTCCCGTTACACGGCTGATGCCGGTATTGAGAAGATTGGCTGGGATGTCGGCATGGATTATGAAGTGACGCCATCCTGGCTGTTAGGTGCGCGCGTCAGTGCACAACGACTGCAGGCAGATGCTGCCGAGAGTCCGGTCACTCAGCAAGCCAGCCAGGTAACCGGTGTTTTATTTCTGGCATGGCGGTTTTAAACAGTGGGATAGAGTTAATAATCAACAAAAAGTTGATCAGTGATGTATGAAATGCTATTTTTCTACAAAATGTAGAAGTAATGGTGCGGAGATGTCTTCAAATACCGACGAACAATATGTCGCCGACTTAATGCGCATGCTGGCTGGCGCGGTACAGGTCATCGGCAGTGTGATCCAGCGTAATGCTGAAGTCGTGCTGCACGACCTGCGTCAGCCTGAATATTCGATTGCTGAGATCGTGAATGCGGAAGTGACGGGACGTAAACGGGGTGATTCCGTTTTAGCTGGATTACGCACCGACCGGGCATTTATCAGTGCGATGGAACGCAAAGATGAAGCCATTTCCCTGCTGCTGGACTATCCCACTTTTACGCGTGAGGGCAAGCCGCTTCGCAGTAGCACTGCCATCTATCGCGATCGCCACGGAGTGCCTTTTGCCGCACTCTGCATCAACGTCGATAACGCAGACATTGAGCAGGCGCTGCGCGTGCTGCAATCCATGACTGCAATGGGTCAACCCGATGTGCAGATCTCTGCAGCCGAACCGGCAGCGGAAACCCAGAGTGACACTATCGAAGATTTGATGAGCGATATCATCAACACCACCTCCGCACAGCATCCCGGAAACAATCGCAATGACACCAAGCGGGCCAATCTGCTCGCGGTGAAGCATATGCAGGAGAAAGGGCTGTTTCTGATTAAAGGTGGAGTTGAGAAAGCCGCTGCGGCGCTCGGCGTAACGCGTTACACCATCTACAACTATCTGGATGAAATCAAAAATGAAAACAGTTGAGTCGCTGAGCATTAAAACGCCGTTGCTCGAATCTTTGCCGCTCAGCCAACGCAATCAAACCCGTGTGTGGCTGAAGATGGAAGCGATGCAGCCCTCTGGTTCCTTCAAAATACGCGGTATCGGATTTGCCTGTCAGCAGCATGCGGCGCGCGGGGTGAAGCGATTTATCTCTTCATCGGGCGGAAACGCAGGATTGGCGGTGGCCTATGCAGGTCGTCAATTGGGTGTACCGGCAGTGGTGGTGGTTCCGGAATCGACGTCTCAACATGCGCTACATTTGCTGGCGCTGGAAGGTGCAGAGGTGAAAGTCCACGGTAAAACCTGGGCGGATGCCAATCAACTGGCGCAGTCGCTGGTGACCGAACAGGACGCATTTATCCATCCTTTTGATGATGCATTGCTGTGGCAGGGCATTGCGGGGTTGATCGATGAAGTCGTGAAAGAAGGTTTGCGTCCTGATGCTGTGGTGCTCTCGGTGGGCGGCGGCAGTTTATTGTCCGGGGTTGATCAAGGATTAACGCAGCACGGATTACACCAGGTGCCGATTTATATCGCTGAAACGACAGGCATGGCGTCTTATCACGCGGCGCTGGCTGCAGGATATCCCATTGCGGTGGAAAATCTCAGCGGTATCGCGACGTCATTGGGGGCGCGTCAGGTGTGCCAGCGCGCGTTTGATGTCAGTAAAACCCGTCAGCTGGTGGCTACACGCGTCAGCGATCGGGAGGCCGTTGATGCCTGTCTGGCGTTTCTTGATGACCATCGCACGTTGGTCGAACCGGCATGTGGCGCGGCACTGGCAGTGCTTTACGGAAAAAAACTACCGTTGGCGGATGTGGAAAACGTGCTGGTTATCGTCTGCGGCGGTTCCACGGCAACCCTCAGCACGTTGCAAGCATTTAAGTGATTATTGGAGTCGAGATGATGGAAAGAACCTATTACTTAAGCGATCTGCTGGAGATGGATACGGAAGTATTGCGTTGTGAAGCGCAGGAGGATGGCCGGTTTCGTGTGCAACTGGTGGCGACCCTGTTCCATCCGCAAGGCGGCGGGCAACCCGCTGACCAGGGTACGATAGGTGAGGCGACGGTGTTACAGCTCATCCAGCAAGAGGGTGAGTTAATCCATATCACTGACCGCGAAGTGGCGCTGGGCTGCGTGCATATCCAAATTGATGCGGCACTGCGTAAGCTGCACACGCGTTACCATTCTGCGGGGCATCTGATTGCTTACGCCGGAGAGAAGTTTGGCTGGTTAGGTTATAAAGGCGATCATCGGCCCGGCAATGGACGTATCGTTTTTAAACCACAGGGCGAACCGCAAGCCGTTGATGAAGCGATCATCGCTGAGGGTGTCGATGCGCTGGTGGCGCAAGATTTAGCGCGCGTGCTGCGGGATGACGCCGGACGCAGAATGGTCAGTTGGGGCGATCTCACACCTTACGCCTGCGGTGGCACGCATGTGCAACGCACCGGAGACGTTGGCGATATCGTCATTACCCGAGTGAAAGAGAAGAAGGGCGAACTTTCGGTGCAGTATGAAGTGCGGGATTGATGAGCAGGCGGATTAACGCCTGCACTGCGCTACTTAAATTCATCTATTTTTAATTGTGCGAAAGCCTGATCAACATCGCTATAAGCTTGTGAGGTGGTATAAGTGCCAGACAGCTGCCAATAAAAAACCGGAGCGCCAGGTTCTTCGCTGCTTTCCGCTACCCGATAGCGAGAGAATTTTATTTGCGCGGCTTCAGTCAGATCATCATTATCCTGATTTGACGAGAATTTCATCGCGCGGATCAGGTAATAAACGCCCTGGATATTGTGCAGTTCAAAACCAATGATTTTGTCAGAGGAACCCGCAAGACGAAAATCAGACCAGGTAAAACCATCATCATCCGGAACCGGTAAAATAAACCAGTTGCCGTTTTTATTGATGAAGGCAGATAGCGTCTGGCTGGGATGCGAGGTGTTATTGTCAAAGGTCGCAGAGACCAGCAAATCCGGTACGCCATCCTGATTAAGGTCGATATTATTCACCCCTGCCAGCAACCCGACCCGCGTAGCACCCTGCGCACCGAAAACGGTACATAATGACAGAACGATAAACGCGAAAGTTTTTAATTTCACTGCACGCTTTCCTTACTGGTTAAGACAATATCAGGGATTAACACCTGAATATTGAAAGACAGCATGGGATTGCTGCCTGATGGCCATCATGGCGTATTTTAAAAATTTTGCTCTCCAATCGCGCTGAATTATGGGTGTTTTTTCTGTGATGTGAAAGGGTGAACGGAATAATTAAAAGAAAAGAGATTAACCGACGAAGCGCGTCATCCATTACGCACTTCGTTAGAGGAAAACAGACTTAATGTGAACGTCTTTCCTTAACCCTCAACTCATACCTGCGCCATGCCGCCATCCACGAAGAGTTCGGTGGCATTAACAAAGCTGGAGGCATCGGATGCAAGAAACGCCACCACCTGACCAATCTCACCGGGTTCACCCAATCGGCCCAATGGCACCTGTGCGGCGAGCGCATCGAACAATCCCTGACGCTGATCTTCGGGCACTAAATCGCCCAAACCTGGCGTGCGCACCGGACCAGGGCTCACCACGTTGACACGAATTCCGCGATCTTTCACATCCAGCGCCCATGAGCGGGCAAAGTTGCGCACGGCGGCTTTACTGGCGCTATAAACACTGAATCCTGCGGTGCCCTGAACCGAAGTGGTGGACGAGGTCAAAATCACCGAGGCTTTGTCGCTTAACAGCGGCAGCGCTTTTTGCACGGTAAACAGTACGCCACGCACGTTGGTGCCAAAGATCCGGTCAAAGTGCTCTTCAGTAATCGCACCCAGTGGCAACATATCGCCGCCGCCAGCATTGGCGAACAGGATATCGAGCCGGCCCGCCTGGCGTGCAATCTGCGCATATACCGCATCCAGATCGCTCAGCACAGAAGCATCAGCGCGGATGCCGGTTGCCTGCGCGCCAATCAGCGTCACGGCGGCATCCAGTTCCGGCTGGCGACGACCGGTGATAAACACCCGTGCGCCCTGTGCTGCCAACGCCTGAGCAGACGCTAAACCAATCCCGCTGGTGCCGCCGGTGACTAATGCAATTTTACCGTTTAATGATGTGTTCATGAGTGTTCTCCCAAATGGATTTAAGTGTGTGATGACTGCGTTGCAGTGCATGGGAGGCAATGTAACCCTGCGCGGTTTGGTGATTAATGGTGTAAAATCGAAATCACTATTCCTGTACATGGATAATAAAATGGACCAGCTGTTGGCGATAAAGGCATTTGCGCGCGTGGTGGAAGCGGGGAACTTCACCCGTGCGGCCGATTCACTGGATATGCCGAATGCCACGTTGAGCAAACTGGTGCAGGAGTTAGAAGGGCATCTGGGTGTACGCCTGTTACAGCGCACCACGCGACGCGTCACCGTCACGCCTGAAGGACGAGATTATTACGATAAAGCACTGCGTATCGTGCGTGACCTGGAAGATATTGATGGCGCATTTAACGTGGTAAACGGAACGCCGCGCGGGTATCTGCGCATTGATATTGGCGGCTCAACGGCGCGTGAGGTTCTCATCCCACTGCTACCTGATTTCGTTGCGCGATTTCCTGAGATTCGCCTCGATCTCGGCGTATCAGACCGGGCTGTGGATCTGATTAGCGACAATGTCGATTGCGTGATTCGTGGCGGTCCACTGGGTGATTCATCGCTGGTGGCGCGTCATCTTGGTGATGCTGAGATGATCACCTGCGCGGCACCCGCTTATCTCAGAACTTACGGCGTGCCAGCCTATCCGCAAGAGCTTAAAAATGGCCATCGCTGGATTAGCTATTTATCTCCGCAAAGCGGGCGCGCCTTCCCGCTGCGCTTTCTGCAGGGTAATGAGAAACAGGAAATGAAAATCGAGCATCGCATTGGGATTAATGAGAGCAATGCTCATCTGGCGGCGGCCGTGGCGGGATTAGGTATCATCCAGACATTCCGTTACGCAGCGGCCGCAGATTTAGCGTCAGGCGCGCTGGTCGAAATACTGAAGGATTGGCGGCCCGCCAGCTATCCGTTTCACGTGGTTTATCCGCAAAATCGCCATCTGACCCAGCGTCTACGCGTGTTTATCGAATGGTTGCGTGAGGTATTTCCTGCGCGACTCAATGGATGACAAGCCAGAGGCGATCTGTTAACTTTTTTGTTTCTGAACTCCCTATTTTGACTACAGGCCTGCGTAAATGACACATTCAGCTGCATCTTCCCCGTCATACGAACATGGCCTGTATGCGATCTGCTGTCCGCCACCGCCTCCTGCACGCGTTGTGGTTCGCTAAGAACCGGAAGTCTTCACGCTTAAATTTCCAACGTTTGTTTTAGGAGCATTTTCATGCGTTCTTCGTCTTTGACGTCGCAAGCGGCGACGTCGGGCTTCGTGCTGCTGTGGGGCAGTGCGGCCATCTTCTCACGCCTTGGTTTGGACAATGCCTCACCCATCGCGCTATTGATTGTGCGCTTCGGTGTGGCGCTGGTTGCATTATTGCTGGTGGGCCTATTTCGGCGTCGCTGGTTACCCGATGCGGGCAGCAGAAAAACGGTGATGTTTACCGGTCTGATTTTGATTGGTGCCTATTCGGTGTGTTACTTCCAGGCGATGGCCGAGGGGGTGACGCCAGGTTTAATCGCCACCATCATGGGCATACAACCGATCCTGACCCTCTGCATCGTGGAAAGGCGCATGCAGGGCACGCGATTACTTGGATTGGTGATCGCCTTAGCAGGATTGATACTGCTGGTGTGGCGCAGTCTGGCGGCATCGCAGTTGCCGTTGAGCGGCATTGTCTTCGCTCTCGGCGCACTGCTGTGTATGACGTTTGGTGCCATCATGCAGAAAAAGGTGTCCCAGCATCCCGCGCAGGTACTGCCGCTGCAATACGCGGTGAGCCTGGCGCTGTGTGCTCTACTGCTTCCGGTTAAAGCCTTCCATATCGACTTTACGTTGCACTTCTGGATTTCCGTGCTGTTTCTTGGGGTGATGATCTCGGTGGTGGCGCAGCTGCTGCTGTATCGGCTGCTGAGTGCGGGAAGCATCGTTAACGTCACCAGTTTGTTTTATCTGGTTCCGGTGATAACGGCAGTACTGGATTACCTGTTGATAGGTAATGTGCTGCCGTGGTCGGGGATGATGGGAATGCTGGCTATTCTGCTCGGCATCATGCTGGTGTTTCGCGCACCGCGCCTGAAAACATCGGGGTAAGATCGAACAGGGCGCATCAAAATGGATGCGCCCTTTATCGTGGTTAAACCGTGCCGGTGCCGCCATCAGAACACCAAACCTGTCCCGACGTGAAGCTATTGGTGGTTTCCGCAAACGTCACATACAGCGGCGCGATTTCAGCAGGCTGACCGGGGCGACCCAGTGGCGCGGAAGCGCCAAATTGCTCCACTTTCTCCTGCGGCTGTCCGCCACACACCTGCAATGCAGTCCAGTAAGGGCCGGGTGCCACGGCGTTGACGCGGATTTGGTCTTTACCCAACTGTTTGGCTAAAGCTTTAGTAAAGGCCGCAATCGATGCTTTGGTCTGGGCATAATCCAGCAGGATGGCGCTGGGATCGTAGGCCTGCACTGACGACGTGTTAATGATCGATGAACCCGCCGGTAGGTACTCCAGCGCTGCCTTCGTTATCCAAAACATGGCATACACGTTAGTCTTAAAGGTCGCATCAAAATCTTCTGTCGTAAGGGTACGAATCGATTCATTGAACTGCTGACGGCCGGCGTTGTTGACCAAAATATCCAGACCATCGAGTTTCGTCGCCGCTTCCTTTACCAGCTGCTGGCAAAAGGCTTCGGAGCGAATATCTCCCGGTATGGCAATCGCCTTACGACCTTCCGCTTCAATCAGTTTAATCACCTCTGCCGCATCCTGTTCTTCATCGGGCAGGTAATTAATCGCCACGTCGGCACCCTCACGCGCGTAAGCAATCGCCACCGCACGACCAATCCCGGAATCGCCGCCGGTAATCAGCGCTTTACGACCGGTTAAACGACCAGTGCCACGATAGCTGGTTTCACCATGATCCGGGCGCGGTTCCATTTTTGCCGCCAGCCCAGGAAAATCCTGTAATTGTTTTTTAAAGGGAGGTGTCGGATATTGATGGGTGAGCAGCGTTTTATTAGTCAATGAACTCATCTTAATCTCCATGTTCTTCGCTAGTGATAAATTAAGCCTGGCATAAATGTGATATATGTCACGTCAAAAAATGACCAATTGAAATTTTTCAGCTTAAGCGAGGCGTTATTATGGCTGCGGCGATGGAAATAAAAGACGTGACTGGAATGAGAGGGGGAGCAGAATAAGCGCAAGACGTCAGTCATATATCGTCATTGCACTTATTCAATTGCCAGTAGAACGTATTGGCATCCTTGTCGTTGAGGCGACTAGCGCGCCCGATGCGGCTTAAGAGCCTTTGTTACTGCTTTTTCCGCCTTTTTTCCCGGCTTCGGAGGCTTTCTCGGGGTTGTCTTTAAAACTACCGCCGCCGCTGCTTTGCCCACCTTTTTTACCCGCTTCAGATGCCTTTTGTTTATCATCTGCGAAGTTACCGGAACCGCCTCTATGCTCGGCCATAAAATGCCCTCATTCATGCATTGCGATTACATAATCGTGGATAGCGTCACACGTTATGTCCAGACTGCAGAATTAAGGTTAGTGCCACTGTGAATATTAACAAGCGCGGCGGCAGCGTATAAGTGGATTATCGAGTATTTTTTTCGTATCTTATTTTTTAAGCAAATGAATTATGAAGGTTAATAATTAATATAATCGAAGCGTATTTAACGCTTCGATTATCAATAAGGCCGATTAACTCGCAGGGATTTGAGTGAAATAGGTCCCGCTGTAAGGTATGGGCAGGAAATCATGGAAGATTTGCTTTAACGTTTGCTCGGGTTCGACATCCGCGAACAGCTGAGGATAAAGCGTTTTTGCCATAAATTCCGTTGCCGCGATGTGCCATGGGCTGAGGTAAAAATTCATCCAGATGACGGCGGAGTGGCCGTTACGTAGCGCGGCTAATTCACGCAATCCGTTTTGCTGCGCGGTCAGTTGGGCGAAGCTGCTTTGCACCGCTGGCAGTGCCACTTCTGGCCCCAGCTTCAGCAAACCCTGCGCCTCGTTATCGCCAAATCCGGTGGCGAAATAATAATCCGGCTGCGCCGCGATCACCATTTCTTCACTCAAGCGACCAAACACGCCGTGCTGCGTTTTAGCCGCGATATTGTCGCCGCCCGCCGCATTTAACAGTTCGCCCAGGCTGCCGTTGATGGCGGTGACGCAACATTCATTGCGACGACCAAGATGCAGCTGCAACAACACTGAAGGCTTCGCGCCGTGATAACTGGCCAGCCGATCACGAATCACCTGCATATGTGCGTCATAAAAACGGTTAAACGCCTGCGCACGAGCCTGCTGATTCAGCACCTCGCCAAAAATATCCACGCTGCGACGGGTATTCTTCAGAAGATGCACGCGCAGATCGATTTTCACCACCGGAATATGGGCGGCTTTCAGCATACTCACCAGGCGCAGATCGGCATCATCGTAGCGCGCCAGGCTCGGCAGGATCACCACATCCGGTTTGAGCGCCAGGATCTGCTCAGGATTGATGGCATTCGGGCCGCCGGAACCGAGGGAAGGGATTTTTAACATTTGAGGGAACTGGCGCGCAAAACTGTTCCACGTCTGGCTATCGTACTTTTTCAAATCCTGAGGCCAGGCAACGATATGCTGAAAAGGATTGCCCGGTTCCAGCAACGCCAGCGTGTAGAGCATGCGACTTTCGCCCAGCACAATGCGCTGTGGATGGTCAGGGATATCCACCTGATTACCGTCAATATCCGTGACGGTTTTTGCCAGCGCGGCGCTACTCAGCACCAGTAAGAAGCAGGCCAGAACAATCAGCATTGGCCCCCAAAGGGAAGGGGCGCGCCGGGCGCCCGCTTTAACCACAGAATCAGAACTCAACGCTGGCCTCGACCATCAGGTTACGGGTTTCTCCTTCACGCACGCGCAAATTGCCGCCGCTGGAGGTGTAATAGTGCTTGTTGAACAGGTTGTTCAGATTCAGCTTAAGTTGTGTCTTTTCACCAAACAGCTGATTGTTCCAGGCGATAAAGCTGTCCGCCACCACGTAATCCGGCATCGTGAAGCTATTTTCAGGATCGCCCGCTCGCGAGCCGACATAGCGTGCGCCGCCCCCGACGCGGAAATCACCGGGAATGCCGTTGATACTGAGGTTGTGGCTGAGATAGAGCGCGCCCGAATGACGCGGTGCATTTTGCAGCCGATTGCCATTGTTAGCAGAATTTACGCCATCATCAACAATCTCAGCCTTATCGTAGCTGTAGTTAGCGCTGAGATCCCAACCCGGCAATACTTCGCCGTTTAGCTCAAACTCTGCGCCGCTGGAACGCGCTTTATCAATCGCGCGCGTGGAACCGTTAATACTGAGCGACATGTCACGCTCATCAATGCGGTACAGCGCGACGCTGGCGAACAGCTTTGGTGAGATCTGCCATTTACTGCCGACTTCCCAGGTGGTGCCCTGTTCCGGTTTACCAACGTTGCCGTCATCGTCCACATCGGTAGAGGGGGTAAAGGATTTGCTGACGCTGGTATAAAGCGAGACATCAGGGGTGATTTTATAGATCAGGCCTGCCTGAGGCAGGAATTTATTGCCTTCGCTGTTCAGTGTTTCCACCACTGGATCGAAGCCTTTGGACGCGCGCTGCTCGTAATGCTGATAGCGACCGCCAAGTACCGCAATCCACTGTTCCGTCAGTGAAATACTGTCTTTGGCGTAAACCGAACGGCTATGAATGCGGTTCAGGTTATTGGCGTTGGCGGTGTTTTCCGTGGTGCTATTGGTCACCGGTGACAGGATATCGTATTGCGGATCGGTAAAATTAAACCCGGTATTGGATTTTCCTTGATACTGATGCGCGCGATAAGTCTGGTTCATCTCATAATCTGTCCCAATCACCACATCGTGGGTCATGCCCAACAGCTGTTGTGAACCGAGCAGATCCCATGAAACGTATTTCGTTTTGTGGTTAAAGCCACGGTTAGCATCGGCACGACGCGTCACGACGCCGGTGGTGGGGTTAATGGCGGTGACGCGCACTTCATTATTGTCATATTGACGCTGATTCCAGCCAAAAGTGACGCGCGTGCTCCAGTCATCATTGAACTGCCAGTCATAGTGCGCATTAAGGGTTTTGTTGTGACCCCAGGCATGATTCGCCTTGTCGTCGAGACGATCTTTGTAGCCGATATCCAGCGGCTTGCCATTGATAAAGGCGGTGCCACGATCGTAGGGAATATCGTATTGATAATCTTCATAGCTCACGAGGAAGCTGGCTTTTTCACCGTACCACTGCAACGAAGGCGCGATCAGCGTATGTTTGTCGCTGCCAAAGTTGCGCCAGTAATCCTGATTCTGCTTTTCGGCGATCAAACGGAAAGCAAAGCCGTTGCCCAGCGGGCCGGTGATATCGACGGTGCCAGCGCCACCACCTTCGCTGGAGGAACGGCCGCTGACTTTGGTGTGCCAGTCATATTGCGGTTTTTTGCTCACCACGTTAATCACACCGCCCGGATTTTGAATGCCATAGAGCAGGGATGCCGAGCCTTTTAGCACTTCGACGCGTTCGGTGGTGGCATCGAAGTTCAGCCCCTGGCTGCTGCGAATGCCATCACGATAGATTGACCCATCAGAGTTGCTGCCAAATCCGCGACGTACAAAACCATCTTCGGTGCCTGCCAGGGTATTGCCCTCTGTGACACCACTGACAAAGCGCATCGCATCAGCGAGAGTGGCGGCCTGATAGTCTTCAAGCTGTTGTTGGGTCACCACACTCACCGATTGCGCTTCGTTCAGACGCGGCGTGAGCGTTTTGCTGGCGACGGAACTGCTGGTGGCGTTATAGCCTTGCGAGCGACTTTCCTGCGCGGACACCGTCAGGGTATTACTGCTCTCCGCTGCCAGACTGCCAGCTGCAGTGAAAACGCTGACACCGTATATGGCGGCGACAATGGCCGGATGGCATGTGGGTTTAAAAGCGAAAGTTTTGTTGTTATTCATTTAAATAAACCTGGTGTTGGTACGGAATTAATCTCGTCCATGAAACGAAGCTAGGATTAAATTATTTTCAGCAGAAAAAAGTGCATGAAATAAGCATTCTCTGTGGATCATGTGCCCTAAACTGAGATGGCGTGATGTTATTGAGAATCATTCAAGCATGAAAGAATGTAGTAGTAAACGGAAATAATGGCGTGGATACTACAGCAGGAAGAGAGTCCATTAACGCCATTTCCATTTGAGATTTAATTGTTATAAATACAACAAAAACAGTTAGATAAATAGATATCTTGCTGTAATCAAACGTTCCACCCCAAAGGAGCGATAGCGATCAGGGTGCTGGATTAAACAAGAAATATCACTACAATGCCGTGCCTAAATGGGGGACGAAATCACGCCCTGATGATAAACAGGTAAAAGATGGCCATAAATAAAATTAAAAATCGGGTTGATGTATTAGGTGAACGCTATCGCGCACGCGCTCCGTCATTATCGCTCAGCCTTCAATCCGTCGCGCGATATATCCACGATAATCGTGAGGCAATATTAGATGCCACCGCCATGGAAATAGCGGATGCGACTCATACCTCAGATGCCACCGTGGTGCGTGCCGTTCAGGCATTGGGATTTGCCGGTTTGGGTGATTTGAAAACCACGCTGAAAGCCTGGTTTGGCCCGGCGATGAATTCAGAAGAGAAGATGAGCGCCACCGTCAGCGAGCTGTCGTGTGACATTAATTCGGGGATCGATTTCGTACTGGGTGGCCATAAACGCGCCTGCGATGCCCTCTCGGAACCTCACAATCGGCAAGCGGTGGCGCAGGCTGTCGCGATGTTGATCGACGCGCGACAGGTAGCGCTGTTTGGCATTAATGCTTCAGGGATTCTGGCGGATTACAGTGCTCGGCTGTTCACGCGCATTGGCATTCCTGCCGTCACGCTCAATCGTTCGGGTATTGCCCTCGCTGAACAGTTGATCACCTTACAGCGTGGTGATGTGCTGATTATGATGGCGCAGAAATCTGCCCATAAAGAAGGGCTGACTACCCTGAAAGAGGCGAAGCGGCTGGGGATGCCGGTGATTTTGCTGACCAATGCCTTAGATTCTGCCTTTGCCAAAGAAGCGGATGTGGTTATCAATGTGCCGCGCGGTGGGGAGAATGGTCGTATGCCTCTGCATGGCACCGTGCTGGTGTGTATGGAGATGTTGATTTTGTCGGTGGCTTCAGCGACTTCATCGCGCACGGTAAAAACCATGAAACGCATTCAGGATCTCAATCGTTCACTGAAACCCACCGGTAAGAAATAGCGTTATTAATTGTCAGAGGTACTCGGCGCGGCGGGTTTGACCATTCCGCTGCGCGTGACAAGCCATACCGCCAGCACAATCAGCAATGCACCGCTTATAAAGCCCTGATTGATTTGCTCGTCCAGCACTAACCAGCCCCACAGGATGCCAAAAGGCGGAATCAGGAAGGTGACGGTGAGGGTGCGCAGGGGGCCAATATCGGCCAGCAAACGGAAATAGATGATGTAGGCCAGCGCAGTACAAATAAAGCCGACGGCCAAAATACAGGCCCAGACTTCAGGTATTTGCCAGTTCGCCGCCGGCGTTTGCGGGGCGCTGAAGGCAAAGAAAGGCAGCAGGAAAAGCGAGGCGCCCAACTGGCTACCGAACGCCACTTTCGTGGCATCAAGCCCGCCGCGCGAACCGATCCAGCGCTTGGCCAGAAAGCCGGCAAAACCGTAACAGGTGGTGGCGACCAGACAAGCCGCAATGCCAAGTATCAATGCGTGCGAGAGCACCCCTTCGCCAGTGGTGCTGATTAACATAATGCCGACAACACCGGCCACCATACCCAGCACTTTACTCACGGTCAGTTGTTCATTGAAGAACGCCGCACCAATCACGACACCCATTAACGGCGCAGTAGCGTTGAGTATTGCGGAGTAGCCTGCGGGCAGCACGCGAGCGGCAAGGCAATACATCAGGAAAGGTAATCCTGAGTTAATCACACCCAGCAACATTGCCCAACCCAGTTTGCCTTCGAAGCGACGCGGAATGCGCAGTACTGCCATCACGATGATTAAACCCAATGCGCCACATAACACGCGCAAAAAAGCCGTATTTATCGCACCCAGCGCGGGAACGGCAATACGCATAAAAAGAAAACTGGCTCCCCAGATAGCCGCCAGCAGCAAAAGTCGCAACGAGTCCGATGTTCGCATGGTTCAGATTCAATCATTAGAAAGATGGGCTGACATCATAGCAAAAATTCTTAACACTCAAAGCGATGTCGCGGTGCTATGTTACTTCGCTGGATAACAAAAAACGGCGAGGAAATGAATGCATTGGGAGTCTGAAAGGCTGCTGTATCGGCCGATTGAGCGCACGGATTTGCAGGCGCTTTTTCGCATCTATGGCGATGCACGAACACATCAATTTAACCCACGCGGGCCTTATCCAAGCCTTGATCATGCGCGAGAAGTGTTATTACGCAGAATCAAAGACCGCGCTATTCATGGTTTCGATGACTGGGTCATTATGGAGAAAAGCGATCCTCAACACGTGATTGGTTTCGGTGGCGTATTCGTCAGCGAATTCAACGGGCGCAGAACCAACAATCTGGGTTACCGTTTTGAACCGGATGCCTGGGGAAAAGGCTATGCGACAGAACTCGCGCATCGCGCTATCCGCCACGGTTTTGAAGATCTAAAACTGAAAGAAATTGTCGGTGTGGTGAGAGTAAACCACACCGCATCACGCCGCGTACTGGAAAAGGTCGGGATGACTTTCCTCGAAAGGGTGTTTAATCCGCAAGATCCGCCCGCCAGTTTGATGTTCACCATCACACGCCAACAATGGAGAGAAAGAAATGGAACAGGTCATTAGAAAACTCACTGCAGAGGATTACGCACAGTGGAAATCGCTGTGGTTGGGCTATCTCGACTTCTATGTCAGTGAGGTCACGGAAGAAGTCACCAATACGACATTTCAACGATTGGTTGCGGAAGGCGAACCGATGCATTGTCTGGTGGCGGAGGAGCAGGGAAAATTGACTGGGCTGGTGCATTTTATTTGCCATCGCAGCACCTGGACCCTGGGTGACTATTGTTACCTGCAGGATCTGTTCGTCAGCCCAGACGGGCGTAAACAAGGCACGGGTCGCGCGTTAATCGCAGCGGTGAATGCTGCCGCTGAGGCGTTGAACTGCTCGAAAGTGTATTGGATGACGCGCGAGAATAATTACCGTGCCCGGGCACTGTATGATCAGGTCGCGACGAAGACGGATTTTGTGCAATACCGTGTTGCACCCTAATCAGCAATTTCACTCACACCGCTTGTCAATTCTTCCTACCATCCTGTACCATTTGGGAATCGATCATTTCCTAAATGGTATTTCCCCTACCACAAACTCAAATCTTGATATGAGAACACGGCCAACCATGCCAACCAGGAACGATTATGTTTTCGACCTATCCGACCAAAAATTTGACCAATTAGGAAGTAACCATTTCCAATTGTAGGAGTAACGGATGAATGCCTCAGAATTAAAAATAACATCGCGCTGGTCACAACCTGTCACCAACCTGCCTGATTTTTCCCATCATTACGCCACCGTAGACGGTGTTCGCATCCACTACGTTAGCGGCGGCAACCCACAAGGTGAAACCCTGGTGCTGTTAGCCGGGTTCCCACAAAGCTGGTTTGCGTGGCGCAAGGTAATGGCTCTGCTTGGCGATCGTTACTTCATTATCGCGCCCGATCTCCCCGGTCAGGGCGATTCCGATAAGCCTTACAGCGGCTATGACACCACTTCTCTGGCAGAAAAAGTACAGGGCCTGCTGCTGCAACTGAACATCCATCACTACTATCTTGCGGCGCATGATGTTGGTGCGTGGGTGGCCTGGCCGTTTGCCCGGCGTTATGCCAATCAGATAAAAAAACTGGCACTGCTTGATGCCGGCATTCCGGGCGTGACCTTGCCGGATGCGCTGCCTGCCACGCCCGATAAGGCCTGGAAAACCTGGCATTTTGCCTTCCATCTGCTGCCGGATCTGCCTGAAGCCTTAATTGCCGGGCGCGAAGAGATCTATCTGGATTGGTTCCTGAAACGCAAAGCCGTCAGCCCAATGGTTTTTGACGCGGAAGATATGGCGGAATATGTGCGCTTGTTGCAACAGAACGGGGCATTGCGCGCAGGCATGGCGGCCTATCGCGAAGTGAGCGTCTCGGCGGAACAAAACCGTGCATGGCTGCATGATAACGGCAAACTGACGGTGCCGTTGCTGGCGATCAGTGCCGATCAGGGTTCGATCCCCGATATGGCGATTCCGCTTCAGGAGTTTGCGGCTGAGGTTTCAGGCATCAAAATCGCGCACTGCGGTCACTTCATCCCGGATGAGCAACCGCAGGCGCTGGCTGAAGCACTGCACGAGTTTTTTAGTTAGTTGCGCAGACTGGCGATCTCCACACGTTGACCACTGGCAGATGAGCGCACCATCGCTTCAATGATTTGCTGATTCTCCAGGCCAAAGCGGAAATCCGGGAAACAACCGGCTTCGCTGCTGAGGCCTTTAATCAGGTCGTAAATTTCGATCACTTTCACATCGAAGTATCCCAAGCCACCGCCTGCGAAATCGAAGCCAAAGAAGCCACCAAACTGCTCGACCTGAGAACCGGCATAAATGGTTTTAAAGCCGCGATCGTGTTTCGCATCGCCATAACGTGCAATCTTCAGTTCGTTAAAGCGCTCACCGTCCATGATGATGGTGCCTTCGGTGCCCGAGATTTCCCAGGCAATGCCGAACACTTTTCCTGCGGAGATGCGTGAAGATTCAATCACGCCACCGGCGCGGTTCTCGAAAGTGACGAGCGCCTGGAACTGATCGTCGTTTTCCACTTTCAAACGCGCCGCCTGCTTATCCGCTTGTGCGCCATACCCTGAGCCACCACCCGCCGCAGGGCGCGTGTCAATAAACAGCTGTTCCTGACCGATCACGCTCTTGATCGGCCCCATCAAATATTGCGCCACGCTCACCACGTGTGAGCCTAAGTCACCGAGTGAGCCAGACCCGGCCTGTTCGCGCGAGCAACGCCAACTCCATGGCAGCTCGGGATCGTTGAAAAATCCCTGATCGAACCAGCCACGGAAGCGTGTCGGTGTGCCGATGTCACCGCGATCGATCATCTGCTTCGCCAACTGCGCTGCCGGCGTTTTGATGTTATTGAACGCCATGATGGTTTTCACACCTGCTCGCTCAGCTTCCTGGGTCAGGGTTTGTGCTTCCTGCAACGAAACGGTGAGCGGCTTTTCGCAGTAGACGTGTTTACCTGCACGAATCGCGGCCAGCGCCATGTCGAAGTGCATGCTATTAGGCGTGGTGATATCAACAATATCGATTTCAGGGTTGTTCACCAGCGACTGCCAGTCCGCCGTGCTGTGTTGAAAACCGTAGCGTCGAGCCGCTTCTTCGGCCAGTGCGGGCGTGACATCTGCCAGCGTATGCAGAACGGGTTGCAGCGCCAGGTTACGATACAGTAAACCCGCGCGGCGCCATGCATCGGCATGTGCCTGGCCCATAAAGCCTGAACCGATCAGGCCAACATTCAGTGTTTTTCCAGCCATCAGCGGCTCCTTAAGCGTTTGCAGGTAAAATGTGTTGGGCAACAAAACGTTGTGCGCGAGTCACGGTCTCCAATGGGGGCGCTTTCGCCGGATCCTGCTCGGCTTCCACCACCATCCAGCCCTGATAACCGCTGCGAGCGATAAACTCTGCCAGCGGCCGATAATCAATACCGCCGTCGCCTGGCACGGTAAACATCCCTGCGAGCACGGCTTCGTTGAAGGTCATACCGCTGGCCCGTACTTGTTGCAGGCGATCCAACCGCACATCTTTTAGATGGATGTGGCAAATGCGGTCGGCGAATTCCTCAATAAGTTGCGTATAGGAGAATCCGGCAGCGGTGGCGTGACCGGTATCCAGTAACAGGCCAACGGCGGGCGAACAGGCATTTAACAGCGCACGAATTTCCGGCAGCGTTTCGGCCACCATCATGAGATGGTGGTGATAGGCGAGGCGTAAACCGTACCGATCAAACAGGGCTTCGGCAAAGCGGGAAAGGCGATCGGCATAGTCGGCGACCTGACTCTCCAGCAACAAACGTCGGGTGCTCAGTGGCACATCCAGCGCGTTGTCAGCCATCCAGCCGCATTCGCCGTACACCATCACGTTGGCGCCATTTTCCTGCAGCAGGGTGGCATGGTTGTGCACCGCATCCAGCTCCTGCTCAACGCTGCGTTCGGTGAGAAATCCGTCATGCCAGCCTGACACCAGCTGCAGTTGATGTTGTGCCAACAGCTGCTTCAATGCCCCGGGTTCGCGCGGGAATATGCGACTTAGCTCGACGCCCTGAAATCCGGCCTGTTTCGCTTCTTTCAAACAGTGTTCGGCCGA
The DNA here is from genome assembly GCF_037153115.1 of Pantoea sp. USMM079. NCBI lineage: Bacteria > Pseudomonadati > Pseudomonadota > Gammaproteobacteria > Enterobacterales > Erwiniaceae > Pantoea > Pantoea sp. USMM079. The sequence continues at coordinate 236,097 of NZ_JBBCKX010000002.1, forward strand.
GGTCCCTGCGCCGAGGTATTGCAGCACTTCATTGACCCAGGAGAGTGGGCTGACGCCGAGTTGAGGTGCGGGGTGACCTGTGCGATAAAACGCTTCTTTGATCATCGGTTATATCCTGTAGGGGAGATAGCGATGAAATTAGCGGATGCGATGTGCAGCGGCGAGCGGTTATTTGACGTAAAACCATCAAAATTTGCAGGCTAAACGTCAAAAAAATATTGATGTGATTTTGGATGGAAATTAATGGGTTAACAGGGAGATAGAAATTAAAGAGAATAGGGGCGGCCTTGAGAAGGCCACCCATCAGGACTTAGAACGACAGGGTGACGCCAGCGTAATAGGCGCGGCCCGGTTCGTTGTAAGTTGAAGCACCTTCATCTTCACGGTAAATGCGCTTATCAAACAGGTTGTTAATACCCGCATTAGCACGCAAATTTTTAGTGATGTCGTAATTGAGGTTCAAGCCGACAATGGAATATGGCTTGATTTCACGTTGTGAAAGACCTCCTGGTCTTCCCTCAATAACTGTTTCTGCATTTTGGCGCGGTTTTTGGCGACCATACTGCGTCCAGTTGATATTGGCGCTAAGGCTATCAGTTGCTTGCCACTCTAATTGTGAGTTGATAGTAAATTCAGGAATGACCGATAGAGGATTTCCGGTCTTCTTACTTTCTGAACGGAACATGTAAGTCGCATTAGACCGCCACTCAAGTGTGTCCGCAATCAATGGAATAGTCAGGTTCCCTTCCAGCCCCTCTACAATGGCTTTGCCTCCATTTTCCCACTGAAGCACGTTGTAAGTACCATTGGTGTAGACAACATCAGTACCGGATACAATTTTGTTTTTGTAATCGTTACGGAAGTAGGTGATACCCGCGACATAACCCGCGTGGTTAAACTCTAGTCCCACTTCTTTATTGACGCTCACTTCAGGATCGAGATTGTCATTCCCTAATAAATAACATTGGGATAGGCCAATTGGGCAGCCATTGCCACGTGTTGATAGCAGGTAGCCGGGAGTTGATTGATATAAGTTAGGCGCCTTGAATGCCCTCGCAATACCCGCTTTGAGCGTAAAATAGTCGCCCAATCCTTGCGAAATATTCAGGCTTGGACTCCAGTTAGCGCCAAAAGCATCATGATAATCAAAGCGTAAACCCGGAATAATTTCAGTGCTGTCAGTGGCGGCAATATTATCTTCAAAATAAAGAGAACTTATCGTGGCGGAGTTAGTACTGCTGCGCTGAGACGGATCGCCTGAACTACCTGGCAAGTAAAGGTTTGTACTTGCAGATTGCATTGACGCAGGGTCATTGAGCTCATCGCGGTTCCATTCCGCTCCCAACGTCACGGTTTGGTCCACCAATATTTCCAGTGGGAAGTTTATTTCTCCGCCAGCACGATAACTTTCCAGACGACTGGTCGAATAAACATCACTGTTGATCATCCCTTCAACACTTCCGGCAGTGCCTTCTTTCAAGCGAGTGTTATTGGTCTTCTCGTAGTTGAAATTAAGTTTGGATGTGCCCCAATCCCAGATACCGTTATGAGTGACGCCATAGCTCTGACGATATAAGCGGTTTGTTTCACTGCCGTACAGAGATTCAACTAAACCACCTGCACTGCTATTTCCATTGCTGTTCTGCGTGTCGCCCGCATAGATATTGCCCTGACGGCTATATCCGTAAGAGAAATCAACGATCTGAGTAGGGGTGATTTTCCATGACAGTACACCGTTAATATCTTTATTACGTACCCCTTCCCGTCCCGCAGCATAAGAGCCGTTTTGAGCGGTATTGATATCATAAGCATCCGCATCGGTGCGGTTGATATTGCCATACAGACGCATGGTTAACGCATCGCCAGCCAGTGGGCCACTCAAATTGAAGTTGGCGCGACGCGTGTCACCCTCTTTACTGTTTTCGGGCTGATTGGTGAACAGTGACAGTGATCCATGCCAGTCATTGGTCGGGCGTTTAGTGATGATGTTCACCACGCCGCCAGCCGCACCGGAACCGTAACGCGCGGCGGCTGGGCCGCGAATCACTTCAATACGTTCTACCATCTCCGCGGGCACCCAGTTGGTATCACCACGCGAGTCACGTTCGCCACGCCAGCTGTAACGCACGGAGTTACGCGAACTCACTGGCACGCCATCGATCAGGATTAAGGTGTTTTCCGGGCCCATGCCGCGAATATCAATCTGGCGGTTGTTGCCACGACTACCGCTGGCCCCGTTACCGGTCAGGTTGACGCCCGGCATTTTGCGGATGATATCGGAGAGGTCGTTAACCGGTGGGCTTTTCTCAATGTCCTCAGCGGTAATAGTGGAAACGCCAGGCTGTTGTTTCAGACCCTGTTCTGCAGTGACGATCATTGATTCATCGTCAGCCAGTTTTTCCGTGGGTTCTGCGGCATAAGCAGGTGAGGTGAGCAAGGCTGCCACAATCAGTGCAAGAGGGCGCTTCCTGACATACAAAGTTACATTCACTTAAATCTTCTCCCTGAAGTATTAACATATGTAAGCAAGTGCGCATGATAATGAGAATGTTTCTCATTGTATATGCGACAAACCGGCGTCTCCTTTTTTTCTCCATGATTGGTGCTAAATGCGGGGGAAACGTGAAGAAACGTAAAGCCAGAGTGACGTTTGTGCTTAAAAAACGTTGCGGAGGAAAAGCGTTCATCAAACTGTCATCAATTCCTTGCAAATCAGTAGACTAAAATCAGTGATAACGCACAGTAACTACATGGGAATCCGTTTAGCTTCGAGCCTGCACCAAAAAGGGTGCCTGGGACTCTCATAAATCAAGGAGAAAGTGTGCGCCAGATCATACAAACCTTTACATTCCTGCTACTGATTTCGTTCACTATTCCTGTTGCCAGAGCCGCCGATAAGATGGATTTCTGGCTGCAACCTCAACATGGCGGCAACAGTTTTAATCGCATTCCACCCAATACTGCTTATTTCAATGCTCTCCACACTTACGGTGCCTCTTGGGTGCGGCTCTCCTGGGATAAATGGCCCACCAAACAGCGTGATTTTCTGCTGGGCAGTGCGGATCGCTACCAGGGATTAGTGGCGGAAGATGTCGCCACTTTGAGAAATGTGCTGGATAACGCTGAGGCAGCAGGGTTGAAAGTGGTGATTACGCCGCTTTCCTTACCCAGCATGCGCTGGTCACAAAATAACGGCGGACAGTTCGACGACCGGCTGTGGCAAGACAACGCTTTCTGGCAGCAAAGTGCCCGTTATTGGCGTGACCTTGCGGCTGCATTGCAAGACCACCCTGCAGTAGCGGCATACAACATCATTAATGAACCCGCACCGGAGAAAATGGGCGGTCTGGACGAACATGCGTCTGCCGCAACCATGAAAAGCTGGTATCTGCAGCACAAGGGTACCGCGCGGGATTTACCGGAGTTTTACCGCACCGTGATTGCGGCGATTCGCGAAGTCGATCAGCAGACGCCGGTGATGGTCGACAGTGGCTGGTACGCTGCCGCCGATGCCTTCACGTATTGGCCACAGCCGCTCGAAGATAAACGGGTGTTATATAGCGTGCACATGTATGAGCCTTATTCCGCCACCAGTGCACCGAATGCCAAACGTAAAGCGCCCTGGCCTTACCCGGGTAAAGTCCCGTTTGCGGGATTGCAGCAACAGTGGGATGCACAACGCGTAGCAGAATATTTAGCGCTACCGTTTGAGTGGGCGAAATCGCACGGTGTGGCTCGCCATCAAATGGTGGTCGGTGAGTTCGGTTGTGTCCGCACCTTACCAGGGTGCACGCAATATCTGGAGGATGTGTTAAAGGTGCTGGATCAGCAGCAGTCGCACTGGGCGTTTTACAGCTTCCGGGAAGACAGCTGGGATGGGATGGATTACGAATTGGGCGACAAGAAAGTACCGTGGCAATACTGGCAGGCTGCGGAGCAAAATTTACCCGACCTCATACCGCGTCATGCGACAAAAGAGTTCGAGCCTATACGCAAACGTTTAGAACGATAAAGTCTTGTTAAGAAGAAAACGTTCATAAGCCATGGTAAAAGCAGGCTGTTGAATACCTGACTAAATCTGAATACCTCACTTCAAACCGCGCCATCGCTGGCGCGGTCATCCCCGTCACCACGGGCGCCGAGTTCTATTCCCGAAATCTGGCAATAGATATCCGTTTTTCGCATTTGTGATCGCTGCACATCTTACTGAGAATGGCTGCGGGACGTTCTGAGGATGACAATTTCTTTCCGCTGTGAGGTGAGAAAGAAGAAAAATACATCGCTACCTCAACGCCTTTTCCCGACAGGGAAACATTTATATATATCAGGAGAAGGTTCCAGTGAAACTCGCCAAAGGTATCACCTTGCTTGCACTTGCATTGAGTGCACACACCGCGTTTGCCGCCGATCAATCCGTCCCGACTGACAGCTCACTCCATGTTAAGGCCGACCCGGCACTGAAAAGCCTGCTGCCGGCGGATGTGGTTAAGCGCGGCTACATCGTGGCAGGAACCAACCCCAACACGCCGCCGACCACCTTCTATAAAGAAGACAACAAAACCCTGGCCGGACGTGAAATTGACGTGATGAACGCCGTGGGCGAACGCTTAGGGATCCAGGTCCAGTGGCGTGACACCGGCGGTTTCGACAACATCATTCCCGGCCTGAAAACCGGTCGTTACGATGTTGCGCTCTCGAACATTAATGCCACCGCGACCCGCGCCAAAATTATCGATTTCGTGAGCTATTACGATGCCAGCCTGTTGGGCATTATCTCGCGCAAAGATGCCAATGTGGCACCGTTCAAAACTCTGGACGCCGTGTGCGGCCTGGAAGTTGGCGCAGGTTCAGGCACTACGCAGGTGACGCGTCTGGAAGAAGCCAGCAAAGCCTGTGAAGCAGCGGGTAAAAAGCCGATCAAAGTATCCGTATTCCCGGATCGTCCAGCCGGTGTTCAGGCTGTCGTCAGCGGTCGCGTACCGATGTTCCTCGGCCCGTACGAAGGTCTGCTGTGGCAGGCGAAGGTGATTAAACCTATCACCCTGAGCGGCGAAATCACCGTGCATGACGCGCCCGTTTCTGTGGCTTTCCCGAAAGATTCTGCGCTTGAGCCTGCGGTGCAAGCGGCGCTTAACTCGCTGATCAAAGATGGTAGCTACCAGAAGATCCTTGACAACTGGGGCATTGGTTTTGGCGCGGTTAAAGAATCCAAACGTAACCAGGAAATCTTTCAATGAGTGATGTACGTGACCACACCGATGATTTGAAAATTGTCGGCAAACGTTACTACGGACGCTGGCTGAGTGCGCTGGTGGTGCTGTTGTGCGTCGTGGCAATGGCGCACTCGATGATTAACAATCCACGCTTCGAATGGAGCGTGATTGCGGAAAACTTCACCGGCGAATCGATCCTGCAGGGCGTATTAATGACGCTGCAACTGACGGCGATTTCGGTGGTGCTGGGCTTTGCTTTTGGTACGGTGCTGGCGCTGATGCGCCTCTCATCCAACCCCGTGCTGGTGGGTGTGAGTTGGTTCTACACCTGGTTTTTCCGGGGTGTGCCGATGCTGGTACAGCTGTTCCTGTGGTACAACATTGCCGCGCTCTATCCAACGATTTCACTCTCTATTCCCGGATTGGGCGAGCTGTGGAGTACCCAGTCTAATGCGTTGGTGAGTCCATTCAGTGCGGCAGTGATCGCGCTGGTGATGCATCAATCTGCCTATGCCGCAGAAATTGTGCGTGCCGGTATCCAGAGCGTGGGCAATGGTCAACTGGAAGCGGCGCGTGCGCTGGGCTATCGCCCGGCGCAGATTTTCCGTCATACCGTGTTGCCACAGGCGATGCGCGCGATTATGCCGCCCGCGGGAAATGAAATTATTGGTCAGTTAAAAACCACGGCGGTGGTGTCCGTGATTTCCTTGCAGGACGTATTGTTCTCTGCGCAGATCATTTATCAGCGTACTTATGAAGTGATTCCGCTGCTGCTGGTGGCGACGCTGTGGTATCTGTTGATGACTTCGGTGCTGTCGATTGGTCAGTTCTACGTTGAACGCTATTTTGGCCGTGGCGTCACGCGCCGTGAAAAACGCAGCCTGTTTAAATCATTGCCGGGCTTTAGCGCGCAGAAACCTGAAAGGAGCGTGAGCAATGGCTGAATCGATCGCCTTACGTAAAGTCACCAAAAGCTTTTCCGGCGTCACGATTTTGAACGAAGTGAATCTGGATATTCCCGCTGGTTCAGTCACGGTAATCCTCGGGCCTTCAGGTTCGGGGAAATCCACCTTGCTGCGCTGCATCAACCATCTGGAAAAGCTGGATGGTGGCACCATTCGCATCGGTGGCGAAATCATTGGCTACAAGCAGAAAGGCCAGGCGCTGCATGAGTTAAGCAGCAGTGAGATTGCGCGTCAGCGTGCGCAAATTGGCATGGTGTTCCAGCAGTTCAACCTGTTCCCGCATCGCACGGTGTTACAGAACATCGTTGATGCACCGATGCGCGTGAAAAAGCAGAACCGTCAACAGGCGACCAGCAAAGCGCTGTCGCTGCTTAAGCAGGTGGGGCTGGCAGGGCGCGAAGAGGAGTGGCCGCAGAATCTTTCCGGCGGACAGCAACAGCGTGTGGCCATTGCGCGCGCGCTGGCGATGGACCCGGGTGTGATGCTGTTCGATGAGCCGACATCGGCACTGGATCCAGAACTGGTGGGCGAAGTGTTGCAAGTGATTAAGCAACTGGCGCACTCCGGCATCACCATGGTGATTGTGACGCACGAGATTGGTTTCGCGCGCGAGGTTGCCGACAACATTGTCTTTATGGAAGACGGCAAAATCGTGGCAGCTGGACCCACTCAACAAGTCCTCGACGACCCGGAAAACGGGCGCGTAAGAAACTTTATTGCAACGGTGCTCTAAGCACCGTTTTTCATTTTTGACAGCCAGGAACAGTGATGACGCAAAAACCGGTAATGCACAGCGCCCACTGGGGCGCTTTTCATGCCCAGCAATCGGGCGACCAGCTCACTATCGAACCCTTTAAAGGCGATCCCGATCCCAGCCCGCTGCTGCAAAACTTTCGCACTGCGCTTAATCATCCGGCACGCGTCTCGCGCCCGATGGTGCGTCGTGGCTGGCTGGAAGAGGGCCCCGGCCCGGATCAGCGCCGTGGCAATGATGAATACGTTGCGGTTAGCTGGGAACAGGCTTACGAACTGGTCTCGCGTGAATTGAAGCGTGTGGGCGACACTCATGGCCCGGAAGGCATTTTTGGCGGTTCTTATGGCTGGTCGAGCGCCGGACGTTTTCACCATGCACAAAGCCAGGTGCACCGCTTCCTGAATACCACGCTGGGCGGCTACGTGCGTTCGGTGAACAGCTACAGTTCCGGCTCTGCTTCGGTGCTGCTGCCGCATATCGTCGGCGACATGAATGAGATAGCGCGACGCGGCGTAAGCTGGGAAGAGATTGCCCAGCACAGTGAAATCGTCATCGCATTCGGCGGTCTGGCGTTAAAAAACTCACAGGTGGCGAGCGGCGGATTAAGCGAGCACACCGAGCGCGGCTTTATGCAGCAGGCCGCCCAGCGCGGCACACGTTTTATCTCGGTTAGCCCGCTAAAAAGCGATCTCCCTGAGGAAGCCAAAGGAGAATGGCTGGCCTTGCGTCCAGGCACCGATGCTGCCTTTATACTCGGTGTTTTATCCGTATTGATTGAAGAACAGCTAACGGATGAAGCCTTCCTCAGTCGCTATACCGTGGGTTGGCCGGAAATGGTCGCTTATATCCGTGGTGAAGAAGATGGCACGCGACGCGATGCCGCCTGGGCGGCAGAGATCTGCGGCGTCAGCGCGGCCTTTATCGCTGATTTTGCCCGTCACTTACCCGGTAAGCGTGTGCTGGTCACCGTTGCGCATGCGCTGCAACGTTCGGAGCACGGCGAACAACCGGTGTGGCTTGGGCTGGTACTGGCCGCGGCGCTGGGCCAACCGGGTTTACCGGGCGGCGGTTACACCTATGCGCTGGGCGCGTTGGGTCATTACGGTAAGCATCACAACCTGGTAAGTTTCCCGGCTTTACCGCAGGGCAAGAATGGCATCGATCGCCTGATCCCGGTGGCGCGCATCTCAGACATGTTGCTCAATCCCGGCAAACCGTTCGACTACAATGGCCGCCGCTTAACCTATCCGCATATTCGTCTGGCTTACTGGGCGGGCGGTAATCCGTTCCACCACCATCAGGATTTAGCGCGACTCCGTCAGGCATTTTGCCAGCTGGATACGCTGATTGTGCATGAGATTGCGTGGACGGCCAGTGCACGGCATGCCGATATCGTATTGCCCGCGACCATGACGCTGGAGCGAGAAGATATCGGCGGTGCGCCAACCGATCGCCATCTGTTTGCTATGCAGCCGGTCGCGCAACCGCACGGCGAAGCCAAAGACGATTACGCCATTTTTGCTGAGCTGGCGCGCAGGCTGGGACGTGAAGAGGCGTTTACCGAAGGTCGCGATACGCGTGGCTGGCTGAAACACCATTACGCACAGTTGCAGCAAAAGCTGGCAACGCATCAGGTCGACATTCCCGATTTTGAACAATTCTGGCAGCAGGGCGTGCTGGAATTGCCGCAGCTTAAAGACGGTGGACGGATGATGAATGCCTTCCGCGCCGATCCAGATGCTGCACCACTGCCAACGCCGAGCGGGAAAATCGAAATCTACTCGGCGACTATCGCCAGTTTCGATTATGAAAACTGCCCCGGACATCCGGTGTGGCGAGAGCCGCAGCAAAAGCCCGATGCCGACCATCCGTTCTGGCTCATTGCCAATCAGCCCGCGACGCGTTTGCACAGTCAGCTGGATTTCGGTGATTACAGCCTGAGTGGCAAACGTGATGGACGTGAGGTATGCAGCCTGAATTCGGATGATGCGGCATCGCTGGGCATTCAAGACGGCGAGATTATTGAGCTATACAACCAGCGAGGTCACGTACTCGCCAGCGCGCGTGTAACCGACACGGTGATGCCGGGCGTGGTGCAGTTGCCAACGGGGGCCTGGTACGATCCGGTCGATCCCACCGCGTTGCGACCGTTATGCCGCCACGGCAACCCGAATGTGCTGACGCTGGATATTGGCACCTCGTCGTTGACTCAAGGCTGCAGTGGCCAAATCACCGTAGTGCAGGTGCGTAAATACACCGGGGAACTGACGCCGGTGCAGGCATTCATCCCGCCGCAAAGTTAGCGTTCTCAATGGGCGGCCGCATGGCCGCCCCAGAACATTAATCTTCTAACTGCAACCACATTACGCGCAGACGATGCCCATCAGGATCGATAGCCGTGAAGGTGTAGCCAAAATCCATCTCGGTCGGTGACTGTACAATGGTGATCTCCCGGAAAGCACCCCATTCGTTGTAAAGGAAATCGACGTCGGCTTTGTGCTGCACTTTAAAAGTAATTTCACCGTTGGCCGTAATATGTTGCGTCTCCACCGGCGGTTGAACGGTATATTTCGACCACAAGCCCAGTTTGAATCCATTCTCAAAAACAAACATCGCAAAAGTGGGCGTGACATTAATCGGCTTGATATCGAACAGCGATGCATAAAAGTCAGCGCTTTTGACGACGTTCGGTACATAAAGGATGGTCATATCAGCAGTAAACATGGTTTTTTCTCCTTGTGGGTTTACGGCTGCATAGTACGGGGCGGCTGTGACAGATTCTGTCAGTAGCGCCAGCCACGCTGGAAAGTGGGTCAGTTAAGAGTGGGCGAGGGTTTACACGGCAGTCGCTAATTCAATCTCTGAACCTGGCGTCGCCGGGAGTCAATCATTGACAAACCCTGTGTGCTAATGGTTGTATTGTGCAACTAATTTGGCAAGGTACCGTAAATGACTACTGAACTTCAAAACATAAAAAAAATCCGTGTGTCATCACGTTTAATGGTGCGAGAACTGGGTTTTATGAACCAAAATCTGGCTGCGACGGATTATCCTCCCTCAGCCGTTCACGCCATGCTTGAAGTTGAACTTCATGGCTCAATGACAGCGGCTCAACTGGTGCAGATTTTGGGGCTGGAGAAGTCCAGCGTCAGCCGCATGCTCGCTAAACTCGTTGAAGCCGGAGAACTTGAAGAAAGTCCATGTTCAGAAGACGCGAGGACCAAGCGACTGAGCCTCACCGGGAAGGGTAAAGATACCGTGCAGAGCATCAATGCTTACGCTGACCAACGAGTAGCAGCAGCGCTCAGAAAACTCGATCCCTATAATCAGGACGCTGTATCACAGGGCCTATCGTCATACGCCAGCGCGTTGAAAGCCTGTCGGGAAAACACCGCAGGGCAAGTGCAAAATAACGTCAAGATAGTCTCGGGTTATCATGCAGGTATGATTGGTCGTATTACAGAAATGCATGGCAGCTTTTACGCCAGAGAGCATCACTTCGGCCATTTCTTTGAAGCGAAGGTTGCTGCCGGTCTGGCTGATTTTGCGTTGCGACTGGAAAAACCCTGTAATCAGATTTGGCTGGCAATGTTGAATGAACGCATTGTCGGGTCAGTTGCCATTGACGGTGAAGATCTGGGAAATAATGAGGCGCATCTGCGCTGGTTCATCCTTGACGACGGGTGTCGTGGTAGCGGATTGGGCAGAAAACTGATTTCAGAAGCGACGAGATTTTGTGATGAACAGAAATTCGCTTCAGTACAGTTATGGACGTTTAATCAACTTACCGCGGCCAGACGATTGTACGAATCATTCGGATTTGAATTGTCAAAAGAATGGGAGGGCGATCAGTGGGGAAGCCCCCTTACTGAGCAACAGTTCACCCGAAAAATCGTTTAGGCATGCTGGATTATCGACTCAGTTTTGACAGGTTTTTTTCTGGGTGAGTTACCAGCGAATATCTCTTTGCCAAAATTACCGCTGTAGGACGTGCTCGCTTTAACAGCATCTGTCAGGAGCATTACGTGAACTTTTAGTCGCGCTCGCGCTCAATATCCTGATAATGCACGCAGGATTAATTATTTGAACGCGGTAAACGGAGAGATGAAATGGTCAATGACTACTTTGCACTACCCCCAATGGGTATGACGCCAGAACAACACAAGCGAACCATCGCTGTGGCGGCCGCTTTAGCGGTGGCGAAAGAATCCGTCAGCGCTTCAACCTCTGCCAGCGGTTCAAAAGCGTCGTGGGATCTTCAGGCGGTAGCGAATGAAATTTCTAATCTGGCTGATGCCATTCAGGACGCCCTGGAACCTGAAGACGAGATGTAAAGCCAGCGAACCCTCACATGACGGTGTTTTAAACCGTTTTGTGAGGGGCGAAATTTTTTTTATTTTTCTCTGCATCCAGTTGGCCCCCTCCTTACGTATATCCCGTTGTGAGCAAATTCTTCGCTCCCCTACAACGAGGATTTATGATGAAAAAGCTAATCACCACTGCCGTCATCTCCGGTGCGTTAATGTTCACTGCCACCACCTTCGCTGCCATGAATTCTGATTCTGTCATGGTCGGCGGTGCCGCTATGTATCCGCAGAAAAACATCATTGAAAATGCACTCAATTCTAAAGATCACACTACGTTAGTGGCCGCAGTGAAGGCAGCAGGTTTAGTGGAAACACTCGAAGGAAAAGGGCCTTTCACTGTGTTCGCGCCAACCAACGCCGCGTTTGCGAAATTGCCTGCTGGCACCGTGGATAATTTGGTGAAACCAGAAAACAAAGCCCAACTGACCAGCATCCTCACCTATCTCAAACAAGGTGGCGGTCACGCGGAGCTGAAAACTGTGAACGGTCAGCCTTTGTGGATTATGAGTAATGGCCCTCACAATATTCAGCTTAAAGATGGCCAAGGCAATGTGGCCAATATCAGCACTTATGATGTGAATCAGAAAAACGGTGTGATTGATGTTATCGATACCGTTCTGATGCCTAAGTAATTGTCTATACTCGGAAGGCATTTCAATGCCTTCCGGGAAAAACATGGATAACGTTTTGGCTGAACAGCAGGTGAAATTAATGCGGGCGATTGCGCAAGGCGATCGCCAGGCATTTGAACAATTGTATCGACTCGCTTCGCCTCATCTTTTCGCCCTGGCTTTGCGCACATTACGCCAGCGAGCCTGGGCGGAAGAGGTGCTGCACGATTGTTTCCTCACTATTTGGAATCGAGCCGACAGCTATGATGCCGCACTTAGCGCCCCCATGACCTGGATGACGCATATCGTGCGTAACCGTTGTATCGACTGGTTACGCAGCGGGCAGGCGCGAGAAGCGCTGGCGTCAGAGGAATACAGTGACAGTACTCAGGAAATGGATACCGCTAATACAGAGCAGCCGTTCGATGATTCGCAGGCGGCTCGTTTACAACATTGCTTGCAGCATCTTAGCAGTGAGCAGCGCCAAAGCGTCACGCTGGCTTATTATCAGGGGATGTCACACAACGATATTGCGGCCTGGATGCAGCAACCGGTAGGGTCAGTGAAAAGTTGGATTCGTCGTGCGATGGAGCATCTTCGGGAGTGCGTGGGCTTATGAAAAACAATAAACATGATGATGCGCTCGCCGCCGAATATGCCCTGGGAACATTACGCGGCAATGCACGGTTGCGTTTCGAGAGGCGGCTGCAACAAGAGCCGGAACTGGCGGCGAAAGTGGCAAGCTGGCAGACAATGCTGGCAGGAATGGACACCCATTTGCGACCTGAAGTCCCGCCTGAACGCGTGTGGAAAAAAATTGCCTTGAGTCTTCCGGCTAAAACCCCGGTGAGACGCGCCAATCCTTATGTTGGCTGGCTGGTAGCTGCGGGTCTTGCGGCATTCACCCTGGTATCGTATTACAACCATCGTCCTGATGAATTCGCACCGTTGGTGATTCTGGGGGATTCGCAGCATCAGGGGCAATGGGTCGTGAGCCGCAGCAGCGACCGCCGTTATCTGCAATTATCTCCGATTAAACCTGTCGCCATTAATGCGTCCAGGAGTTTGCAACTTTGGCTGATTCCTGCGGGGCAATCCCCGGTCTCGCTGGGTTTACTGGCAGACCATGCGGCAACGCAAATAGAAATGGATAATCGAGCCCTGGAAGCAGGGGCGACCCTTGCCATCAGCCTGGAACCGCAGGGCGGTTCGCCAACGGGGCAACCCACCGGACCGGTGCTTTACAGCGGTATGCTGTAAAGCCATCATCGAGCATCGGGATAGCGTGCTTGCTGATAATCCTTCCAGCGCTTAAGCAACTGATGGCGCGTCCCGGGATAGTTTTCATCCTCAACCACAATCTCTTCAATGCGGTCGACGCGGAAATTACGAAAATCCTGGCGCAGTTCGCACCAGCCACACAGCAGACGCACGCGGTCAAAATACCCCAGCACCACGGGCCAGATGATGCGAGTGGATGACACGTCTTTAAGATCTTTATAACGCAGCGAGATTTTGTTGCGGGTATGGATTGCCTGACGCAGTTCCGGCAGGTGCTGCTCAAACAGGGCTTCTCCCCGTGAAGCGATCAGCAGTGATTGATGATCGATGCCTTGCGATAAATGCGCTGGCATTACGGCATAGATTTTTGCCAGCGCGTGTTGTGCGGCGGATTTCAATTCAGCATCAGTGTGGCGGCTGACCCAGTCAAGGCCCAACGCCAGCGCATCAATCTCATGACGGGAAAACATCAAGGGCGGTAAATGACCGTCGGATTTCAGCAAATACCCCAGTCCCGCGCTGCCCTCGATTTCCACGCCTTGCTGCTGCAGGCAGATGATGTCGCGATAGACGGTACGCACGCTTATGCTGAGTTGCTCTGCTAGATGCTGCGCAGTCACCGGATAGCGGTGACAACGTAACAATTGCACAAGCTCCATCAGTCGCTGGGTTTTGGTCATGGTGTGTGCCTATGCTAAGAGTCTGGCAGTCAGGAGCAGTCCAGCCGCACGCACCAGAGTTGACTCCAGCGCAAGTGCGGCGACCTGTAGTGTAATACGGCACTCGCCATCCCGATAGACGCAACTTCGTCTGTAATGTGGTGAACTAAAAGCGCTGCAACGTGATATTAAACGTGTAATAACTGCTGCAGCACCGCCAGATCAGCGGTTGTCTGCAATGCGCTGCTTTGCTGCACCTGTTGCCATCGCTCGCCCGATTCCTGACGCAGTGCCAGACGCAATTTACCTTCAACGTCCACGCCATCGGCCAGCGATTGCTGACGGGTACGTCGGTGTTGCAGCCGAGTGCCATCGCGCAAGGTAAGAGTGACCAGATGAAAACGTAATGCGGGATTAATGGCATCTGGCGGTGCGGTGTCATCAGGTACTCGTCTCACTTTCGCTGCCAGTGGCATCACAGCATGATTAAGATCGCCTTCCGCAAAATCTTCCAGCCGCAGATCGTTATAGATCAGCATTGCGGCAATCACGTATTCCAGACTGAAACGCGCTTCAATCCCATTGGTGGGCGATGTGACGGAAGCGGCAATATCGCCACCTGGCGGGAAAGCTACGCTGATATCGGTGATGTTATCCAGCAGCGCTTCCAGAGAATTGCCATTGGCTAACCAGCCATCACGCAGAATGCGCGCGGCTTCCGCTGCGCTATGCGTTCCGGCGCAGGTCGGGAAGGGTTTGTACTCCAGACCCGGCGTCACGATGCGCCACGGCTCGCCCCAATGCGCAACCAATTTTTCAGGTTGAGCTGCGCCATTGCTGCTGGCCGCAAGGAAAGCCTCAACCACGCCATCCTGTTTGCCATCGAATCCGGCCAGCGTCAGCTGTGCCGCCGTAACTGCACGTTCCGCCGCTAAACCCGCGTGGAGCGGTTTGACAGCGGAACCGAACTGCGCGCGCAGTCCGCTGGCCTGAGTGGTAGCGATCCCGATTAGCGTGGCAGTTGCGCTGACCTCCAGTTTCAGGAGACGCGCCAGCGCGGCGGCGGCGGCAATGGTGCCCAGCGTCGCGGTGTTGTGATGGCCCAACGCATAATGCTGCTGGCTGGCAGCTAAGCCAAGCCGTCCGGCCATTTCCACACCGATGGCGTAAGCATCAAGGAAATCACCAATCGCTGCCGCCTGTTGCTGCTGCCAGGCAAACAGCGCAGGCAAAATCACCACGCTGGGATGACCGCGAAAATCAGCGTGGAAATCATCGTAATCCAGCGCGTGAGCGGCATAACCGAGCAGCAGCGCCTGCGATCGCGGACTACCATCGCCATAAACCGTTCGTAGTGCCGGCAAGCCGCTATCTGGCACCTGGCCTTGCAGCACCGGCCAGCTGACGGCGAGAAAATCCTTTACCCCTTCGCGCGCGGCTTCACGTGCAGCGGCATCGGGTTGGCTATGGACGATAAGCTCAGCGAGGGCAGCAGTGATACTCATTGCGGCGCCACACTGTTCAGTGCTGCCACAGCCAGATTGGCCAGATAGCGTGATGTTGGCAGCAGTACATCATCATTAATGCGAAACGCCGGATGATGCAGCGCGTAAGGTTCGCCGGTGCCAATCATCATAAACGCACCTGGCAACTGCTGTTGATAGAAGGCAAAATCTTCACCGATTGGGCTGGCTTCAACGACGCGCGCTTCAAAGCCGCTGGCCGCTGCCTGTTGCAGCGCGAAATCGGCCCAGTGAGCATCATTCACCACCGACGGTGGACCTGCGTGCCAGTTGAATTCGACTTTGGCCGCAAAGGCCGCGCCAATTCCCTGCACGATCTCGCGGAAGCGTTGCTCCAGTCGCTCGCGCGTCTCCTGTGAGAATGAACGCACCGTGCCTTCCAGCCACGCGCTGTCCGGGATGACGTTCCAGGTACTGCCACTGTGAATCTGGGTAATCGAGACCACCGCATTGTCGCCGGAAGGGGCATTACGGCTGATCAGCGTTTGCGCGGCAGAAACAATCTGCGCGGCGATCACAATCGGATCGTTGCCCTGATGCGGTTTCGCAGCGTGGCTACCGGTGCCGATAATTTTGATATCAAAGCGGTCGACGGCGGCGGTCAGTGGGCCGGCTTTGCTGCCAATCACGCCCGGTGGTAATGAAGGATCGTTATGAATGCCGAAAATAGTTATCGCATCCTGCAGTGCGCCGGTAGCAATCACATCCGGCGCGCCCTGGCCGGTTTCTTCGGCGGCCTGGAACAGAATACGTACGCGGCCCGATAAATTCGCTTCCTGCTGTTTCAGCAGAATTGCCGCACCCAGCGCAGCGGAACTGTGGAAGTCGTGGCCGCACGCGTGCATCACGCCCGGACGCTCTGAACGGAACGTCACATCAGACTGCTCTTCAATCGGCAGTGCATCAATATCGGAACGCAGCACGATCAGTGGCCCATTTTCGGGGCCAACTTCCGCCACTAATCCGGTTTTCAGCGGCAGATCCAACACACGGATTTGGTGCTGTTCAAGCTGCTGACGAATACGCGCGGTGGTTTCGAACTCTTCATTAGAGAGTTCAGGAAAACGGTGTAACTCATGGCGGAAGGCAATCAAATGCTGGCCCAGTGCGCTCTCATCAAAACTCATGCTTTGCTTCCTTGTTGTGCGGCCTGACGTGTCATCCACGCATCATGCGCGCTGTCATCCAGCACTTTCTTCATATATTGGGTGATATGGCCTTTGCCAAGATCGGTGGTATGCATCAACTGGAAGCCGCGTTTTTTATACATCTCGATCAGCCACGGATGGCTGGTGGCGGTGCCCAGTGACACCGCAGGGGCGCGCAGTTTGCCTAGCAGGATCTCGTGTTCCAGCCGGTCCTGTACCTGGCGGCCATACTGTTTGCCGGGATAATCGGGATGGGCACCGAACCAGCCAATATGCGGCAGACCAAACGGGCCTGGCAGCGGCCCCCACGGATAGCGCACGGTGACTGAGGAAACCATCACACCCTCCGCGTAAAGCGCATAAACGCCGTGGCTTTGCAGGTGACGCAGCGTCTTTTCACGGTCTGCTGTGGCGGCATCAAATTTGATGCCCAGTGCCAGCGTCGGCGCATACGCGGCGTGCATCAGCGCCTGATAGGTTTCAACCTCATCTTCTCTAACCTGACGAAATTCAAGTGACATAACTATCCCCGGAAAACCGCCTGGAAGCGGTAAATTGAATGCAGATTGAGCAGCGCATAGCGGTTGAAACAGCGCAATTTAAAGTGCTAATTCAAAATACCCAGCGTGCTAAGCAACTCAGAATATCAGTAATGCCTTGTGCTTCTATATGTGAAAAATGACTAAGCTAATGCGAATTTGTGAAAATGAAATGGCGGCTTTTCCATTGCTTATATCGCGATTTACCGTAGTATGCATAAATTACATAGCGCTATAACTATTTCGCATTAACCCCATGAAATAAAATAACTTTTCTCGTTATAGCCTTATTCTTAATCAGGGTGACGACGTGTTAGCGATCAAATCTCCGCGTGCTTATGCACATGAAGCTGGCCTGCGTAAGCGTGCTGGTGAATTTATCAAACCTTATGCCACACATATCCGCATTTTCACTTCTCCCAATGCCTGGCAAGCGGTTAACCCGGAATTAAGCCAGAGTTTAGAAACCAACGGTATCCGCTGGGAGTTGGAGTATCTGCACGGTGAATGCACCGATGCCGTGATCGAAGCGCTGAAAACCAACGTTGAGCAACAGCAAACCGAGCTGCTGTTTGCCGTGGGCGGTGGGCGCGTACTGGATGCCGCTAAAGCGGTGGGTAGCCAGTTACCGGATCTGAAGGTGATTAACTTCGCTACTTTGGCGGCGACCTGCGCTGCATGGTCACCGGTTGCCATCATTTATAACGAGCAGGGCGGCCACGTGCGCAGCCAGCCGCTGGGGAAAATGCCGGAGCTGGTGCTGGTGGACAGTGAAGTGATCGCCTGCAGCGATGTGCGCTATCTCAAAGCGGGTATTGTCGATGCGCTGGCGAAGTACTACGAATTTGCCCCTTACCTGCGCAGTAACCCGCACGATCTGGCGCTCGATCTCAAAGTGATGACGGCGCAACGTGCGCTGGATGTTTATCGCCAACTGGGTGAAGCCGCCGTCAGCGCCAATGAAAAACAGCAAGTCACGCCGGAGTTGGTGAAGGTGATTGATGCCAACATCGTACTGGCAGGCCTGGCGAACAGCGTGCGCGATCAACTTCCCACCCCCGGCTTTGCTCATGCGATTCATAACCGTCTCACTTACCAGCCCGAGCTGCATCATTGGCTGCACGGTGAGAAGGTTGGCTACAGCCTGCTGGTGCAATCGCTGATTGAAAACGATGGTGTGCCTGACGCGGAGCTGCTGGCACTGCTGCGTCAGTACGCGATGCCATTGACGCTGGCGCCGCTGACCGGCGACCGTGCAGCGGCGATACGCACGATTGCTGAACAGATTAAATTCCCGGCGGCCAGCGCTGAACGTCTGCCGTTTCGTATCCATGCGGATGCGTTAGAGCAGGCGCTGCTGGCAACCGAAAACCGTTTCTAACTTTTACTCTTTTATAGACCAGGACAACTTCATGGCTACTGCACAACCACAACGCATCCGCTTGGGCCTCTTCGTACAACCCGTAGGGCAACACGTCAGCGGCTGGCGTCTCACGGAAAAACTCGGCGATCCCACTGACATTGACTGGCTGATCACCATCGCAAAAAAAGCCGAAGCGGGTAAATTCGATCTGTTCTTCGTCGGTGATGCGTTAGCCACCAGCATGTACCGTTTGCCTTCGACCATGGCACGGCTTGAGCCGCTGACCATGCTGTCGGCGCTGGCGGTGAACACCAAACGCATTGGTCTGGCGGCCACCGCGTCCACCACCTTTAGCGATCCATTCACCATGGCTCGCAGCTTCTCGTCGCTGGATCACATCAGCCGTGGTCGCGCAGCGTGGAACGTGGTGACGTCGTTCTCCACCGACGTGGCGCGTAACTTCAGCCGCAACGATATGCCAAACCACGCCGAGCGCTATGCACGTGCACGTGAGTTCCTCGAAGTGACCAACAAGCTGTGGGAAGGTTGGGAAGCGGGGGCCGTGCAGCCAAACAAAGAGACCGGTGAATACTTCGTTAATGACAAAATTAAGTCGATTGATCATGACGGCGAGCACTTCCAGGTACAGGGTCCGCTGAACATCACGCGTTCTCCGCAGGGACGTCCGGTGATCATCGAAGCCGGTTCATCAGCAGACGGTCAAAAACTGGCGGCCGAAACCGCCGAAGTGATCTTCACCGCTGCCGCCAGTCTGGAAGAGGCGCAAACCTTCTACCGCTCGCAGAAAGATCAGGTGATTGCCGCCGGGCGTAATCCGGATCATGTGGTGATCATGCCGGGCGTGATGCCGATTGTTGGACGCACTCGTGAAGAAGCCAAAGCGCTGTGGAAAGAGCTGAACACGCTGGTGGATATCGAAAACGGTCTGCGTCAGCTGTCGCTGCGTTTCAGCATGGATCTGAGCCAGTATCCACTCGACGGTCCCGTACCAGAAGTGCCGCTGGGTGAAGGTAATCAGAGCCGCGTCAAGCTGATGACGGATATGGCGAAGCGCGAAAACCTGACCTTGCGTGAACTGGCCGCCGTGGCTGCGGGATCGCGTGGTCACCGCGTGATTGTCGGCACTGCAGAAGATATCGCCGATGACTTTGAGCTGTGGCTGAAAGAGGGTGGCGCCGATGGCTTCAACATCATGCCTGCCATCATGTCAGAGCAACTGGATCTGTTCGTCGAGCTGGTGATCCCGGAACTTCGTCGCCGTGGTCTGTTCCGCGATGATTACGAATTCGCCACGCTGCGCGAGAACCTCGGTTTGCCCGCGCTGTAAACCATTTAGGAGCTGAACATGGTCACCTTATCAAAGCGTGTGCAGTCTGTGTCGCTCTCTGCCAATGCCGCGGCGCGTCAGTTGACGCGCCAGCTGAAAGAGCAGGGCGTGGATATTCTGGATCTCACCACCGGTGAGCCGGATTTTGATACGCCACAGCACATCTGTGATGCTGCCGTTGAAGCTATGAATAATGGTGAGACGCGCTATACGCCGACCAATGGCACCACGCCGCTGCGTAAAGCGGTGCAGGCCAAACTGGCACGAGAAAATCAGCTGGATTATGCGTTGGGGCAGATTTGTATCGCCAACGGGGCGAAGCAGATCATCTTCAACGCCTTCGCCGCCACCTTGAATGACGGCGATGAGGTGATTGTGCCGGTGCCATACTGGCCGACGTTCCCGGATAGCGTGCGTTTTAACGGCGGCGACGCGGTGCTGCTGGAGTGCCCGCTGGAGCAAGAGTACAAGCTGCAGCCGCAGCAGCTGGCGCAAGCGATCACCGACAAAACCCGCTGGCTGGTGCTGAATAATCCCGGCAATCCATCCGGTGCGGTGTATAACGCCGCAGAATTAACTGCACTGGCGGCGGTGCTACGTGACCATCCCAACGTATGGATCATGCTGGATGAACTGTATGAACACATTCTGTTTGATGGACGTGAACACGTCAGCCTGTTGCAGGTAGCGCCAGATTTAGCCGAGCGCATTCTGCTGGTGGGCGGCGTATCGAAAACCTATGCCATGACCGGCTGGCGCATCGGCTTTGGTGCCGGTCCGCAAGCGCTGATTGATGCCATGGTGGTAGTGCAGTCGCAGAACAGTTCTGGTGCCTGCGCCATCAGTCAGGCGGCAGCGGTAGCAGCGTTGAACGGCGGGTTGGAATTCCTGCCACCGCAGCGTGCGGCCTATCAGGCGCGTCGCGATGCGATTATGGCGCAGCTAAGCCCGGTTGAAGGCATTGAGGTGCAGAATCCCGAAGGGGCGTTCTTTATGTTCTGTCGCTGTGCTGGCCTGTTGGGCAAATCGCGTGCTGATGGACGTACGCTGGAAAGCGAACAGGATGTGCTGAATTATCTGCTGGAGAGCGGCGTATCTGGCGTAGCGGGCAGTGCGTATGGCTTGTCACCGTATTTCCGTTTGTCGATTGCCACGGATATTGAAAGCGTGCGCGAAGCCGGAAAACGCATTGCGGCAGCCTGTGCAGTGTTGAAATAGGGATTTAATCGGTCGCCAGGATTGGCGACCCTACAATATCCCTGCGGATCGTTTAAATCAGAAACTCATCCATCGAACCGCCCGCATCTAATACGGATTTGATCGGTGATGGCGTACGGCCCTGGCCGGTCCAGAATTTTTCCTGACCGTTTTCGTCGATGAACTTATATTTCGCCGGACGTGGAGCGCGTTTCGCTTTCGGTTTGGTTTCGCTCTGGTTTAATTTCGTTAATTCACTAATATCGATGCCATCATTCAGCAGCATCTCTTTATACAGCGCCAGTTTTTCTTCTTTTTCGCGCTGAGCGGCATTATTCGCTTCCGCTTCTTCACGGCGTTCTGCAACCACCACGGCGAACTTTTCCAGCATTTCGTCTAATACCGCAATCTCAACATCACGCGCATGGGCGCGCAGTGTACGAAGATTGTTCAATGCTTTGAGTGCATCGCTCATGAATAAACCCTTATAACTTTTATAACGAAGATGAAAGGGGGCATTCTACGTTAATTTTAAGCAAATGAAAGTATTACCCATAATGCAGAATTGTCCGGAAAATAAGCTTTCAGCAGAGTGGTGTCAATATCGAACAATAAGATATAAAGCAGATATTTCACTCAAGCCAGTCGAGGGTGTAGCCGCAGAAAATAGCGGCTACAAGGGGATAAATATATTCTATAGACTGCGATAAAACGGGAAGCAACCGGTGATCAGTGCGACCACTAATAATACAATTGAGGTGATAAACGACCAACGCAGCGTGAACCGTTGTGTCTGTGCATAATCCAGTTTCAGCATGCCGACCAATAAATAGGTCGAGGCAACCAGTGGGCTGAGAATATGAACCGGCTGACCGACTAATGCCGCGCGAGCCATTTCAATCGGTTCGATACCGTAGTGTCCGGCAGCCTGCACCAGCACCGGCAGCATGCCGAAATAGAACACATCGTTCGATACCATCCAGGTGACGGGAATACTGATCAAGGCAGTAATCACCGCCAGATAAGGGCCGAGTGCAGCGGGAATAGTCTGCACAATCGCCTGTGCCAGGGCGTTCGCCATACCGGTTTCAGCAAAAATGCCGGTAAACACCGCCGCAGCGAAAATCAATCCAGCTACGGCAAGGATGGCGGGCGCATGGCGGCCGATCTGCTCCTGCTGTTGGCTCAGTTGCGGATAATTGACAACGAACATGATGGCGGTGGCCAGCATAAACAGATACGCCATGGGCATCACATCCAGAACCAGGAAGGTCATCAATGTAATGGTCAGCGCCCAGTTAAACCAGAAACGCCAGGCCACGCAGTGTTTCTCTTCAAACTGCAGCACGGCAGGTTCCACCGGGACATGCGGCTGGAAACCCAGACGTTTGCGTTCACTTCTGCCGAGCATCACCGCCAGGATAAAAGTCCATGCCACGCAGGCCAGCAGCGGAATCAGCAGCGGGACAAACAGAGCAGAGACGTCAGCCTGAACGGCGGCGGCCGCACGCGCCGTGGGTCCACCCCACGGAAACATATTGCCCAGCCCGGTGCACTGTAATAGCAGAGCTGCAACGCTGAGCTTTGATAATCCAATGCGTTCATATATCGGCATAAACGCGGAAAGCACGATCATATATACGGTCGCGCCATCACCATCCAGGGCAACAATAAAGCCAAGCAGTGCGGTGCCGACAAATATCTTTACCGGATCGCCATCGACTGCAGAAACGATTCTTTTAATAATCGGATCAAACATCCCGGCATCCGTTACGCTCATAAAATAGAGCATCGCGAATATCAACATGACGCCAGTGGGCGCAACGGTACGCAATCCTTTGATCACCATGGCACCCATATCCGTGCCATGGCCAGATAACAGTGCGAATAGCGTAGGGATAAGGATTAATGCAGTCAGAGCGGAAAGCTTTTTGCTCATTAATAAGCCAATAAAGCAGATTATCATAAGCAGACTGATGATCAGCAGCATGACGAGGGTTCCTGTCCAGAGGGATAGAGCACGTTTGTGGGTAGCAAACGCAACGTGTTCGGAATAAATAAAAAACAGCGAATGATTATTTATTGTTCAAATTAACCTTCTGCAACCTCGTCTGTCTGGCAATATTATCCAGCGTTTTTTTCGGCAGGCACAAGGTTAGGTATACGCGAAAGTTGTGCGTAACCTCTTAGTTTTAATAAATTTAAAATAGCGAACGGTGATGATTTATCTGGGTGTTATTTCCTCCTGTTTATCAATAAAGAGATCGTTGAATAAGCGCGGCGTGACTACCGCGCTAAATAGCTTTAATCGGCACGTTATGGCTTATTGATGATCCCGCGGCGAAGGCTTAATCGGTAACGGCAGACGGTACAGCTTCACCGGATATTCCACGGTTGACGGTTTGCCGCCGGTGGTCGCAGGCGTGCGATTGATCTGTCCGGACGGCATCCACAGTGCGCCGTCAGATACCCACATCGCGTCAATCCATACCAGGCGGGGATCCTGCACCACGGTGGTCACTTTGCCATCGGGCGCGATGCGCTTAATACTGCGGGTATTGATATCCGACGCATAGATATTGCCTTCGGCATCGATGGCTGTTCCGCCGGTGCTCCAGGTTTCGCGTACTTTCTCCGCATGCTTCGCCACTTCTGCAGCCGATAGGGCACTGTCGTTCAGATAACGGGTTTCAATGCGAGCCAGCGGACCCGGAATCGCCTGGTAATAGAGCCATTTGCCATCCGGCGAAACTTCCAGCTGATCGAGACCCACGCGTTTTTCACGGCCATCGCGCAGAATCAACTTCTTGCCATCTGCATAAATCGGCTGATGATCAATCGAGAGAGGGTGGTTATCCAGCACCCGCCAGCTTTTGCCACTTTTCAGGTTCAGCACCACTAATCCCACCGCACCCGGATCGGTGATATAGGCAAAATCGCCATTAAAACGCACATCATCCAGATAGCTGGTGGGTTGCAGCGTCGGTGCCTTGAACACATAGCTGTTCAACACTTTGCCAGTGGCCAGACTAATGTGGACCAGCTTAGCGCCACCGGGCACGGCCTGATCGCCAGTACCAATTCCTTTATTGCCCGAATCCATCACCCACAGATTGCCATCCGGGCCGATACGCAACGCATTCACGTGGTAGAAATGATGCTCCGGATCGTTAGCGTTCCACTGGTTCCAGCTGTCATCGGGAAACGCTCTCAGCTGATTGTTGATCACTTCTGCCAGTTGCAGACCCGTCCCTTCCGATTGCGTTAACGAGGCGAACAGACGGTTGTCATGACTGACGGTAATGCCATTCCACACGCGCGGTGAGGTAGCGACCTGCTCCAGACGACTGTCCTGTTGCGTTGGCAACGTCACGGGCAGCGTGTCTTGTGCCAAAACCCGGGCGCTGCTGGCCAAAGCGATCATCGTAACCAGTGCTTTCAGTGAATGTTTCATCCTTTACTCCCTTGTTAAGCGCCACAAGGTGACGCGAACAGCGTGTTGCTCTGTTGTTAATGTCATTCCATCCTGGCAGCGTAGAGTGATAAATTATATTCTCTGAATTTTATCAATTGATTCCTGGTGGGAATGAATGGAACTGAAAGATCTGCATTATCTGCTGGCGGTGAAGGAAACAGGACATCTGGGTAAGGCGGCGCAATCCCTTGGTATCACTCAGCCCGCCTTAACCAAATGTCTGCAACGTCTGGAGAAGTTTTACGCCACGCGGTTAATTCTCAAGGTGGGGCGTGGGATGCAACTCACCGAAGCGGGACTACTACTTTGTGAACGTGCTCAAAAAGTCGTGCACATGATGCAGGTCACCCGGCAGGATTTACAGGCGCTGGGTGCGGGAACGGCGGGCGTTATCCGGTTAGGCGTGGCGGCCACGGCAGCGGAATTTATGCTACCGGTACTGAGTAAGGACTTGTTGCACAAAGCTCCCACCGCCAGACTCGAAGTGACGGTCGGGATGAATGATTTGCTGCAAAAGCTGCTGCGTGAGAACAAAGTCGATTTGATTCTGGGTTTTCTGCCGCAGGGGAACAGCGAGTTCATTACCCGGCCGCTTGTTGAGGATCCGGTGGTGATTGCCGCCAGCCGTCACCATCCGCTGGCGAATATTCATCCGACGCCTGAACAGCTTGATGAATATAACTGGTTGTTACCTTCCGATAACGTTGCGACGCGTCAGTGGCTGGAACAACGCTTGCGCAGCGGTGGCTATGCGGCGCCGCGCGCGCAAATGGAAAGTAATACGCTGTCCCCGCTGCGCGCCGTGCTGGCGCAAACCCAGTTGTTGAGTTTTCTTTCCCGCCGCTTATTAAAAGGTGAGGGCGGTGAGTTGATTGAAATTCCACTGCCGCTGGTCATGATGCCGCGTACCTTTGGCTGGCAATTCCGCTCACTCAGTGAGCTTTCACCCGCTTCACGTCTTCTCGTGGATTTGGCGGAAAAACGCTGGCCCTGGTGATCCCCGGAATACCCTCAGGACAAGAACCTGTGATTTTTCACAGGTTTGCTCTATTAACATGCGTGATAATGTCCGAAAATAACTCCCCTTTATTATTAATCATTGAAGAATAAGGAAATATCCTAATGTAAAATTGCCGGATAACCGGTAACAATTTCTTGCAATAGTAATCTTAATGCGTATATTTCTCATTTGCTTTCTTAACGGCATCTTTACGGTCGTTCTGTTTGTGCCAGGACGGCGCGGTCGGGAAACACCTCATCCTGATATTCCTTTTCAGCACGTTATTTATGGCTGGATCTAACAGACGTCAGCAGCTATGCCGCCAACACAAAATAACGATAAGTTGATTGAGGAATATTATGTCTTTCAAAGAAAAGCGCGTCAGGGAATCAGGCCGTGCACCGCAACGTGCATTGCGTATCTCTGTACTGGCAATGATGGTAGCGTCAGGTATTGCCCAAGCCGCGGATAGCACCAAAACAGAACAAACTCTGACTGTGGATGCCAGCGCCAGCAGCGATGCGCAAGAGCAGGCAGCAAAAGATTACAGCGTCCCGGTCACCCGTGCCGGTACCAAAATGGCATTGACCGCGCGTGATATTCCGCAATCGGTCAGCATTGTCAGCAAGCAGCGTATGCAAGATCAGCAGCTGCAATCCCTGAATGACGTACTGTCGAATACCACCGGTATTAGAGGCGTCAGCAGCGATATGGATCGTACGAACTACTACTCACGCGGTTTCATCATCGATAACTACATGGTTGATGGCATACCTACCGCTTTTGCATCACGCTGGAACCTGGGCGATGCCCAAACCGATATGGCGTTGTACGAGCGCGTTGAAGTGGTGCGCGGTGCCACCGGCCTGTTGACCGGCCCAGGTAACCCGTCAGCTTCCATCAACATGGTGCGTAAGCACGCCGACAGCAAAGAGTTCACCGGGAATCTGGAAGCGAGCTACGGCAGCTGGGATAAACAGCGCTATGTCGCCGATCTCTCTGCGCCGCTGTCGCCTGAAGGCAACGTGCGTGGTCGTGTAGTCGCAGGTTACGAAGATAAAAACAGCTTTATCGAGCGCTATGGTTTCGAGAAGAAGTTCATTTACGGTGTGGTGGATGCTGACCTGACCGACAAAACCAAGCTGTCAGTGGGTTATGAATTTACCCAGGTCGATACCGACTCCCCAATGTGGAGTGGTTCGCCGCGTTGGTATACTGACGGTTCACAAACGCATCTACGTCGCGGGTATAACACTTCGCCAGAGTGGGCTTACAATAACAAAGAAAACAAAAAGGTCTTTGTTAACCTGCAGCAGAACTTCGATAACGGCTGGAACATTACGCTTAACGGCACACACAATGAGATGTTCCTCGACAGTAAGCAGCTCTACATTGATGGCTATTTCGATAAGAACACCGGTATCGGCACCTCGCCATATGCTAATTACCCTGTTGTAGGCGGCACTGGATACAACACCGGTAAACGTAAAGTCGATGCCGTCGATGCGTTCGCCAGCGGCCCGTATGAATTGTTAGGTCGCCAACATGAACTGATGGTGGGTGTGAATTACAGCCGTCAGGATAATAAATACTACAGCGCGTGGGCAAATATTTCGCCGGCCGAGCTGGGCAATTTCAATAACTTCAATGGCAACTTCCCGGAAACCGACTGGAATCCACGTGAGCCGGCATCAGACACGCAATTAGTGCGTCAGAAATCCGCTTATGTCGCCACTCGCCTTTCACTGGCCGATCCGCTGCATGTTATTTTAGGTGCGCGTTATACCAACTGGAATCGTGAGACGCTGAGTGCAGAGATGGAGAAGAACAACACGACACCTTACGGCGGTGTGATTTGGGACTTCTATGATAACTGGTCAGCTTACGCTAGCTATACCTCAGTATTCCAGCCACAAGATTATCAGGATGCTTCGGGTGGTTACCTTTCACCTGTCATTGGTAAGAACTATGAAGCTGGTGTTAAGTCTGATTGGTTGAACAGCCGTCTGACCACTTCAATTTCAGTATTCCGTTCAGAACTGGACAACGTTGCGGAAGCAACTGGGGCGACCAACCCGGATACCGGTAATGCCATCTACGTTGGTAAGAGTGGCGTAGTCAGCCGTGGCGTCGAGTTCGAAGTGAACGGTGCGCTGACGGATAACTGGCAGATGACCTTCGGTGGCACCACCTATGTGGCTGAAGACCGTGATGGTGAGAACTACAACTCACAGCTGCCACGCACCTCGTTCAACCTGTTCACCAGCTATCGTCTGCCGATGCTGGATCAGCTGACGCTGGGCGGCGGTGTGAACTGGCAGTCGAAGACGTACAAAGACGTTGGCGCACCGGACGGCAATGGCACCTGGCGCGCACGTCAGGGCAGCTATGCGTTGGTTGATCTTTTCGCACGTTACGACGTGACGAAAAACCTGAGCGTGCAGGGAAATCTGAACAACCTGTTCGATAAAGAGTATGACGAAAACGTCGGTAACGGCGGTATCGTTTACGGTACGCCGCGAAACTTCTCGGTTACCGCATCTTATCGTTTCTGATTTCAACCAACCGGGCGCGCAGCGATGGGTGCTCTGCCAGGATTCACGTGGGTGTTCGTGAGTTAATGGCAGGGGCGGCAAGGATGCCGGCCCGGCGTTGTTCGCATCAGACTGGATAAATTATCAACATCCCGCCGCAATATAATCCCCGTTCGCACTGATCGGTACCACGGTTAAAAACAGCACCAGCGCAAATAAGATCAGCAAAGCGCCTCCGGCAATACGTACCATCCCCAGTATTTGCTGCGTGCGTGGCGATGACTCAGCCAACCACAATTCTCCCGCGCGATGACGGAAATGGCGAACAAACAGGGCCAGCGCAACCAGCGCCATGCCGGTGCCGAGTGCCATGGTCATCACCGCAAACATGCCCCAACGGGTAATACCAATCACACTAGCAAACAGCAGCACCGTGAGTGCGCCGCTGCAAGGGCGTGCGCCCGTGGCAATAATAATGCCGATCCACGCTTTCCAGTTATCCACTGATTCCGTAATTATGCCGTGATGATGGCCACAGCCGTCATGATGCTGCTCATGCTCATGCTCATGCTCATGCTCATGCTCATGCTCATGCTCATGCTCATGCTCATGTTGGTGCAGATGCTTATTGCGGGCTCGCCAGGCTTGCACCATCATCATCACGCCCAGCGCGGCGATAAACAGCGCGCTGGCTTTTTCCAGATACCAGCGACTGGTGCTGAGATCGCCGGTCGTCAGGTTAAAGCCAACGGCCAGGATAAACACAAAGGCGATGGCGCTAAGGCCCTGCACCAGGCTGCCAAGAAACGGCACGCTGAGCGCGACACCGCGCGGCGGTTGATGAGTAGTGAGCCAGGTGGTGACGATAAATTTGCCATGTCCAGGGCCAACCGCGTGCAGGATGCCATAAATGAAGGTCACGCCGATCAACCACAACCCCGCGCTGTATTGCCCGCTATTGATTTGCAGCAGATGCGTCACCAGCAGGCGGTGGAGTTGGATCTGCGTTTGCAGTGACCAGGCGAGAAAAGCCGTCCAGTGGGAAAACAGTACGGCGAGCGCGGCGAAAATTGCCAGCGCTGCAAGGGTAAATCCGGTTTTGGAGGTCATCATCACTATCGACTGTCATGGCGCTAAAAATGACTAGCATGCGCGATCACACCACGAAGTAAAGCGGGATTGTGAGCTTAGGCGATGGAACGCTTAAACAGCAGTGGAAAACAGTAATTCACGCAACCAGCGGTGTCCGGCATCGCGGTGCGTGCGTTCATGCCAGACCACGATTTTGTTAAAACCCTGGATCGCTAAAGGAGGAGGCAAGACCTTCAAACCAGGTAAATCGTGCGTTAAGCGACGCGGCACCACGCTGATCAAATCACTGACGCGTAAGATCTCAGGTAAGACTAAAAAACTGCACACCGAAAGTGTCACACGTCGCGAACGTCCAATCGAGGCTAACGCCTCATCCGTCACGCCCTTGAAGTTGCCTCCCAAGTAGGAAACCAGGGCGTGGTCCTGTGCGCAGAAACTGTCGATCGTTAAATCTGTCTGCGCAGACAGCGGGTGGTCCTCGCGCATGAGACACACATACTCTTCATCGTACAGCGAGCGGGCGTGCAGATCGGGTGGGGCACTGTTTGGCGTGATCAACGCGATATCGATGTCACCTCGTTCAAACTGCGCAGATAACTGCTCGTTGTTAACGGGCAATACCGCCACGCGGATACCCGGTGCCTGCACTCGTAATGCGGCCATAAAAGGCACAATGACCGCACGCAGGGCATAATCGGTGG
Source organism: Pantoea sp. USMM079 (assembly GCF_037153115.1). NCBI lineage: Bacteria > Pseudomonadati > Pseudomonadota > Gammaproteobacteria > Enterobacterales > Erwiniaceae > Pantoea > Pantoea sp. USMM079. The sequence continues at coordinate 265,867 of NZ_JBBCKX010000002.1, forward strand.
CCGCGATTTTGATGGTCATTTCGGCGGTCGCAGCGTCAAAGGCTTTGGGCTGCAACAGTTCTGACACTTCTGCCAGTATGGCCTTCACGGGCTGAGCCAACTCCAGTGCCCGCATGGTCGGGACAACGCCGCGCTGCACCCGCGTGAACAGCGGATCATCAAAACACTCTCTCAGACGCGTTAGCATGCCGCTGACTGCGGGTTGCGTCAGGGCTAAACGCTCAGCCGCGCGGGTGACGCTGCGCTCATCCAGTAAGGCATCAAGCGCTTTGAGCAAATTGAGGTCGAGGTTGCGGATATCGGTTTTCATCATCTTCCGGCGATGGCGAGGCAATACCTCATCATACGCTGCCATCAGATATCACGAAAACGTATATTAAAAATAAATAATGGCAATTGGTCTTATTTCATAGGGAGTCAGATACTTCACCCACGATTTATCCACGGTGAGACGAATGAAATGAAAATGAACGCGATTAACTGGCCAGAGGGATTTGTACCGGGCTATAGCGATAACTACTGTTCCAACGAAGTGATCGTTGCAGGTTTGAGTACCCAGGATATCTGGCCGCTGCTGAATACGCCGTCACTCTGGCCAACCTATTATCAGAACTCGGCGAATGCGCGTTTCTATGACAACAAAGGCCCCGAACTGGAGCAGGGCGTCCGCTTCTATTTCGAAACCTTTGGCTTCCCGGTGGAAGCGCAGGTCACCGAGTACGTAGCACCCGAAGCGGGTGAAGCCGCCCGTGTTTCCTGGCACGGTTGGGCGGGCGAAGTGGGTAGCGAGGACCGTTTAGATGTTCTGCATGCCTGGCTGATTGAAGATCTCTCTGACAATCGCGTGCGCATCCTGACCCAGGAAACGCAAAACGGCAAACCGGCGGGTGAGCTGGCAAGCGCCAAACCCAATCCGATGATTAACGGTCATCAGGATTGGCTGGACGGACTGGTTGCGGCTGCCAAAGCAGGCCGATAACCCCATAATGCTCGTCACTTAAGGCCATATTTGCAAAAGCTGTCACTGTTAAAGTGGCGGCTTTTTTCTTTTGAGAGAGATTTCCGGAGTGCGGGCCAGAGCACCTCTGCTGCTGCCGGGCCGTCCTCGCGCCGCTGACGCGGTGCCCTCGGCTTCCACGTCGTGCCGGGCGGCCCTACTATGTAAGTACATTTTTTACGTAAGGCGCGACCCTCAGGGCCGCCCTTGAATTGGAAGATTATTGCTGAAACCGCAGCGCCACGCCAAAGGCATGCTCAGCGCTGACGATAAGCGCGGATTCCTCTTCGTGGAACGGGATATCGCCCAGCAGCAAACTGGCTTTCACCTTGCGCAGATCCACACTGCGTAAGCTTAACGCCGCCATGCGTGCACTGCCGTTGTAATCGGGTGGTAATCCAGCGAAACGTTGTGTGACATAGCCGGCAGCCGCGAAGCGCACCGTCGCCACGCCGGCTTTTAATACGAAGGCCCCTTGCTGGCAGGCGGTGAGCGCATTCGCCCCAAACAGCCGACTGTAAGGTTGTGCTGCCGCCGCAGGATCCTGCGCCACCACCACAAATTCGACAATATCAGTCACGCCATTGGGATGCTGACGCCATGCATCCTGCCATACCGCATATGGGGTCTCGTGCTGGCAGAAGAAACTGCGCCCATTCGGCACCAGCGCCGGTCGTAACTGCACGGTACGGAAACGCGCCTGATCCTCATTGCCATCCGGCAACTGCACCGGACGAAAAAAACTGGCGGGCACTGCGCCATCAATATCCTGGCTCTCAAGATAACGCCATACCGCATCGGCATCGTCGGTCTTCCACACCAACCCGCTCAGGCCTGTCGGCGACTGCCACACATCCTGACGTAAACTGGCGCGCCCCGGCTCGAAGCCGAGCAGCTCAAGATAGTTATCACCAAACACGGCCAGATGATTACTGGATCCGAGCGAATGGTGGCCGCGTTCGGTGAGCTGAAACCCCAACCGACGAAACAGCGCACTGGCCTCATCTAACTGATCGGCCACGTTGATCACCACATGATCCAGACGGGGAATCGGTACGGAAATCGCCATCGCTTTCCTCTTTGCTCTCATGGTCACCGCGCCCATGCAGGCGCGTCCGGTTCGGATGCTGACAGTGGCTGCCAGTTGACGTGCGTTTCCGCGCCAAAACCGGCGGCAATGCCGGCAATCAGGGTGGTAATTTGCGTATCGGTGTGCTGATCCTGACTGCGCACGATGCCCTCGATCTCCGCTGTCTGAGGTAGCACATTCCAGCTATTACCCGCCGTTAAACGCGTAACGCCAAGCGTCCATTGGCGATGACGACTGGGGAGTGCATAAAGCGCGGAAATGATATGGCTGCCGATCACAATCACATCAATGCCTTCATGTGGCCGTGCGGCATGCGCGCCTTTACCGGTCAGGGTGATGTGAAAACGCTGCGTGGAGTGGGTTTGCCCGGTCATGGTCATCCTTGTGAGTGTTCAGGTAAAAAAGGCTCGCCCAGCGTCAACATCAAACGGTTTGCCCAGGCAAAGAAAGCAGCGGACTGGATCACATCAAGCAGTTCCAGCGTGGTGAAGCCCTGATCGCGTAATGTCTGCACCTGTTGCAGGCTGGCGGCAGCGGGGGTAATGGAAAGCGTCGCGGCCAGGTCAATCATCGCGGCCCAGCGTGGTGACTGGCCGTGTGCCAACTCTGCGCCCGGTGCCACATTCAGCAGCTTTTGCACTGCCGCATCGTCTTTTGATAACTGGCTGGCTTTGCGCGCATGGACCGAGGCGCAGAAGATGCAGCCATTCACTTTACTGACCACGGTGGCCGCCAGTTCACGCTCGGCACGCGGCAATCCGCCAGCGGTGTAAAAGATACCTTTGTCGGTCAGCGTGCGCTGTTCCAGCAGCGGCAGATGGCGTGCCAGCAGGCGGAAGTAATCGGAGTCGCTGTGGCCGTTTTTCTTCAACGTAGCCTGTTCATCGCCGGTAAATTCGTTGAGCGGTTTGGCTGCCAGCCAGGGTTCCCAGCCTAACTCTTGCTGGGTAAAGGCGGTGAGGGCGGTTTGGCCACTCAACGTCAACGGTGCATCGTGCCACTTGCCAGCCACGGCGTGCGCTTGCGCGTCACTCTGCTCGCCGTTAAGCAGGCGTAAGCCGGTCAGTAGACGACTTTGAAAGCTTACAAAGGCGATTAACTGTGCAAGGGTGACGATGCCACGCGGCGTCCAGCCAGCGCTTTGCAGGTTTTGAATGTGTTTGGGCGCTGCATCCACCGGGTGCAGGCTGAGCAGTTCGGCAAAGGCGTGACCGGCCGCAAAACGTGCGTCATGTGCCTTGTGGTTCAGCTGCAGCTGATAATGCGCCTGTAAGCGAGTGGCGCCGTGCCAGTCGGCGACCTGTGCGGCTAAGGCAAACCGCCATTGCAGCGGAAGGTCTGCATCATCTTCACCAAACAGCACCTCATAGCTGCCTTGCGTGTGCTGAGTGGCAGCATGGCGCTCGTTGCGTGCTAACGCGAGTTCCGATGCGGGATCGATATCCGCTAAGGCGGCGAGTAAATCAACGGGTTGAGACATCATCTTCTCCTTTAAGCCTGTTCCAGAGCACGCAGCTCTGGGGCGATGTGATCAGCGATTAATTCAATGGAACGCAGAATGTCGGCGTGTGGCGGATCGATCGAGTGCACCTGGAAGGTGATATCGGTGACACGTTGCAAGGTGGAGTCGGCGCGCAATGACGCCAGGACGGAAGGTGCATCGCCAAAGTGCGCATCAAGCTGCCGCGCATGGCTTTCCAGCGTATGTCCGGTGATGACGTGGCCAGCAGCCTGAAACTGCTCAGCCTGGCGCCGCAATCCTGGCTCCGCGAGACGACGCGCATAGTCATTCGAATCGGCAACAAACGCGGTGCGCGAGGCGAGTATGCGCGGTGCAATACCGGCCGGTAACGCGGCCAGATAGGCATCGATCATTGGATTTTGTATCGCCTCCAGCGGCAAATCAGGCTGGCCTGGCGGACGCGGTTGCGTGCGTGACAACATCAAGCCATGGCCAGCAGCGCCGGCTCGCGCGGCACCCTCAACCGAGAATGTGGCGATCCACACGCGCTCTGCCAGCGTTGGCGCGGGCGGGTAGAGATGATTGTCCGGGTGCGCGAGGGTATCGCCACGCCAGGCGCTAAGCAGCGTGTGCAGCTGGTCGGCAAACACACTGGCGCGTTGATCGATGGTCAAGCCAAAGGGCAAGAAAGAGGTTTTTGTGCCGCCCGATCCCAATCCGACTTCCAGCCGCTCATGACTGAGCAGGTCTAATACGGCGGCATCCTCTGCCACGCGCAGCGCGTTTTCCATCGCCAGCGTAATAATGCCAGTCCCAAGACGAATCGTGCGGGTGTGCGCGGCCACGTGAGCGAGGAAAACCAGTGGCGCAGGCAGACCGCCTTCCTTCTCATGAAAATGATGTTGAGCGATCCAGGCGCTGTCGAATCCCAAACGTTCGGCGTGCTGAATCTGTTCGGTGGCGAGGCGATAGCGCTCTTGCGCCGATACCTCATCCAGCAGGCGAGTGAAAAAGCCAATGCGTTTACGCGTCATGCAGACTCCTTAATCAGCGGACGGATAGCGGGGATGGCGTCAATCAGTGCACGGGTGTAAGTATGCTGAGGTGCGTTAAATAATGTGACGGTGTCACCTTGTTCAACCACTTCCCCCGCCCTCAGTACGGTCACGCTGTGCGCAATGCGGCGCACCGTAGCGAGATCGTGGGTGATAAACAGATAGGTCAATCCCAGTTCCTGTTGCAGCTGTTGCAACAACTGCAGGATTTGCGCCTGTACGGTGACATCCAGTGCCGAGGTGGCTTCATCCAGCACCAGTATCGCCGGCTGCAGGATCAGTGCGCGCGCAATCGCCACGCGCTGGCGTTGACCTCCGGAGAGTTCACGCGGTTTACGGGTCAGCAATTCCAGCGGCAGTGCCACTCGCTCAGCCATAGCTTCGACCTGCTGGCGGCGCACATAGGTACTGAGTTTTTCGAAATTACGCAGCGGTTCTTCGATTATGGCAAACAGCGTCTGGCGCGGATCCAGTGAGGCAAACGGATTCTGATACACGAACTGGATTTTGCGTCGGAGTTGGCGCAGCGCTTCACCGCGCAGCGCACTGGCATCAATGCCGTCAATCACCACGCGTCCGCTGTCAGCCTGTTCAAATCCCAGCAGAATGCGCGCCAGCGTGGTTTTACCGGAGCCGGACTCACCGACCAGTGCGTGCGTGGTGCCGCGTGGCACTGTCAGGCTGACCTGTCTGGCGACCTGTAACTGCTGCTGTTGACCGAGTGAGAACTGCTTGTTGATGGCTAAAAGCTGGATCGCGGGTGTCGAAAACTTTGCTTCAGGTGAAATCGCCAGCGCCGTGTGGTCTGGTGAAGCATCCTGCAGCAGCTGGCGCGTGTAGGGATGTTGTGGCGCGTTAAACACCTGAGCGGCTGGCCCTTGTTCCTGAATCTCGCCGTGACGGAATACCAGCAACCGGTCGGCGCGTTCAGCCGCCAGCGCCAGATCGTGCGTGACAAACAACACCGCAGTGCCCGACTCACGGCGTAGCACATCCAGCAGATCCAGAATGCGTTTCTGCACCGTGACATCCAGTGCGCTGGTGGGTTCATCCGCGATGATAATTTGCGGTCGCAAGGCGAGGGCGATCGCAATCAATACCCGCTGCTTCATGCCGCCAGAAAGCTGATGCGGATACTGCGTCAGTCGCTGTTGCGGATGGCTCAACCCGACTTTTTCCAGCAGTTCCAGTACACGCTGCTGGCGCTCAGACTTGCTGATTTTCTGATGCAGTTGCAGCATCTCACCCACCTGATCGCCGATGGTTTTCACCGGGTTGAGTGAGTTGCCGGGATCCTGCGGCACCAGGCTGATACTGACGCCGCGCAGGCTGTCCATACGTTTGGCTGACCAGTCGGCAATATCGGTGCCGTTTAACACGATCTCGCCGCTGTCGCGACGACCATTTTCGGCCAGCAGGCCAATAATCGCCTGTGCGGTGGTGGTTTTACCGGAGCCGGATTCGCCGACTAATGCCACCATTTCACCTGCCTGCAAGGTGAAGCTCACGTTGTGCACCACTTCACGCCACTGCCCGCGCTGTTGATAGCTAAGGGAAAGATTTTCTATTGCGAGTAATGCACTCATGCGCCACCTCCGCCGATTTGTTGGCTAATGCGATTCGCCGCCAGCACCACGGCCACCACCACGATGCCGGGAAAAGTGGTGAGCCACCAGGCGGTGGCCAGGTAGTTACGCCCTTCAGCAATCAGTAATCCCCATTCTGGTGTAGGTGGCGGTGTGCCATAGCCCAGGAAACTGAGGGTGGAGAGCGCCAGAATCGCCTGACCAAATTGCAGTGCGGCAAAGGCTATTACCGCCGTCAGCGAGTTGGGCAGAATGTGGCGCCACAGCACCTGCCAAAAGCTGCCGCCACTGCCATAGGCCGCTTCAACATATTCGCTGCGCCGCACACGCACCACTTCACCACGTGCAAGGCGGGCAAAGCTGGCGATGGAGGCAATCCCCACGGCCAGCGCGGCATGCACTGTGCCAAATCCCAGCAGAATCAGTACGCTAAGTGACAGCAGCAATGAGGGGATGGAAAGCAGCACATCGACAAGGCGCATCAAGGTGTTTTCCATACGCCCGCCCACAGCGCCCGCCAAAACGCCCAGTGTGGTGCCGCCAATCAAGCCCATTGTCACGGCGGCAAAGGCGGCGGCCAGTGACTGTGAAGCACCGTAAACAATACGGGTAAACAGATCGCGGCCGAGTTGATCGGTCCCGAGCCAATACGCGGCCTGCGGCGCTAAACGTTGCGCGCCGGGCACCCCTTGGGTCGGGCTGTAATGGGTGAATAAACCCGGCGCGAATGCCGCTAATAGGGCCAGCAGCATCACCGCCCAGGCCAGCCAGAGTCCGGGCTGAATCTGCCAGCTGCGTTGGGTACGTGGGGTGACGCCGCGTTGGCGAGCGGTGGCGTAATCGACGAGGCTCATCGGCTTCCTCCGGCGATAGGTTGCAAGCGGGGATCGAACAGTGGCATCAGCACATCGACCAGCAGATTGATCAGGACAAAGGCCAGCGCAGAGATCATCACCACCGCCTGTAACACCGCGACATCCTGATTATTGACCGCCTGCTGCGTCAGTTGGCCGATACCGCTGAGACCAAATACGGTTTCGGTGATCAGCGCGCCGGCGATCAACTCCCCTAAAAGCAGACCGGCCACGTTGAGCACCGGCAGCAGCGCATTGCGCATAACGTGTCGCCATAGCACGCGACTGGCGCTGGCGCCTTTGGCTCGTGCCACCGCCACAAACGGCTGCGTTGAAATCTGGTCAATACTGCGCAGCAGGATTTGTGCCAGCGGCGCGGAGATCGGGATCGCCACCGTGATCACCGGCAGGATTAAACCCTGCAATGGCGACGGGTTGATCACCGGTATCCAGCGCAACTGGAAGGAGAAGAGCTGAATTAACGCGATGCCGAGCCAGAAGGTCGGCAACGAAATAAACAGCGCAGGAACGGATTGCAGCAACGAACGCAGCAGACGCAGTGCGGGCAAGCGAGACAGTGCCGCCAGCGCAAAGGCCAGTAATGTGGCCAGCGCAAAACCCAGCACGGCCAGCTGCAGGGTGGCGGGCAGGTTGCTGATCAACAGATCGCTCACTGACACGCCAGCCTGTACTGAATAGCCAAAATCACCGTGCAGCATCGCCAGCAGAGTATGGAAATATTGCTGCCACAGTGGGTTATCCGCACCATAAGCCAGCCGCATCTCAGCGATCTGATCCGGGCTCAGGCCCAGATCCGGGTTCTGAAATTTAATCAGCACCGCATCGCCCGGCAGTACCTGCAGCAGCAAGAACGACAGGGTAAACGCGGCCCATAATACCAGCACGCTTTGACCCACTCTTCGCAGCAGAGAACGTTGCATCATCAGCCTGCCTTAGTGTTTTTCCAGCCACGCGCCGTAGAACGAAGGACGACCCACCGCTTCAAAGCTCACGCCTTTGAACCAGGGAGCACCCGCGAACACTTGCGGCTCTTCGAAGATCGGGATCACGTAAGCCTGATCGAGCAGATAGCGTTGGGCATCGCCGGTCAGAGCCAGACGTTTAGCCGGATCCACTTCTGCTGAGATATCCACCAGCAGTGCATTCAGCTTGTCGTCGCGGAAGTTTTGCACCTTGTCACTGGAGCCGCCTTTTTGCAGCAGCGCATTACGGTTGGTGGGGTAGAAACTGCTTTTAATCACATCCGGATCGGCACGGCCAACTTCCGTGACGTTGAGCGGCGTTTTCAGCGGATCGAGATTATCCAGCGTGGCGCTGCCCGCATCGCCCGCTTTCACCGCTAAGGCGACGCCCACCTGACGCCACTGCTGTGCCACCAGTTGCAACACTTCTTTGTTCTGCGGCTGTGGCAGGGATTCGTAGATGGCGAGGGCGAGTTTTTTACCCTCTTTCTCACGAATCCCATCGCTACCGACCTTCCAGCCTGCTTCATCAAGCAGCTGTTTTGCCAGGGTGGGATCGTACTTCAGCTTGTCGGCGAGGTTGACGTAACCGGCTGCAGAATGGGCAATAACCGACGTGGCCTGCGGATAGTTAGGCGAGAACAGTGTCTGCACCACTTGCTGCGCGTTGGTAGCGTGCAACAGCGCCTGGCGCACCTTCAGATCACTGACCAGCGCATTGTCAGGACGGAAGCTGATGCTGTCGTTTACACCGCGTGTGGGTGCGGCATAAATCGGGAAGTTTTGCTGCTGCGCCTGTTTTTCGTCATAGGCCTGGACCTGGCGGATAAAGTCTGCCTGGCCCGCCAACAATGCGCCGATGCGCACGCTATCTTCCGGCGTGACGATAATTTTGATGCCATCGAGATTGGCCGGGCCTTGCTGGGCGATATTTTTCGGCCCCCACTGATAATCTTTACGCGCGGTGAGATCGACTTCACGCCCGAGTTTTTCATCACTGACGACAAACGGACCGGAGCCAATAATATGGCGCGCGTCACCCAGTTGATCGAAGCTTCGTTGCAGGGTGCTCAGAGAAACTAAGCCAGATCCGATGGTCGCGGTGCCCTGTAAAAATCCCGGAGAGGGTTTTTTAAAATAAAACTTCACCGTCAGCGGATCGATGACTTCACTGTGGTCGTAGTTATTGATCACTTCCGAAACCGGCAAGCGCAGGGCTTTATTACCGAGACCGTAGGTATCAAAGTTTTTGGCCACCGCGTTGGCATCCAGTGGCGTGCCATCAGAGAAGGTGACGCCCGGACGAATTTTAAAGGTATATTCGGTTTTATCGGTGTTGCTGCTCCAGCTTTCCGCAACCCAGGGTTCAACCTGCAGCGTCTTTGGATTCTGCCACGTCAGCTTATCGGTGATCTGGTTGAGGATACCGCCGTTGGGGTAGAAACCACCGGCAGGCGGATAGAGGTTGGTATGTGGCTGCTGTTCAAGATACACCAGCGTACCTCCCTTGACCGGAGTGTCCGCCGCGTGCGCGCTAAATATCCCTGTCAGCAGGGCTAAGCTCAATGCCTGCAAGTGAAAATGCTTACTCATGGTGAATTCCTTATGATTCAATAGCCCGGCGGGCGGATTTCATCATCAAATGCCGCACCCGCGAGGAGAACCAAGGAATTGCACTAAGCTTTTGCGAAAAAAATAAAATGAATGGACTTGTGGGAAATAATTAAGATTCTTCGCCGATTAAAAGTGGCGTTAACTCTCTATAATGTAGAGGTTTTATATTTATGGCTTACAGCATGAGGGGGGAGTTTAATGAGAGCATATTGGATCCCGGGTTTAATGTTTATGCTGTCAGCGTGCTCAAGCTCCGTCGGGCATAATTTCGATAGTGCGAACATTCAGAAAATACAGACCGGTAAAACCACCAGAGCCGAGTTGATAAATATGTTTGGGCTGCCTGATTCTGAATCCCCTTATCCGGAAGGGCAACGCCTTATGATGTGGAAATACAGCGAAGCCCGTACGCTGGATACCACCGCAGGCAAGACACTTACCGTGCAAACCAGGAATGGCCGGGTGTTTACTTACACATTGAGTAAGAGTTGAGGGCAGCAGAAGTTGATGCCTGACAAAACCATGCAGTGCACCAACAATAATCTGACCTAAACTTGAAAACATTACGGAGTGAACCAGGTTCACCCCAGTAATTTACCTACCTACCTACCCGCGCCCTAAGGGATTCTGGATAACGCTCGCCAACCACATCGATAGCCTGAAGAGCTGTGGTGATTTTTTGTATTTCATGCGTGTTTAACGCTACTTGCGACGCCCCTAAATTTTCTTCCAGACGATGCAATTTCGTCGTACCGGGAATAGGTACGATCCACGGTTTTTGCGCCAGTAACCAGGCAAGCGCAATTTGTGCAGGCGTTACCCCATTTTCGGTCGCAATATTTTGCACCAACGTCACCAGTTGCAGGTTGGCTTCCCTGGCTTCGGCAGCAAATCGTGGCACTTTGCTGCGAAAGTCATCTTCTCCAAATGTCATTTGCGCATCTATGGTGCCGGTAAGAAAACCTTTCCCGAGCGGAGAGAACGGCACAAAACCAATGCCCAGTTCTTCAAGCAGAGGCAGGATTTTTTCTTCCGGCTCACGCCACCACATTGAATATTCGCTTTGCAACGCGGTCACCGGTTGCACGGCATGCGCACGCTTAATGGTCTCTGGACCTGCTTCAGAAAGACCAAAGTGTTTTACTTTCCCTTCAGCAATCAGATCTTTAATCGTCCCCGCGACATCCTCAATGGGTACGTCTGGATCAACCCGATGCTGATAATACAGGTCAATCACATCGGTTTTCAGGCGTTTTAATGAGCCTTCAATCGCCTGGCGAATATGATTCGGTCGGCTGTTGAGGTTCTGCTGCTTATTATCATCGCCAAAGGTAAAGCCAAACTTGGTGGCAATCACGACTTTGTCGCGATAGGGGGCTAACGCTTCGCCCACCACCTCTTCATTGAGATAAGGACCATAAACTTCCGCCGTATCAAAAAACGTCACGCCCTTTTCGTAGGCGCTGCGGATCAGTTCAATGGCATGCTGCTTGCTGACCGCAGGGCCGTAGCCATGACTCAGGCCCATACACCCCAAGCCAATCGCAGAGACTTCGAGCTTAGTGTTTCCAAGATATCGTGTTTGCATTGGTCACTCCTATAAGTTTGGAAGCAAGGGATTAGACATCGAGTTTTCGCCCGGTCAGCCACTCCACCATGGCCGGATCCCGATGCGAGAAGAAGGCGCTGGTTGCTGTATCAAGCGCGGTAATGCGGCCCATGTCATCGCTGCTTAATTCGAAATCGAGCACGTTAATATTCTCTGCCATACGCGCTTTGCGCACTGATTTTGCGAGAGACACCACGCCACGTTGGAAGATCCAACGCAACACCACCTGGCCCACACTTTTGCCATGCTTTTCGCCTATCGCAGCCAGAACCGGATGCTGGAACAAACCGTTTTTACCTTCGGCAAAGGGCGCCCATGCCTCTGGTTGAATGTTTCGACTCTTCATCCATGGCACCGCATGCAGCTGCTGCTGAAAGGGATTCACTTCAATCTGATTCACAGCGGGCACAACCTTGTTAAAGGCGATGAGATCGGCCAGGCGATCGGGATGGAAATTGCTGACGCCAATGGCTTTAATTTTGCCCGCTTCGTACAACTCTTCCATCGCACGCCACGCGCCATGCACATCGCCGTACGGTTGGTGGATCAAATAAAGATCGACATAGTCCATCTGCAGTCGATTCAAAGAGCGTTCAAACTGAGCTTTTGCGCCTTCATAATTTGTATCCTGCAGCCACAATTTGGTGGTCACAAACAAATCGTCGCGCGCTATGCCGCTTTGTTGTAGCGCATTACCAACCTGCGTTTCGTTTTGATAAGAGGCCGCTGTATCGATCAGGCGATAACCGGTTTCGATGGCATCAATCACTGCGCGTTCGCACTCGGCGGCATCGGTCATCTGAAACACACCAAAGCCCAGCAGAGGCATATCGAGACCGTTATTAAGTTTTACTGTCTGCATGAGATTACCCTTTCGTGAATTTCGAAAAGCATAACGTCAGGAGATTGATTTGATTAGACCCTGTAATCAGCTAGGGTTTATTAGTTCAATTCATTAATAAACCCCGGCGGTTACGCTACTGCAGATTTTTTTCTTTTAAAAACTGACTCACCAGATCGGCGATTTGTACATTGTTGAGATCCGAGAAGGGGAAGTGGGTATTTCCTGTAATGCCAATCTCTGGAAGATGGATGACTTTCACATCTCCACCGTGTTTGTTCACAACATCGCGCCATTGGCGAGCCATCGCCAGCCGCACACGCCAACTGTCCTGCGCTGGCATCGCACTGGGTTTATCCGGGATGTTATCGCCATAGATAATCAGAATGGGCATTCTGGTTAAGGCCATAAACTTATCAAGCGCAATTGACTCGCCCTTGAGCGTATCGAATGCGCTGGGCATCGGGGCCGGGAGTTCATTTTCGGGGAAAACAAAGCCGCTTCCAGGTTCAAAAGCGACTATAGCTTTGACCTTGCTGTTCTTGATGGCGGTATACCAGCCAGGGCCGCCGCCCTGTGAATGGGTGAATAATATGGCAGGGCCGCTTTTGTCGATAACAGCGGACATGGCATCGGAGATCACATTGACGTCAAACGGTCCGGTATTCGGCGTCATTTGGCGGAAATACTGGTTCAGTGCCTCTTTATCCTGAGAAAACTGCACACCTTTAAAAAATGTGGGCCATACACCAAGGCGGAACTGATTGAACCATAGTTGCTCATCCGGTTTCGCTGTCAGCGTGGCGGCTATTGTGCTGCGCCCAGCACTGCCGCGGCGTGGTTGATCAACCAGATAGGTGGTGAATCCCCGACGGAGGAAAAGGTTCTGAAATCCTTCACGGCCATCTGGCGTGCTTTCCCAGGTTCGCGAGAACTGTCCTGCGCCATGGAGCATGACGATGGGATATTTGTGTGGATTTTGAGGTATTTGATAAAACACCGCTGCGTGGTCGCCGTGATACGTCTGGCCTGCAGAGTCCAGTGGTTTTCTTGCATCAAATTCCCCTGGCGCAGTAACTACCGTGCCGCCAGCAGCAAAGCTTCCTTGTTCCGCTATTACCAAGGGGGCAGCTTTCGACGTGGTGACAAAGCCTGTAACCAACAGACAGATCCACCAGGCACTTAGTTTTCTTCCCATACATTTTCCCTCTTCATATATAACCTCAGCGACGAATCGCTGTTAGCCAGTGAGTGACGGTTTCGGTGGTTTTCCTTTCCTGATTGCATTCGATAACCAGCGGTTTTTCTCTTTTTGCCGTGGCTGCCAATGTGGAGAGAACCTCTTCACTGTTACCCACCCCGTAACCACCATGGGTGATAAACGGGATAATCAGTTTGTTGCTCCAGTCACCACGACTGAGAAAAGTCTGTACGATCGGTGGCACCGTCATGCCCCAAATCGGAAAGCCAAGATAGACGGTTTGATAGCTTTCAAAATTCCCGACACTATTTTTTAATTCCGGTTTGAAATTTTGAGCGCTTTGTTTTTTTGCCTGCTCAACCGTTGCGAAATAGTCTTCGGGATAGGCAGTGGCCGGTTCAATTTCGAACAGGTCAGTGCTGAGATGACGATGAATGACACCCGCAATCACGCGGGTGTTACCACTTCGGGAAAAATAGGCCACCAGCGTAGTGTTGTTGCTTTGTCCGTTGGACGTTCGGGCCTCTGCGTGGGGGAGTATAGAACTGGACAGTGCCACGCCCGCCAGCGCAGTGAGCAACATTCTTCGGTGGGCATCCGGTGAGTCGGACATCATTTCACTCCATCGGTCAGAAAGTTATTGAATAGCACTCAGCGCAATTTCTGCGCGTGCCGCAGCCTGCTCGTCGCCATCGGCCCGTAATATCTCTACGACCTGATGCAGCTGTTCTCGCGTTAACCCCACACGCAAGCTGGCACGGCTATGCGAAAGCAATTGCGCTTCTGCGCCCGGCGTGGCGGCTAGTGCACCTACAGTGGCCAACTCACGGCTTTGCCAGTCGAGGTTGTCACGGGCAAAAATATCGCCAAACAGATGAGCTTGCAGAAACTGATTGATCACCGGAGCAAACTCAAAAACAGGTCCTTTAACGGGTGCGCCTGATATTTTGGTTTGATTGTCGGTGCCCACCTGGCGTAATGCCTCTCCTACAGGAATTGGCTGGGTGGGTTCTTTGCCGGCCACATCGTTGATGCCGCGCTGTTTACGCGCTTCGGTGACTTTCATCAGCGCGTTCAAAGCATTCAGACTGCGAGGGAACCCGGTATAGGCATAGAGTTGCACCAAAATTTCTTTAACTTCATTCACCGTCAAACCCGCATCCAGCCCCTGCTTAAGTGCGATATCCAGTTTTGCCATGTTGCTGGTTGCCATAGCAGCAGCGATCGGTGGAATGGCTTGCTGGCGAACGGACAGCACCTTAGCCATCGTCGTGGCAGGGGCGGGCGTGTCAGCGGCAGCCGAATAAGGTGCCAGACTGCAACAGCTAATGACCATTAACCCGGCAGCCAACTGCTTAATTCGCGCGGTATTGTTCATCGGTCACTTTCTCCATCCAGTTAACGTTTTTTCCATCAACATTGCCTGTTACGGCGAGATGGGTCATTGCACTGTTGGCGCTGGCGCCATGCCAATGTTTCACGCCCGGTGGGCACGTCACCACATCGCCCGGACGGATAACCTGCACAGGTTGTCCTTCCTGTTGAGTTAACCCCACGCCTGACGTCACGATGAGCCGCTGTCCGGCGGGATGAGTGTGCCAGGCTGATCGCGCACCTGGCTCGAAGGTGACATACGCAGCCGATGCATTGATGGCGTTATCGGCGACAAACAGTGGATCAACCCGAACCTGACCTGTGAAGTTGATGGCCGGGCCCGTCACCGATTTTTGGCTGCCTGCCGGGGCAATATGGACCTCGTGCTCTCCAGGAAGAGAGGCGAAAGTGATGAAGGGCAGTAAAAGCCCGAGATAACCCCATTTAGCTGTCATGCAAGGCGTCCTTATGAGTTAAACGCGAAGGCTGCGTTGCAATGATTTTAACGAGGCTGAGATGTCCTCAGGCTGACGGCTTACTGACAATGCTGTCAGAATTCAGTGAGAAAGCAGGCAAGATGGCCTGCGCTGAGTCAGGGCATTGACCAGATTCAGATGTCAGAGCAAAGGTCAGGCCGAAGGTGTTGACGCCATTTTCACTGCGTGCGAACACATCGCCACGATGCATGATGGCGACAGCGCGCACAATGGATAAACCCAGCCCATGATGAGTGGTGCTTTTAGTCCGCGAAGAATCGACACGATAAAAACGCTCAAATAATCGAGGCAATTGGCCATGATCTATCGCGGTGCCGTGATTTGAAACCGCCACCACCGCGTGTGTTGCCGTTCTTGTTAGGCTAACTGTAATCACACTGTGCGTTGCAGCATAACGCGCGCTGTTTTCTAACAGGTTTGCTAGTGACCGGTGAAACAATCGGCGGTCAATATGTGCCCACTCATCGCCTTCAACCTGCAACGTCAGCTGCTTTTCGGCGAACGAGGGCTCCACATACTCTGCGGTCTTGCTGGTTTCGGCACGCAGAGATACCGCTGCCAGCTGCGAGGCATGTTCACCCGCATGGGCGTGAGACAGGAACAGCATATCGTTGACGATCGAGGCCATACGTTCCAGCTCTTCCAGGTTGGAACCGAGCAACTCTTCCAGCTCGTCGAATGAGCGTCGGCGTGATAACCCTAACTGGGTTTGACCAATTAAATTCGTCAGCGGCGTGCGCAATTCATGTGCTACATCGGCGTTGAAACTTTCCAGCTGTCGCCAGGCAATCGCCTGCCTTTCCAGCACGCCGTTAAACGAAGTGGCTAATGGCTTGAGTTCATCCGGTAGATCATCGGTATTGAGTCGCTGAGCGTGATCGCCAGGTGCTAACTGATGAGCTTGCTGGCTCAATGCGCTAACCGGCCGCAAACCGATGCGGGATACGGCATATCCAAGCAGTGCCACAATAAAGACCCCAATCGCAGAAATGATCAGGAGTGTGCGGGTAAAGGCATCGAGCGTGCCCATATAGGGTGTGGAATCAATCGCCACCACATAGCGCAGCGTTGGTCGTTCACCGTTAGCAGGGATCGTCTTAACCAATAGAAAAAGTGAGCAGGCAGTTTCGGCAGCGCCCGGTACTTTATTAAACCCTTCCTTTAGCGCTGCCCATTTCACTCCCAGCGGCGGCACGCCTCCTACGTTGAAACGTGCATCGTCACTTAAAATCCAGTAACGCACCCGCTCGCCTTCTGAACTAGTCAAATCGGTGAATTTGCTGGCCAGCATCGACCAGCCTTCACTTGAACTGCGTGCGCTAATCCACGGACTCATCAACGACTCACGAAACAGCAGCTCGTTGTGCATCTGCTTTTGCAGCGAGTCGTGCAGCGAACTGCGTAACAGCCAGCCGATCGTGGAGACAATCAGGATGATACTCAGTACAAACATCAGTGCGAGGCGCGCGGAAATAGAACGTTTAAACATGTGGATTCTCCCGTACTTCCAGCACATACCCCATGCCGCGCACGGTATGTAACAGCTTAACGGAGAAGGGCGTATCAATTTTGGCGCGCAGTCGCTTAATTGCCACCTCAACTACATTGGCGTCGCTGTCAAAATTCATGTCCCACACCTGTTCCGCGATCATCATCTTTGACAATATTTCACCCTGATGGCGTGCTAACAGGCTGAGGAGGGAAAACTCTTTTGCCGTTAACTCCAGCCGATTGCTCTGACGAAAAACACGCCGTGCCAGCAGATCGAGGTGCAGGTCATGAATGTGCAGTTGTGTGATGTCAGCACCGTCGCTGGTTCGACGACGAACCAGCGCTTGAATACGCGCGACCAGTTCAATCAGCGAGAAAGGCTTTGGCAGATAATCATCCGCGCCTAACCTCAAGCCTTTCACTCGCTCATCGACTGAACCTCGCGCAGACAACATCAAAACCGGCGTTTTTTTGCTGCTGCGAATTCCTTCGAGTACACGATAGCCGTCCATACCAGGCAACATAACATCAAGGATCACGGCGTCGTAATCGAACTCCAACGCAAAGTGCAGTCCTTCTGCGCCATCGGCAGACACATCGACGGTAAAGCCCGACTCACCTAGCGCACGGCTCAAATAGGAGGAGGTCTTTTCTTCGTCTTCAACCAACAATAAGCGCATAGGGCATTTTTCCTTGATTCGATCTGTAGAGCGTATTTTGCAAGTGGCTCGCCAACATCTGACTGACAGTTTCCTGACAACGCTGTCAGGAAAGCCCAGTAAAGACTGACAACGTTGTTATCCTGCGGTCATGATGCTGACAGCCCTGCATTCCTAAGCTAATCCGCGAAACCTCATTCGTATCCACATTTGCTGGATGCGATACATTCTCGGGAGCTGATATGAAATTTACGGTAATGCATGCACTACTCATCACGGCGATGGCAGCAAGCGCACAGGCTGCCGACTATAAACAAAATCCGTTTACCCTGACGTATGAAGGCGCCATCAGGGAAAACGTGGCGGGCAAGGTCAATATTCATCCGGTGAAATATGATCTCCATGGCTTGCAAATCGCTGCCAACGTCTACACACCCGCGAGCTACGATCCAGCGAAAAAATATCCGGCAATCGTGGTGGCACATCCCAACGGCGGTGTGAAAGAGCAAGTGGCTGGCCTATATGCGCAGCGACTCGCAGAACACGGCTACATCACCATTACCGCCGATGCGGCTTATCAGGGTGCCAGCGGCGGTATGCCACGCAGCGTGGATAAACCGGCTAACCGCATCGAAGATATTCACGGCATGGCGGATTACCTTAGTCGCTATCCCGGTGTAGATGGCGAACGCATCGGTTTGCTGGGCATCTGTGGAGGCGGCGGATATTCACTCAAAGCCGCCCAGACCGACAAACGTTTTAAAGCACTGGCCACACTGAGTATGTTTGATTCTGGCCTGGTGCGGCGCAACGGTTATCAGGATTCACAGCTGGTGACGCGTCAAGAGCGTTTGCAAGTGGCCAGTGATGCTCGTCGTAAAGAGGCCTTAACCGGGGAAGTAACCTATTCCGGCGATGCCAATCTGACGGACGAGCAGATCGCCAAACTGCCGTTTGATCTCTATCGTCAGGGCTATGAGTATTACTGGAAAACCCACGCGCATCCGAACTCCACTTTTCGCTACACCACCAGCAGTCTGTTAGAACTGATGCGTTTTGACGCGCAAAGCAATATGGACCTGATCAATCAGCCTTTGTTAATGATGGCCGGGAGCAAAGCAGATTCGCTGTATATGACGCAAAGTGCCTTTAGCAAAGCAACGGGAACCGCGAACAAAAAGCTTTATCTGATTGAAGGCGCCACTCATATCGAAACCTATTGGGTGCCGCGTTATGTCGATCAGGCGATGAGCCAACTTGATCCGTTCTTCGATAAGAATATTTAGTCTGATGCTTCCCCGTGGCAGCGACACCGCCACGGGGAATAATTTACCGCGTCGAATTCAAATACCAGCAGTAGAATTACGCGTCATCGTCCTCGTCATCTGTCTTGCCAGCAAAGCGGCTGCGCACCACCACAAAGAACACCGGCACAAAATAGATCGCCAGTAACGTTGCAGCGACCATACCGCCAATGACCCCGGTGCCCACCGCGTTTTGCGCACCCGAGCCGGCGCCGGTGCTGATTGCCAGCGGCATAACACCGAGGATAAACGCCAGCGACGTCATCAAAATAGGGCGTAAGCGCATGCGTGAGGCTTCAAGGGTGGCTTCGATGATGCCTTTACCCTCTTTCTCCGTCAGGTCCTTGGCGAATTCCACGATCAGAATCGCGTTCTTCGCCGCCAGGCCAATGGTGGTGAGCAGGCCGACCACGAAGTAGACATCATTGCTTAGACCTCTGAGCGTCGTCGCGGCCAGCGCACCGACCACACCTAGCGGCACCACCAGCATCACCGAGAAAGGAATCGACCAGCTCTCATACAGCGCGGCGAGGCACAGGAACACCACGATTAACGATAACGCATACAGCGCAGGAGCCTGATCGCCGGAAAGACGTTCCTGGTAAGACATGCCTGTCCAGTCATAGCCGATGCCGTCAGGTAACTGAGAGGCGAGTTGCTCCATCAGCGCCATGGCTTCACCGGAACTACGTCCCGCCGCGGGCTGTCCGAGGATCTCTACCGAAGATAAACCGTTGTAACGCTCCAGACGCGGTGAGCCATAAACCCATTGCGCGGTTGAGAAGCTGGAGAAGGGCACCATTTTCCCGTTGCTGGCGCGCACGTACCAGTCGCCCATGTCTTTCGGCATCATGCGATAGGGTGCATCACTCATCACGTAGACTTTTTTCACCCTGCCGTGATCGATAAAATCATTCACGTAGCTGCCACCCCAGGCGGCACTCAGCGTGGTATTAATATCGTCCAGCGTTACGCCAAGCGCGGTGGCTTTTTCCTGATCGATATTGATTTTGTATTGCGGGTTATCTTCCATGCCGTTGGGACGCACGGCGGTTAGGACATCGGGATGCTGCCGCGCCAGATCCAGCAGCTTATTACGGGCTTCAATCAGTTTGTCATGGCCGAGGTTTGCCTGGTCAATCAGTTCAAAATCAAATCCCGTGGCATTACCCAGCGCAATAATTGGCGGCAGGTTGAACGCGACGACCGTACCATCGACGATGCTGGAAAAAGCCTGTGTGGCGCGGCTGACAATGGCATCGACTTTATTCTCCGCCCCAGCGCGCTGTTCCCAGTCCTTTAACCCTATGAACGCGATGCCGACATTCTGACCGCGTCCGGCAAAGCCAAAACCGTTCACGGTAAGCACGTTTTCAACGTTGGCTTTTTCCTGTGTCAGGTAATAGTCATTGATTTGGTCGAGCACTTTTTGCGTGCGTTCCTGCGTCGCACCCGCTGGCAGAATCGCCTGCGTCGCGAAAACGCCCTGATCTTCAGCCGGTAAGAATGAGGTGGGCAGGCGCATAAACAACACCGCCATCCCCACCACAATCACGCCATAAATCAGCAGGTAGCGGCCTGATTTATGCACCATGCGGCCAACGGAAGAGGTGTAATGCTCCGCGCTTTGATCAAACTTACGGTTGAACCAGCCAAAGAATCCGCGCTGATGGCCGTGTTGACCCGGCTTAACCGGTTTGAGGATGGTGACGCATAGCGCCGGGGTGAGAATTAATGCCACCAGCACTGAGAGCGCCATAGCAGAGACGATGGTGACTGAGAACTGGCGATAGATAACGCCAGTACTGCCGCCGAAAAAGGCCATGGGAACAAACACGGCGGAGAGCACCAGCGCAATCCCGACCAGCGCGCCCTGAATCTGCTCCATCGATTTACGCGTGGCCGCCTTGGGTTTGAGACCCTCCTCGGCCATCACGCGCTCAACGTTTTCAACCACCACGATGGCATCATCGACCAGTAGCCCGATTGCCAGCACCATGCCGAACATGGTCAGGGTGTTAATCGAATAGCCAAACATGCTGAGAATACCGAAGGTGCCCAGTAATACGACGGGTACGGCAATGGTCGGGATCAGCGTGGCGCGGAAACTCTGCAGGAACAGATACATCACCAGAAACACCAGGATGATGGCTTCGGCGAGCGTCTTCACCACCTCATGAATCGAGATGTTGATAAATGGCGTGGTGTCGTACGGATACACCACCTTCATACCCTGAGGGAAGTAGGGCTGAAGCTGCGCGATTTTGGCCCGGATGGCTTTGGCGGTATCCAGCGCGTTGGCACCGGTGGCCAGCTGGATCCCCAGCGCAGAGGCCGGTTTGCCGTTCACCTTCACCACAAAGTTATAGTTTTCGCCGCCGCGCTCAATACGCGCCACATCATGCAGCCGCACCTGCGATCCATCCGCATTCACTTTTAACAGAATATTGCCGAACTCTTCCGGTGAGGTGAGCCGCGTCTGCGCGATGATGGAGGCATTCAGCTGCTGGCCTTTCACCGGCGGCGCCCCACCTAACTGCCCGGCGGCAATCTGCGCGTTTTGTGATTCGATCATGCTCATCACATCCACCGGCGTCAGCTGGTAGTTATTCAGCTTATTGGGATCGAGCCAGATGCGCATAGCGTATTGCGAGCCGAACAGCGTGGAATCACCGACGCCGCTGATACGACTGAGCGGATCTTTGATGTTCGAGCCAACGTAATCGGCGATGTCTTCCATGCTCATTTTGCCGGTTTCATCGACAAATGCCGGTACCAGGAAAAAGGTGCTGGAGGATTTACGCACGGTAATCCCCTGCTGCTGGACCTCCTGCGGCAGCAGCGGTGTCGCCAGCTGCAGTTTGTTTTGCACCTGTACCTGAGCGATATCCGCATCGGTGCCATTTTCGAAGGAGAGTTTCAGCTCCAGCGTGCCGGATGAATCGCTGGTCGATGACATATACATCAGCCCGTCCAGCCCACTCATATTCTGTTCAATCACCTGTGTGACGGTGTTTTGCAGGGTAGTGGCATCGGCGCCGGGATAGGTCACGCGGATCTGAATAGCGGTCGGTGCGACGTCAGGATATTGCTCCACCGACAATCGCATGATGGAAATAGCCCCTGCCAGCATGACAATAATGGCCAGCACCCAGGCAAAAATCGGGCGATTAATAAAGAATTTGGACATCAGTGAGCAGTTCCTTGTGCAGCAGCATTGGCAGTCATATCAATCGGGGCGACACGTTGGCCGGGCTGAGCGCGCTGAATGCCCGAGACAATCACCCGTTCCCCGGCCTGAACACCGCCCGTCACCAGCCATTGATCGCCCTCGGTTTGTGAGACCGACAGACTGCGAACTTCCACTTTATTGTCAGGACTCACCACCAAAGTGGTGGCATCGCCACGTGGTGTGCGCGTCACTGCCTGTTGCGGGATCAGAATGGCTTGCGGATTGGTACCCTCATCAAGACGTGCGCGCACAAACATGCCCGGCAGCAAGGCGTGATCCGGGTTGGGTACGATGGCACGCAGGGTGATTGAGCCTGTGGTTTGATCTACGGTGACATCAGAGAAGGCTAAGGTGCCCTGTTGCGGATAGACGGAACCATCGGTCAGGATCACGTGCACCAGCGCTTTGCCGTTGTTTTGCTGCAACTGACCTGAAGCCAGCTCCTGTTGCAACCGGAGGAAATCCTGGCTGGATTGAGTGACATCAACGTACAAAGGATCGAGTTGTTGCACGGTTGCCAGCGCATCCGTCTGGCCATTTTGCACCAGTGCTCCTTCGGTAACGGAAGAACGGCCAATGCGCCCTGCAATGGGAGCCGAAATGCTGCTCCAGTTGAGGTTGATGCGCGCACTGTTGAGTGCTGCCTTTGCCGAGTCTACGTTAGCGCGCGTCTGTGCTGCAGTGGCTTCCGCCTGATCCAGATCCTGACGGCTGATGTATTGCGTGCCGGCTAAGGGGCGATAACGTTGCAATGTGGCTTGTGCCATGCGGGCGTTAGCTTCTGATTCCGCCAGTGCGGCGCGCGCATTGTCATAAGCTGCCTGAAATGGCGCGGGATCGATTTGATATAGTTTTTGTCCGGCGGTTACATCACTGCCTTCGGTAAAAGCACGCTTTAATACCAAACCCGATACCTGCGGACGTACTTCTGCCACGCGAAAGGCAGAAGTACGTCCGGGAAGTTCGGTGGTAACCGGCAGGGATTGGGCATGTAGCGTAACCACGTTTACCTGGGGCGCATTTTTCGCCGGCGTTTCACTGCCCGTCGAGTTATCACAACCTGAAAGCGTCAATGCAATAAATGAACAGAATAGCGCACTGGGGGTTAGCGCCCATTTAATCGGCATTACTGAGATCCCTTGTAAGTGAAATTATATTGGTATAGTGAGGTGCTGCGTATTTAATCGACGAAATCTTGCAGGTGGGAGGTTATATTTGCGCACAAAAGATCGGGTAAATGACTGTTGTGAGTCATAACCATATTTCACTGAAATATCGATAACCGTCTCGTGGCTACGCAGCAAGTCTTTGGCTGCAGATTCCAGCTTTCGGTCACGAATGTAGTGACCAAGGCTGACATGCATAATACGATGAAACATTCTTTGCAGATGCCATTTGGAGTATCCTGCACGCTCGGCAACCTGTTCTATTTTTAACGGAGAATGAATGTTAGCTTTAATCCACTCGGCCAGTTCATAAACAATTTTTTCATAACGATCCATAATTTCACCCGTTCTATTCTTAATCAAAGTAAAGGCGAAACAATTGAAAGCAATAGAATGCCCGGCGCTCTGTTTAATTGAGCGGATAAGCTATTAAGACGGTATGTTGTGCTTTCGAATCTATCTCGCCAGTGAACGATATTTCTTGCGACTGAATTAAGAGTAACATTACAAGATACAGATTATTAGCATGTGGAATCAGATAAGCTTTATGATCGGTGCTCATGAATAATGCATCATAAAGTGAACAAGTTGGTGGTACAGATGCTATAGAGTGATCCACTTCAAAGTGAACACCTGCGGTAAGCCGCGATATGTGAGATAGCCACATATGTTTCAGCTTGTTTATGATAGTTTCATTGAATCCGGACAGAGATGTGAGTAGGCGATGCTAAGAGAAAATTTCAGCGATCTGGTTTATCTGGTGATGGTCGCCCGGGAACGCAGTTTTACCCGTGCCGCCGCCAAATTGGGTGTCTCTCAATCCGCGCTAAGCCATGCCATGCGTGGTCTTGAAGAGCGGCTTAAGACGCGTCTGTTGACGCGCACCACCCGCAGCGTGGCACCCACGGAAGCTGGCGAGCAACTTATCCAGAATATTGCGCCCTTGATGTCAGATATTGAAAAAGCGCTGGTGGCTTTAACCGAACACCAGACGCGCACCTCGGGCAATATCCGGATTACCGCCGGTGAACATGCGCTGCACTCCACGCTTTGGCCATTAATTAAGCCCTATCTTCAGGAATACCCTGACGTGAACATTGAACTCTCCGTCGATAACACCCTTACCGACATTGTGAGCGGGCGTTTTGATGCCGGGGTGAGATTAGGCGAGCAGGTGGAAAAGGATATGGTGGCGGTGCGCATCGGTCCTGACTGGAGAATGCTGGTGGTTGCGACGCCAGAGTATTTTAAACATCACGGTATCCCTGAAACGCCTTATGAATTGCAGCATCACAACTGTATCAATATGCGCTTGCCGACACTGGGTGGATTGTATAACTGGGAGTTCACCAAAGATAAAAAAGAGATTCGCGTTAAAGTTGAAGGTCAGCTTATTTTCAATAACCTCAGTTCGCGTATTGAAGCGGCACTTAGCGGCATGGGGATTTTGTATGCGCCGGAAGATTCCGTGCGGAAATATATTGATGAAGGTCTGTTGCAGTGTGTGCTGATAGACTGGTGCGAACCTTTTAGTGGTTACTATTTATATTATCCCAGCCGCAAACAGCATACGGCGGCGTTTTCTAAATTGATTGAAGCGGTGCGCTACCAAGGCTGAGTGTTATTAGGCGCACTCTATTTTCAAAACTCACCACGCCGTCAAAGTCATTCCGATTCCATACTAAGGCGATTTTTCATTCTGAATAAGTTGCCTTTTAATTCGCTTTGCTTCCTCTGCTTTCTGCCGCATCCGCCCCTGCATGGTGACTTTGCTTCCTGGTTTCGCTTCAACCAGTAGCACTCAACAGTAGCACTCAAATATTGGTGAATTTTACTCATAGAGGCATTCAGCTGGCGTGTATTCCGCATTTCACTATTATTTGTAAGGATAAAAAATTCCCCTTCGAACCGCCTTTTGTGAGCGTTGTACTACCAATGGGAGCGCATACCGATGGAACTGCACATCAACAATAATACCTACCAATCAGATGCTGAAGCGGACACGCCACTGCTTTGGGTGATCCGTGATGATCTGGCTATGACGGGCACCAAGTATGGCTGCGGCCTGGCGCAATGTGGGGCATGTTCAGTGATGATCGACGGACAGGTTGTTCGTTCTTGCGTGACTCCGGTTGAGAAAGCCGTGGGTAAACAGATCACCACCATCGAAGCCATCGAAAGTGATGACATAGGCAAGCGGCTGGTGGATGCGTGGATCAAATATCAGGTACCGCAATGTGGCTACTGCCAATCGGGCCAGGTGATGGCCGCAAGGGCACTGTTGGAAAATAATCCACACCCTTCCGAAGAGGAGATTGCCGCCGCCATGGTGAATCTGTGTCGTTGCGGAACCTACAACGCCATCCGTGCGGCGATTCATGAAGTCGCTGGCATAGGGGTAAAAGTATGAGCCGCCTTGCAGAATCCCTCGAAACACTGGGCGAGCAGCCCGCAAATCTCTCACGCCGCCGCTTTTTGCTGGCCAGCAGCAGCCTGGCCGGTGCTTTTGTGCTGGGCGTAGGTTTACCGATTGGTGAAGGGCGAGCGCAAACTGCGGACGTTTCTCTGCCTCCCGGCACTCGTGTGCCAGCCTTCCTGGAAATTCGCCCCGATAGCTCCATCAAATTCCTCTCGCCTTTTGTTGAAGGCGGACAAGGGATCTTTACCGCCATGGCGCAAATTGTCGGGGAAGAACTGGATGCCGATCCCGCTACCTTTGTGGTTGAGAATGCGCCCGCGGGTTCGCAATACAAAGTAATGGACAGTGGAATGCGCATCACCGGGGGCAGCCAGTCCGTTCGTTCCAGCTATACCACGATGCGACGCCTGGGTGCGCTGGCGCGGCAGATGTTATTGCAGGCTGCGGCTGCTGCGCTCTCCGTACCGGTTGATCAACTGCAAACTGAACCGGGACGTGTCATTCACGCCGCCTCTGGTCGCTCCCTCACTTATGGAGAACTGGCTGAGCGTGCGCGCGATTTACCGGTGCCGTCGCCTGAATCAATAAAGCTTAAAGATCCCGCGCAGTTTCGCTGGATCGGCAAGCCCGTTCAGCGCCTGGATATGCATGAGAAATCCACCGGACAGGCCATTTACACCATTGATTGCCGGGTTGATGACATGCTGCATGCGGCCGTTCAGCATGCGCCACGACTGGGGCTGACAGCGGGCGACATCCGTAATCTGCAACAGGTGCAAGGCATGAAAGGCGTACATTCAGTTCATGTGCTGACTGGCGCGGTTGCCGTGGTCGCTGAACGCTGGTGGCAAGCCAAACGCGCGGCCGAAACGCTCCAGGTTGCCTGGCAAGAGCCGCAAACGCCAGATGCGAATTACATGCCTGCCGATTTCTCCACAGAGGCGTTTGCCGCAGCACTGGCGCAGGAACCCGGCAACGGTGAGGATGCGGAAGTGAAGGGGGATTTCGCCCAGGGGATGTCAGCGGCGAAAACGACGCTTAGCGCGACCTA
This sequence comes from Pantoea sp. USMM079, assembly GCF_037153115.1. Lineage (NCBI taxonomy): Bacteria > Pseudomonadati > Pseudomonadota > Gammaproteobacteria > Enterobacterales > Erwiniaceae > Pantoea > Pantoea sp. USMM079. The sequence goes on from NZ_JBBCKX010000002.1 coordinate 292,352, forward strand.
TCACAGCCAGTATCTCAATCACGCTCAGCTGGAGCCGCCATCAGCACTCGCGCGCTTTAATAACGATGGCACGCTGGAATTGTGGATCCCCAATCAGGCCCCGGAGATGTTTCAGGCGGATATCGCTAAGCGCACCGGTCTGAAACCAGAAAACATCACCATCCATTCACCGCTGCTCGGAGGATTTTTTGGCCGCCACTTTGTTTATGACACAGCGATGGTCTATCCGCAGGCGATTCAGCTGGCAAAAGCGGTGGGCCGTCCCGTCAAACTGATTTGGAGCCGTGAAGAAGAGTTCTTGCGTGATACCCACCGACCTATGGCTGCCGTTCGCTTCCAGGCAGGACTGGATGCGCAGGGGTACCCGGTTGCACTGGAGGCCATCAGCATATGCGAGGGGCCAAGAGAAGGAATAGCCGGTAAACACGGTAGCAAACTGGATCCCACGGCGGTGGAGGGACTGGCTGGGAAATCCTACGCAATTCCTAACGTGCGCATCGCGCAGATTTATAAAAAGGGTCCGGTCAAACTCGGTTACTGGCGTTCGGTGGGCAACTCGATGAATGATTTTCTCTATGAGTGCTTCCTCGACGAAATGGCCGATCACAGCAAACTCGATCCCTTTGCCTTGCGTCTGCATTTGCTACAGGGCAACGAACGTTTAACCACTTTGCTGAATGCGGTGGCAGAGCTTTCAGGTGGCTGGCAGGCGGGGCCCTACACGGCGCCTGATGGTACTCGTCGTGCACGCGGTGTGGCGATGGCCTCGCCGTTTGGCACTGAGGCGGCAGCCATTGCTGAAGTGTCTATCGAAAACGGTCAGGTCACCGTGCATCAGATATGGGAAGCCATTGATCCCGGCAGCATTGTCAATCCGGCGATAGTTGAGGCGCAGGTTAACGGCGCCGTGGCGCTGGGGTTATCACAGGTTCTGCTGGAAGAAAGTGTGTATGAGAAAGGGCAGCCGGTAGCGCGTAACTACGATATGTATCCCATCTTGCCACCCTCACGGATGGCGCAGGTGCACGTACGTATCGTGGAGAGCGGCGCAAAAATGGGCGGTATCGGTGAACCGCCGCTGCCTGCGGTGCCGCCCGCCGTGGCGAATGCGGTGTCCCGACTGACTGGCGAGCGCATTCGCGCCATGCCTCTCTCTCGCTTTACCTTCAGCTGACAGGAATAAACCATGAAACTCAAAAGGTTTGGGCTGATATCAGCTGTCGTGGTTTGCGTGGCTGTGCTGGCATGCCTTTGGCTTATGCGCGCGCCTGCTTCGCATTTTGATGATCATCCCGTGACGCCGACTGTGGCTTCGGCGGACATGGTGCGCAAAGGCGAATATGTTGCCCGTCTTAGCGATTGTGTCGCTTGCCATAGCACTCCTGATGCACCGCCGTTCAGCGGCGGACTGGCGATGGCCACGCCGGTGGGCAAGATTTTTACCACCAACATCACGCCAGATAACGATACCGGTATTGGTCGCTACACACTGGCTGATTTCGATCGTGCAGTACGCCATGGCGTGGCGCAGGACGGCCATCGGCTCTATCCCGCTATGCCGTTTCCCTCTTATCAGAAGCTGTCCGATGACGATATTGCGGCGCTGTATGCGTTTATGAAGCAGGGTGTTAAACCGGTTTCTCGCCAGAACATCGCTTCTGAGATTCCCTGGCCATTGAACATGCGCTGGCCGCTGGCATTCTGGAGCGCGGCATTTTCACGTGGCGGACCTTATCAGTCGCAGGAAGGGCATGATGCTCTGTGGAATCGGGGTGCGTATCTGGTTGAGGGTCCCGGTCACTGTGGTAGCTGCCATACGCCGCGCGGGCTGGCATTTAATGAAAAAGCGCTGGATGCCGGCAGCCCTGATTACCTGGCGGGGGCATTATTGGACGGCTGGTACGCACCGAGCCTGCGTAATGACGCCAATACCGGCATCAGTCGCTGGAGTGAACAGGATGTTGTGACGTTCCTGAAACAGGGGCGTAATCAGCATGCAGTGGTGTTTGGATCAATGGCTGACGCCTTCAATAACTCGACGCAGTTTATGAATGAGGACGATCTGCGTGCGATAGCGCACTACCTGAAAGCGCTGCCATCGGGCAGTCAAAATGCAGGCAGCAGTTGGCAGTATCAAAATACGCAAAGCACGCTCGCAGATAACCCCTCTGGTAGCCAGATTTATACAGCGCGATGCAGTAGTTGTCACGGTGCCGATGGTCGAGGTCAGGCGCCGTGGATCCCACCGCTGGCGGGTGCAACCTCGATGCAAGTGGATTCCGCTTCGGCTATCAACGTGGTCCTCAATGGTTCAGCCCGAATTGTTGCCGATGGCGTGCCAGATGCTTACCGCATGCCACCGTACCGGAAACAACTGACCGATCAGCAGGCTGCTGAAGTGCTGAATTTTATCCGTACTTCGTGGGGAAATCAGGGTGAAAAAGTGGATGCAAAAGCGGTCAGTGAGCTGCGGGGTAAAACCGATCCGGCCAGCAGTAACGTGATTATTTTGCAGATGCGTTAGCCATGAAACTAGCGACTTTTGATAAGACGATGGAATGCCAAACGGGAGAACCCCATGCACAACCTTGATGAGCAGGTCATCAGTACTGCGCTGACGTGGGCAGAGGAATCTCCCCTATGGCTCTGCACGGTGCTCAGCACCTATGGCTCATCACCGCGGCCGCCGGGCGCAATGATGGTGATCAGAGAAGATGGGCGTTACTGCGGTTCGCTATCAGGCGGATGTGTGGAAGAGAGCTTTCTCGCGCGCATTAGCGATGCGGTATTCTCCGCTGCTAGCCAGATAGTGCGTTACGGTGAGGGCGGCTTTGCGCCAGATCGCGCGCTGCCCTGCGGTGGCGTGCTGGATATTCTGGTAGAAAAATTGCTGCCCGGCATTGCCGCGACGGACTATCTGCAGCGCATGCAACATGCGATGATCAGTGCCCACTCACTAGAGAAACGGCTGGTATTACCTCATGCCTGCCATGTTGTTAAACCCAGCGCTTATGCCAGTCACACGTTTGCTCAAATCAAGGGGGCTGAAGTGGTGCTCACACTGTCTGCTCCGCCCAGAGTGATTATTGCGGGCCTGTCGAACGTCGCGCTGTATTGCGCTAATTTCGCGCTGGCTCTGGGATTCGAAACGCTGGTGTGTGAACACCGTGAAGAGGTGCTGCTCAACCTGGCGGGCGATCTTGATAGTGGCATCACACTCATCAGGCAATTTCCGGCGGCTTATCTGGAACGAGAGGGCTGCCATCCCGGCACGGCGATCCTTTCACTGACCCACGATCCGCGCATTGATGATCTCACGATGATGGAGGCGGTGAATCTGCCGGCCTTTTACATTGGTGCGATGGGATCGATGAACAACAGCCAGCGACGTAAAGAACGGCTGGTGCGGATTGGCGACTTAGTGCCCCGGCAGGTCAGCAGAATCCATGCACCGGTGGGTATTGATATTGGTAGCAAAACACCCGCTGAAATCGCGCTGTCGATCATGGCGGATATCGTTCGCTATAAAAACGGTGTGTGCCGATCCGAGGTCGCCACGGCACATGACGTGAGCGCTGCGCATCCATGAAGTTCGCCATATTGATAATGGCTGCTGGCTTAAGCCAACGTTTCAAGCAGGCAAATAGCGGGCATAAATTGCTGGCGTTGCTACAAGGAAAACCTGTTCTGCAGCATACACTTGAGCAGGCACTTGCCAGTGAAATGGATGTCTATGTGGTGTCCCGGCCTGAAGACAGAGACATTCATCTGCTGGCCAGTCGGGCGCACCTGATTAAAGTGGCAAGCGCAGGATTGGGCCACTCCATTGCCGCAGGTGTTGCAGCCACATCACAATATGATGGCTGGTTAATTGTGCTGGCAGATATGCCGTTAGTGACCACCGCCAGCTATCTGGCGGTGGGGCGGGCGCTAAAGACATCCCCTTTGGTGCGCAGCGAAGTAAACGGTATACCCGGTCATCCGGTGGCTTTTCAAAAACCGTTTTATGCCGATTTGATTCAGTTAGAGGGTGATAATGGCGCGCGTGCGTTGCTCAGCACCCATCCCGTAATGCCAGTCAAATTAACCGATCAAGGGTGCCTGCAGGATGTTGATACGCCCGCGATGCTCAGCCTGTTAGCTCAGCGGTTATCCGAAGGCTAAAGAGGAAGCGTAGAGCGAGGGATAATTACTCAGCTTTGATTGTTGAATTTTGCTCATAAACCCATCCTGATTTGACTACCTTATCAATCAATCCGCGTGATCCTACACTCTTAGCTGCTATCAATGTGGCCGCCCATTCCAGAGCGGTCACCACCCGAACCTGAAGCACGGAGCCGACATAATGAGAATGGCTGTTGCCCTCATACTGGCGTTATCTGTTTCAGCTGTTTCTGCAAAGGAGAACACATCGATGATCACTGTCTGGCAAAGTGGTGAAAAACCTTCGGTTAAAGGCAACTCAGAATATTTCACCGGTACGGTGCGTATTGATGCGCCGTTTCAGGGAAGCGAACCTGCACGTATCGGCGGCGCAACGGTGACCTTTGAACCCTCCGCGCGCACGGCATGGCATACCCATCCGCTCGGGCAAACGCTGATTGTGACAGCAGGTCTGGGGCGTGTGCAGGAGTGGGGCGGTGAAGCACGTGATATCCGTCCTGGCGATGTTGTGTGGATCCCGGCAGGCGTAAAACATTGGCATGGTGCCGCACCGGAAAACAGCATGTCGCACATTGCCATCGCTGAAGCTGAAAACGGCCAGGTGGTGGAGTGGCTGGAGAAAGTGAGCGATGAGCAGTACGGTTCCTCGGCCTCTTTGTAAGGAGTAAAAGATGACGAAAAGCATCAATGCCTCGTTAATGATGTGCGCTGCGCTCGCCTCTTCAGTGAGTCTGGCTGATGAACCCTCCGAGCCAGAACAGAAAAAATATGTCGCGCTACGGCAAAAACAGACTCATCCATTGACCCTGCAACAAAAGAGTATCGCGGTGATCGCGGCCCATGCCGCCACAGGCAATATTGCCAAACTGAATGACGCGCTGAATCAGGGATTGGATGCGGGTCTGACCCTCAGCCAGTGCCGTGAGGTGCTGGTGCAACTTTATGCCTATGCCGGTTTCCCTCGCAGCCTCAACGCGCTGGGAGAATTGATGAAAGTAACGGATGCCCGCCGCTTACAGAGCAAAAATGACCAGCCAGGCAACGAGGCCGGGCCGGTTCCAACGCCCGAAGATATGCTCGCCGCTGGTACGCGCAATCAGACGGCGCTGGTCGGCAATCCGGTGAAAGGGCCATTGTTTGAATTCGCCCCGGCGATCGATCAGTTCCTCAAAGCGCATTTGTTTGGCGACATTTTCGCGCGCGACAACCTGGACTGGAAAAGTCGTGAATTAGCCACTGTGGGCGCATTAGCCGGAATGAGCGGTGTCGAGTCGCAATTGCAATCACATCTGCGCATCAGCATGAATGTCGGCTTCGACAAATCACAACTTGCTGAACTGCAGGCGGTGTTTAACGCGCAGGGAGAAGAAGTGGTCGCTCAGCGAATTGAAGCAGCGTTGGCACAGATAAAATAATAAATCCCTTATAAACGCACCGGTATTTATTCCGGTGCGTTCTGACGTTAAATATAATCACGAAGAGTGTATTCCGTCAGACTTATATCCAATCGTGCAAACCTTTCCCGATTAGTTTATTTCACATAATCAATCGTTATTCGCAATGCTGATTGATGCGCAACTCTCTGTTTTACATGATTTATTTACCCATCAATATTCCGCACCTCTCTGATATGCATTAATTAAAAATGCATAGGACAATAATATGTTTTACCCATTACCCGCCGCTATCACACACTGCTCGCCATCATCATTGAGGAAAAGGATTTGGCGTATGTCATATCGACTGAGCTTGTTAGATAAATCGCCGATTGCCGATGGAGAGAGCGCGTCGCATGCCTTGCATCGCACATTACAGCTGGCGCAGCAGGCTGAGGCCTGGGGCTATCACCGCTTTTGGCTGGCAGAGCATCACAACACTGACCGTCTGGCGAGCCCCTCTCCTGAATTGCTGATCGCCTGGATCATTGGCCAGACGCAGCATATTCGCGTCGGCTCTGGTGGCGTGATGTTGCAACACTACAGTCCTTACAAAGTTGCCGAAAATTTCAATCTGTTAGCCTCGCTCGCGCCAGGCCGTATCGATCTCGGTGTGGGTAAAGCGCCCGGCGGTTTACCGCTCTCCACCCGCGCTTTACAGCAGGGCATCCATCAGGATGAAAAGGGCAGCTTTGCTGAACAGCTTTCACTGCTGGATAGCTGGCTGGATGTTCCGCCGGTGGGTGATGAAGAGATCCTGCGCGCCACGCCGCAGCCGCCACGTCCGGCAAACCGATTCCTGCTGGGTGCCAGCGAGCAAAGTGCCAGGCTGGCAGCAGAACTGGGCTGGCAACTGGTGTTTGCGGCACATCACAACGGCGACCCGCTGTTGATGGAGCAGGTTTTGAACAGCTATCGCCAATACAGCAACGGCAAGCAGGCGCTGGTGGCCGTGCAAGTGGTGGTCGCCGATTCACCGGCTGAAGCTGATTTGCTGGTGGATAATTTGCGCGTCTATCACGTCAGTGTGAAAGATGGCCCGAGTGTCAACGTGGGCAGCGTTGAGCAAGCTGAACGTTACGTGCGACAGGGCGGTTATAACGATTATGTCATTGAGCCGCGCACGCCATCGTTGCTAAAAGGCACTGCCGCGCAGGTGCATGCCAAACTGGATGCTTTGCACCAGAATTTTGGCATTGAGGAGTTCGTGATTGATACCCCGATTGCTGAGGGGCAGGCGCGAGTGAAGTCTCTCGAACTGCTGGCAACGCATCGACTGGTTGCGGCGTAATCCGGAGATAACCATGACTCACACAAGCGAACAGCAACTGATTGACTGGCGACGCGAGCTGCACAGCTGGCCTGAGCTCTCTGGACATGAAGTGGAAACCACAGCGCGTTTGCGCCGCTGGCTACAGGACGCTGGCTTGCGGTTGCTCGATTATCCGCTGGAAACCGGTCTGGTGGTTGAAGTGGGTCAGGGTGAGACGCCTATCGCGTTGCGAGCTGATATTGATGCCCTGCCGATTCATGAAGCCACCGGCCTCGCCTACCGCTCACGTAATGCGGGTGTGATGCACGCCTGCGGCCATGATGTTCATAGCGCGGTGATGCTGGGCGCGGCACTGCAACTCCATGCGCTGGAAGATCAACTGCCGGGACGCATCCGTATTCTGTTCCAGCCAGCCGAAGAAAATGCCACCGGTGCGCGCAAGTTTATCCATGCTGGCGTGTTGCAAGATGTGCAGGCGATCTTTGGTATGCACAACGAACCAGGCTTACCGACGGGTGCCTTCGCCACGCGCGGCGGGGCGTTTTATGCCAATGCCGATAAGTTTGTGGTGCGCGTCGCCAGCCCTGAACAGGGAGTGGATGCCATTCTCGTGTCCAGCCAGATCATTCAGGCACTGCAATCTCTCACCAGCCGCAGTTTTAACACCCTGGATAGCCTGGTGTTGAGCGTGACGCGCATCGATGCCGGTCAATCTGGCAACTCTTTACCGAGAGAAGCTGAGTTTGGCGGCACGGTGCGCACCCATGACAAGCAGGTGCGGGCGCAACTGGAACAGCGCGCGCGTCAGATTGTCGAGCACATTGCGGCGGCAAACGGTGCGACCGCGACCTTCAGCTGGCATCCGGGCCCGCCGGTGCTAGAAAACGATGCACGCTGGGCGCAGTTTGCCAGTGAAATTGCTCAGCAGGTGGGGTATCGGGTGCAAACCGCAGAACTGCACCTCGGCGGCGAAGATTTTGCGTATTACTTACAACAGATCCCTGGCGCGTTTGTCAGCATTGGCAGCGCCAGTGAATTTGGTCTGCATCACGGCGGTTTCAACCCCGATGAAGCACTGATCGCGCCTGCCGCGCACTATTTCACCCAACTGGCGCAGCAGGCCTTGCAGCATCTCAATGCACGATGTCGTGACGCAATTCTGAGTTAGCCCATTTAACCCAATATCCTCCGCTTTGTATGGCGACGAAACCGTCGCCGTCAGGCTATGCCATGGAAAAGAGAGAACACTATGACTGCAAGACAACTGCGACTTGGCACTATTCTGCATGGCGCATCCGGCAATATGTCCGCCTGGCGTCATCCGGCGGCGCAGGCTAATGCCAGCATCAATTTTGACTATGCGAAGCATATTGCGCGCAAAGCGGAAGCCGGCAAGCTGGATTTTCTGTTTGTCGCCGACGGTTTGTTTATCAATGAGAAATCGATCCCCCATTTTCTTAATCGCTTCGAGCCGTTGACGCTGCTGTCGGCGCTGGCGGGGGTGACTGAGCATTTAGGATTGGTGGGTACGGTCTCCACTTCTTACAGCGAACCCTTTACGGTTGCACGCCAGTTTGCCAGTCTCGATCACCTTAGCGGCGGGCGTGCAGGCTGGAACGTGGTGACCTCGCCTTTGGAAGGATCGGCGAAAAACTTTTCGCGCCAGCAGCACCCGGAGCACGCGCTGCGCTATCGCATCGCCGATGAGTATTTGCAGGTGGTGAAAGGGCTGTGGGATTCGTGGGAAAGCGATGCTTTTGTGCGGAACAAAGAGAGCGGTCAGTTCTTCGATGCCGCCAAACTTCATACCCTTAATCACCACGGTGATTTCTTCCAGGTGCAGGGGCCACTGAACATCGAACGCACGCCGCAGGGACGCCCGATCGTGTTTCAAGCCGGTGCGTCAGAGGATGGTAAAAAGCTGGCAGCGCGCCACGCCGATGCCATTTTCACCCATCAGCCGACGCGCGAAGAGGCGCAAGCTTTCTATAAAGATGTGAAAAAGCAGCTGGTGGCGAACGGACGTGAGCCGCAGGATCTGCATATCTTCCAGGGCGTTGGCGTCATCGTTGGCGATGATGCCGAAGACGTTGAGCGTCAGTACCAAACTACCGCCGCACTGGTTTCCATCAAAGATGCATTGAACTACCTCGGTCGCTTCTTCGATCACCACGACTTCTCGCAATACCCGCTGGATGAACCCTTCCCGGATATTGGCGATATCGGCCAAAACAGCTTCCGCAGCACCACCGATGAAATCAAACGTAAGGCGCAAGCGCACGGTCACACACTGCGTCAGGCCGCACTGGAAGCAGCCACGCCGCGTCCGCTGTTCTTTGGCACGCCAGAAGAGGTGGCGGATGGCTTACAGCTGTGGTTTGAAACCGAGGCCACCGATGGCTTCATTATTCAGGGCGGCACGCCGGATACCTTCGAACGCTTTGTCGATCGCGTCATCCCCCTCTTGCAAGCGCGCGGTCTGACCCGCAGCGAATATCCTGGCACCACGCTGCGTGCCAGCTTCGGTCTGAAAGACCCGGTTAATCAGTTCACACAACAATAAATTAAAGAGAAAACACGCTATGCAGAAAAAATCCCTGATTGCGCTGATGTTGCTGAGTTTAAGCAGTGCGGCTTTGGCTGAAGACGTGGCGGTGAACGGTCAGCAGATCAGCATCGAAGCCAATAAAACACCGGTGAACACTGCGGCAAATCCCGCTGCGGTGGCGCAAATTCCGGCCGGACATAAGTTTGCCGTGCCAGGCTCATTTACCGTAGCGGTGGCCGCACTGAACTCCCCGCCATTAACCGTATTTAGTGATGACAACAAAACCCTGCTCGGCAGCGAAGTGGATATCGCCCGTCTGGTGGCCGACAGCCTGGGATTGAAACTCAATGTGGTGCCGACCTCGTGGGAAGACTGGCCGTTGGGCGTGGCTTCCGGCAAATATGACGCGGCGATTACCAATGTCACCGTGACCAAAGAGCGTAAAGAGCGCTTTGATTTCGCCACCTATCGCAAAGATTCCCTGGGTTTCTACGTGAAATCCAGCAGCCAGATTAAATCATTGAACAAAGCCGAAGACATCGCCGGGCTGCGCATCATTGTGGGTTCCGGCACCAACCAGGAAGCGATCCTGCTGGCGTGGGACAAAGAGAATCAGGCGAAAGGACTGAAGCCTTTCACGCCGGTATACACCAAAGATGATGCTGCGCAAACGCTGGCGCTGCAGTCCGGTCGCGCCGATGCCTACTTCGGTCCGAATGTGATTGGCGCGTGGAAAGCCGCGTTAACTCATCAAACCAAACTGGTGGGCAGCGTGGATGGGGGTTGGCCGAAAGCCGCACACATTGCGGTGACGGTGAAAAAAGACAACGGTCTGGTACAACCGATTAACACCGCACTCAACGGCGTGATCAAGAACGGTGATTACGACAAGGTGCTGAACCGTTGGGGTGAAGGCGTGGAGCGTCTGGATCGCTCTGAAATCAACCCAGCCGGTCTTGGCGACTAAGGAGGCTGCATGAGCCAGCAATTTTTCCGCGAAGTGCATCCTGAAGCCGCTGAGTTGCAGCCGATTATCACCGGTCTGTTTGGCGAGTATGCGGCACGTTACGGCGATTTCTTCAAAAGCGCGAACGAGGTGGAATTAACCGAGTGGTACTTGCCGCCGCGTGGGCTGTTTATCGTGCTGGAGCGTGACGGCGAGATCATCGCCATGGGCGCCTATAAACCTTATGACGAGGTGACCGCGGAATTTAAACGCATCTGGACGCGTAGCGATCTGCGCCGTCAGGGATTGGCGCTGCTGATTTTGCAGGAGCTTGAACGGCGTGCGTTGCGCGCCGGTTATCAGCGCGTGTTCCTGACCACCGGATTTCGCCAGCCGGAAGCCGTTCAGCTGTATATCGGCCACGGCTATCAGCCGCAGTTTGCGCTACGCGAAGATATGGAAATCTACAGTCGGCCACCTCATGACGGGCGTTTACGCTTCCTCAAGGTGATTGATGTGCACAGCGTGGCGCAGGCCAGCTAAGGAGTTGAGATGAGTCAGGAAAAACATTTAACCGTGGTGCCCGCACGCTATCCAGGAAGGATCATCGGGGCGATTGTCGCACTGTTTATTCTCGCCAGCGTGATTGATTCGGTGGCCTTTAATCCCCGTTGGGAATGGCGTGTGTTTGCCCGATGGTTCTTTGATCCGGTGATTCTCACAGGGCTGGGGCAAACGCTGTTACTGACGTTGTTCGGCACGGTGCTGAGTTTGATTTTTGGCGGCCTGCTGGCGCTGGCGCGGCTCTCTTCGTCATGGTTATTGAGCACGCTGGCGTTTGGTTACATCTGGCTATTTCGCTCGCTGCCGCTGATTGTGGTGCTGATCATTCTGTATAACTTCTCCTACCTGTACGACACGCTGTCGCTCGGCGTGCCTTTCACGGCGTTGTCGTGGGGGCATTTCCAGACCATCAATGTGCTGGGGCAGTTCCCGGCAGCGGTGATTGGATTGACGCTGGTGCAGAGCGCCTACAGTGCGGAGATTATTCGCGGCGGCTTTTTGGGTGTCGATCACGGTCAGTTTGAGGCAGCGTCGGCGCTGGGTTTGTCCTCGTCCCGTCGTACCTTCCGCATCATTCTGCCGCAGGCATTGCGCGCCATTATTCCCACCACGTTTAACGAAATCATCAGCCTCGCCAAAGGGACTTCCATGGTGTACGTGTTGGCGATGCCGGAACTGTTTTACACCATCCAGATGATCTACAACCGCACGCAGCAGGTGATCCCGCTGTTAATGGTGGGTGCGGCCTGGTATCTGATTATCACCACCGTATTGTCACTGCTGCAGCACAGCGTTGAACGTTTGCTGGCCCGCAGCGTGACGCGTGAACCGCAACCGTCGCGCTGGCGTCAATGGCGCAATCGCTCTGCTACCGCCAATGAGGAGCTTTCTCATGTCCGAAGCCATTGATTATCGCAATTTGCATACTACCGGCGCCATCTGCATTACCGGCGTCAGCAAGTCATTTGGTAAACACAAAGCGCTGGATGACGTCTCACTGGAGCTGGAGCCCGGCTCGGTGACGGTGATTCTTGGCCCGTCAGGATCAGGGAAATCCACGCTACTGCGCACCATTAATCATCTGGAACGCGTGGATGAAGGGTTTATTCAAATCGACGGCGATTACATCGGTTATCAACGTCGTGGTGACAAGTTGTATGAGTTGAAAGAGAAGGCGATTTTGCGCCAGCGCAACAACGTCGGTTACGTGTTTCAGAACTTCAATTTATTTCCCCATCTGACGGTTTTAGACAACCTGATTGAAGCACCGATTGCCCATCGTCAATTGTCACGACGCGAGGCGATTGAAAGGGCGGGAGAATTGCTGGATATCGTGGGATTGCGCCATAAAGCTGATGCCTGGCCGCGCCATCTGTCAGGTGGCCAGCAGCAGCGCATCGCGATTGCACGTGCCTTGATGCTGAATCCACGCGTGATGCTGTTTGATGAACCGACCTCGGCGCTCGATCCTGAGTTGGTGGGTGAGGTGCTGGACGTAATTAAGAAGCTGGCACGCTCTGGCACCACGCTAGTGATTGTGACGCACGAGATTGGTTTTGCGCGCGAAGTGGCGGATCAGGTGGTGTTTATGGTTGATGGTCGTATCGTCGAACAAGGCAGTACGCACCAGGTGTTGAACCAACCGCGTCATGAGCGTACGAAACGATTTTTGGCGCGGGTGCTGTAATGGAAAGAGTGATAGTCAGCGCGCTGGCCGCATGGTTGTTCAGCTCGCCACTGTGTGCCGCAGCAACGCTGGATGCAAAAAACAACGAAACGCCAATCCACATTCCGGCTAACCCGCAAGCCATCGCCAAAATTCCGGCTGGATTTCATTTTGTGACGCCGGGATATTTGACGGTCGCGACTTCCGCATCCAATTCCCCGCCAATAGGCTTGTGGGCATCAGACAATAAAACGCTGATTGGTAGCGACCCTGATTTCGCCCGGCTGCTGGCCGACAGTTTGGGGTTGAAACTCAAGCTGGTGCCTGCCGCCTGGGAAGACTGGCCGCTGGGCCTCACCGCCGGACGTTATGATGTGGCGATGTTTAATATCGCGGTGACGGAAGAACGGAAACAGAAGTTCGATTTCGCGACTTACCGCGCGGATAACCATGCGTTCGCCGTGAAAACGGACAGTGCAATCACGGCGATCAAAGGGCGCGAGGACGTGGCGGGTAAACGCATCATTGTCGGTTCCGGTACCAACCAGGAGAAAATTTTGCTGAGTTGGGATGCGAAAAACCGTGCACAGGGGTTGGCTCCGGTTCAGCCGATATATCTCAATGATGATGCCTCAGCGACGCTGGCGTTGCTTTCCGGGCGCGCCGATGCTTCATTTGGCCCGCAAGCCATGGCGGCATGGAAAGTGGCGTCACGCGGTCAAACCAAAATCGTCGGTCACGGTCCGTTCCGCGCCTGGGTGGCAGTGACGACTAAAAAAGGTAATGGGCTGGATGTGGCATTACAGCAGGCGATCAATGGAGCGATAACCAGCGGACAGTACCAACAAGTGCTGGCACGCTGGGGAGAACAGGAGGAGGGCGTGGAGGCGTCACAGGTCAATCCGCCTGGGATTGTTTATCAATAAATAATTTTTTTGTTAATTGAGAGAAAACTCACAGCTTGATTGTTGTGAGTTTTTTCTTTTCAGCGTTGTTGTGAACTTATTCATTCTTTTATTTATTTTTTTTTTTTTTTTTTTTTGGCATGAATTAAACGGTAAATCTCGATTTTTGACCGTGAAATAAACTCGCCTTGCATTTAATTAATCGCTTCAGATGGTTTTTTATCTTCTCTTACAAGGAACGGTATTGTTTAGCCTGTCGGTAAGGTGTCATATTGGTGTTTCCAGAGGGAATGTGAGGTTGAAAAAGAGTAAAAAGGATTTTGAATGAGTCTGGCTTAACCTGCATTACCCAATCAACGTATAAAAGATTGGGGTTAACATGTTAGTTGAAAATATAAGAGGTCAACTTAATATCTGCCACGCGCAATCCCTACAGTGCAGAGAAATTAAGCGGCCGAGATTGGGGGGCGTTTTCATGGAGTCAATAGTCAGGAAACTGGAAGAGACGGTTACCATCATCGCTACAGATGTTGCCGTTATTAAATCGAATTACGCCACTAAACAGGATATGGCTGGAGTCAGGACTGAAATCGTTGAAGTCAAATTAGAAATAGCAGAATTACGGTCCGAGGTTCGTGAAGTGAAAGCCGATGTTGCGTCCATAAAGGAAAATTACGCGACCAAAGCGGATGTACTGGCGATCAGGGGCGATCTGTACCAGGCGCTGAACAAACAAACCAAATGGATGGTTTCAATGCAACTCGTCACGTTAGGACTGGCGTTAACGATCGCCAAAGCGATATTTTAATCCTGTGCACAATGGCGGCTCAGCCGCCGCCATGGCAAAAGTCTCTTATGTGGTGGCTTTACGGATCCAAAGCGCAGCCTCTCCCGCAGGGAGCGGACGGGCAAAGTGATACCCCTGGAACAGGTTACAGCCTTTGTCGCGCAGGTAGTCGAAATACTCTTCGCTTTCGATCCCTTCAGCCAGCACGTTCAATCCCATTTCACGCGACAGTTCAATCGTTTTGTGTACCACAATGGCGGCGGATTCATTGTCAAAAATATGCATGATAAGCGATTTATCGATCTTGATATCATCAATCGCGAAATCACTGATCGATTTCAGCGATGAATAGCCTACGCCAAAATCATCGATCGCCCATTTAATGCCTAACTGACTGAAGTGCTCAATGACACTGCTGATTCTTTTTTGATCGTAAATAAAGGTGGTTTCAGTTATTTCAAACTTTAGTCTTTCCGGACTGATTTTGTGATGTGAGAGCGTCAGCAAAGTATCCTGGGTAAAATCCCGATGCATCAACTGCAGTGGACTGATATTGATCGAAAACATCAAATTACTAAGATGATACATGCGATCCCAGTCAGACATTTGCTGCAGGGTTCTCTCCATCACCCATTTGCCAATCTCAATAATCAGCCCACTTTTCTCCGCCACAGGAATAAACACCTCGGGCGAGATAAAACCTTTAACCGGATGTTTCCAGCGCAATAAGGCTTCGAAGCCTATCAACTTTTTATTGGTATCCACCTGTGGCTGATAGTACAGCTCCAGTTGGTTCTTTTCGATGGCGTTGGAAAGCTCCCGTTTAATCAGGTCGGTCTCCGAATAATCACCGCGTGACGTAAACACGGTTAACAGTAGCGCGATAATCGACACACTGCAGTTAACAATATAGAAACCAGGTTCCTCAGGTATGCTCAGCCTGAAAGCCCCACTTTGCCAGGTTAATCCCGTGGCGATAAACAGCAGATAAAACGCCAGGCAAATGAGAGGAAAAATTTTACTGAGGTAATTCGATTGCTGGCGTAGCACCAGCGCGGAACCGATGGTCAGAGCCATCAGATAATTGTATTCCGAGCGCTTAACAATTGAATGATAATTATCCAGTAATAGTAGCAGGATAATACTGAATAAGAGTGCATGCACGATGATGTAAAGGTTGCGTTTTAAGCCACTGCAGAAGGCTGCACTGGTGATGTAACCACCCAGTAATGTGCTGGCAGCATATAACCAGGCAATGTCATGGTGCCCGCTAACAACGTTAAACAACACCATGTAAATACCGGCCACAATGCTGGATGTCCCGGCGATCAACAAGGTTAAACGCAGTTTCTTTTCCAGGCTATCGCCTTTCAAAACAAACGGCAGATTGCGAATGATTGAAAATCCTGAACTGAAATAAGAGATCATTAGCTATTCTCAGTTTTATAGTCATAATTATTTAATGTTTTCAGTCAGGTATATTAAGGAAAAGCGTGACGGCTGTCATAACTGTTTTCACGTTATTTACACTCATTCAAGCTGCATTATGATTTGACCTATGTTAGAGGAAATGAGCATTTATCCGGGTAAAACTGGCCGATTGAGGTGACTTAAGTCGATTATTTCCGCCTGCATGCGGCGCGTTAAAAGAGGTTGAAAACTCGCAGCGCATTTTATGATTACCGCGATTGCGCCTACCCTATGGCAAGTGCACACGTTAGAATGAAACCTCAGTGCCTTAAGGTAGTTGCAGTGCCAGAGGCAAAAACAACAAGCGCTGGACACGTATTCAGCCTGGCCTGGCCCGATTGTGAAACCCACTTTAAAACGACTGGTTGCAATGAAAATACGCTTTCTATCTGCCAATGAGCTAAAGCTTGCCGAAGTGCGCACCATCCTGGAGCCGGTCGGCGTCGAAGTCATTCCCATCGCCCGCCGCATCGAAGAGATCCAAACAGAAAATGAAGTTGAACTGGTACGTGACAAACTCACCAAAGCCTTTTCCATCATTGGGCGTCCACTGTTTGTTGAGCACACCGGCCTGTATCTGGATGGGTTGAATGGTTTGCCTGCCGGATTGACGCGCATTTTCTGGAGCCGACTGAACGCTGAACGCTTCACCAAACTGGTTAGCGGGCTGGATAGCCCCAGCGTTACCGCCAAAACCGTGCTGGGCTATTGCGATGGTCGTAAAATGTACCAGTTTGAGGGGGAACTGCGCGGCACCATCGCACCGGCCCCGGCCGGACCACGCGAGTTTCAGTGGGACTGCGTATTCATTCCAGAAGGCCATTCGCAGACCTTCGCTGAAATGGGTGAATTCAAAAACGAAATATCCATGCGCCGCCTGGCACTGGATCGCTTCGCCACCTTTCTTAAAACATCACGGGGACTGGCATGAAACCGGAACTCAAACGCGCCTACGATGCAGGCAAACTGATCCTGTTTGCGGGCGCGGGTATTTCACGCAATCTGGGTTTGCCGGAGTGGCATGAGCTGATTGCGCATCTGGCCAAAGAACTGGGTTACGACCCGAAGATCTTTAATACTTATGGCACACATCTTTCGCTGGCGGAGTATTACAAGCAACGCAAAGGTTCGCTCGGACCATTACGCAGCTGGATGGATCGTGAATGGCATCGCCCGGATATTGACGTGCGCAGCTCAGAAATTCACACCATGATCACCCAAGGTAACTTTTCACGCATCTACACCACCAATTACGATCGCTGGCTGGAGATGGCGCACGAAGCTCACAATGTGCCGTACAGCAAAGTGGCGAATGCGGCAGATTTGGTGTCATTGACTGAAGACAAGCGTCATATCATTAAACTTCATGGTGATTTTGACGATGATACGTCCATCGTGCTGGATGAAAGCAGCTATTTCGAGCGCCTCTATTTCGATTCGCCGCTGGATATCAAACTGACGCATGACGTGATGGGCAACTCGGTGTTGTTTGTCGGTTACAGCATCAGTGACTTTAACATTCGTCTGTTATTCTACCGCCTGACCAAGATGTGGGGCCGCACGGGATTAGCGACCGCACGGCCGAAATCCTACCTGTTTACCAACCGCAATAATCCGGTGGCTAAAGAAGTGTTGGGGCAGTGGGGTATTGAAATGATCGTTTCAGAAGAGGACGATCCGCGCAAAGCGCTGGCGACGTTCCTGGAAGAATTACTGGCTTAATGAGCAGAAAATGTTTGCTCAAAAAAGTTTGCTTAGAATATACTGTATATAAATACAGTTAACCGAGGTGCATCATGGCAGTCGAAACCAAATATGTTGTTGTCAGAAAGGGTGAAGAAAAAATGACGTTTGCCAATAAAAAAGACGCGGATGCCTGGGACAAAATGCTCGATATGGCGGACGCCTTCACCGACTGGCTGCAGCAGCATCAGCCTGAACTGGATGAGGCACAGGCTGAAGCGTTAGGCATGTTACTGGCTGAACAGAAGGATGCGGTGCAGCATATCCTGCGTACCAGCAAATTACCGGATGCGGTAAAGGAAGAAGCATCAGCTGAAGTCGAGACTGAGGCTTCTGCGGAATCTGAAACCTCTGCGGAATCTGAAGCTTCTGCCGAAGCAGACACCGGTAAACCTGAAAAGAAAGTGCGCGCGGTTAAAGCTGCCTGATACTGTGCTGAGAGCTGAGAGCTGAGAGCTGAGAGCTGAGAGCTGAGAGCTGAGAGCTGGGAGCGGCGAGAAGGTCGCTCCTGTTGCCTCACTAAACTCTACAGCTTGATCTGATAACGCGTACTACGCCCACCGCCCGGTAATTTCTCCAGACAACCTTTCTCCAGTAATTCCGTCAAATGGCGCGTCGCCGTGGCCTTACTGACCTTCGCCACTTTTTGGTATTGGCTGGCGCTGATGCCGTCCTCAAACCCTTGTTCTCCGCCATCGAGCAAGCGATTCAATACGCGATTTTGCTCAGCGTTCAATTGGGCATTGTGATGCATCAGCCAGAATTTCGCTTTGTTCTGTATCCGCGTGACCGATGCCAGCGCCTCTTCCAGACTGTCATTAAGCACATCGAGGAACCACAGCATCCAGGCAGTGATGTCCAAATCGCCACGCTGTGTCTCTTGCAAAATCCGATAATAATCCGTGCGACGGGTCAGAATCGATGACGACATGGCATATAACCGGATGCTTTGGCTATCTGCTTGTGCCAGCGCCAAATCCGTCAGCGCACGCGTAATACGGCCGTTGCCATCATCAAAGGGATGTAGCGTGACAAACCACAGATGGCAAATGGCGGCGCGCAGCAGCGGATCGAGCTGAACCTCGTCATGGCTCTGATTAAACCAGCGAATAAACTGATCAAGCTGCCGTTCAAGCCCATCACGCGGTGGCGCTTCAAAATGGACAGTTGGACGATCGATGCGTCCGGACACCACCTGCATCGGTTCTTCACCGCGCAAACCGCCTACGTTTAAACGCTTAATCGTCCATTCACTCGACGGGAAAAGCCACTGATGCCACAAACACAGCCGCTCAAACGTGAGTGGCGTATCGCGCTGAGTGATGGCATCCATCATCATAGTGGCCAGTCCTTCAGATCGTTCGGAAACGGGATAGGGCTGCTCCAGCGAGACACCTAATCGCCGCGCAAGGGAAGACCTGACCGATTCGGCGTTAACACGCTCATCTTCAATGGCGGAGGAAGACAGGATGTTGGTGAGCAAAGTATTCAACGTTTGCGTATCGGTGTTATCGGATATGCTTGCGCGGCCCAGCAAAATGCCTCGCTGCTGCTGGAGATAGCGCAATCGTGGCAGGAGTTTTTCCTCTTGCCAGCGAAAACTTGGCCAATCAGGTTTCTGCCATATCCACATATATTGCCTCATATCCTTTGCCAGTGAGCCAAACAGTCTGGTGATTAGGCTCAATTAATGAGCCATAAAGCCGCTTTATTCGGCTCACATAATGAGTTGAATGATACTGCCTAATCGGCTCAAACGCCAGTTCATTCAGCCCACCAACGAATGTAAGCCGCATGAGAAGGCGAAATGGGTGGCGATTTCAGGCTGAAATTTTAGGTGAGCCAGGAAAGGGTCTGTGTGCCAGATGGCGACCTGAGCGCCGCCATATGGGAAAATGAAGTGACTATCGCTGTAGCAGTGATGGAGAGCAGATCAATGGGTGAAAAGTGAAAATGTTCCAGAGTAGTAGCTCACCATCCACGCCACATACACCAGCCAAACCAATAGCAATCCTGTTAAGCCTAATTTACCTGTCATGATGCATTCCTCTTGTTATTTGGCGTCATGCGCCCTGTTACGAATAAGCTGACAGGATGATGAGATGACGATCTTGCGCCAGATCAAAAACAGCAGGATTTTGTCGCGGAAATGCACAGGTAAAAAATGATCCGGGCAGAGAAAAAGGTGTTGGGTCTCGCTTCGCTAAACCATTTATCACAGAAATTATAAGGAATTTAAGCGGATAAAAAGTGCCGCTTATTGAACATATTTGCCAAATATCCCGGCATAACCCTCCAGATATTCTAGAGTTAATCGCGAAGTTTAAAAAATACACAATCCTGCAATCGTTTATGGCAAAGGACATTATTTTGAACATCGCAAACCAAATACCCAGACTTTCGTTCTGGAATAAACTATTTGCCCTCATTCTGCTGTTGCTGGGGATTATCCTGGCCGCAGGCGGGGGCTGGCTGGTGGCCTTAGGTGGAAACTGGTACTACGTGCTGGCTGGTATAGGGCTGATCGTCTCTGCTGTACTGATATTGATGAAGCGCACCAGCGGTGCAGGCTGGTTCGCGCTGGTATTTATCGGTACGCTGATCTGGACCATTCAGGAGTCAGGGCTGGATTACTGGCGCTGGGTGCCGCGCTTTGCCTTGATGCTGATTCTCGGCATCGTGTTTGCCTTTCAGTTACCCAATCTGGCGCCGCGCGTCAGTCGGGGTGCTTCACGCGCGCTGGCGGCGGTGCTGATTGTCGCCTTTGTGATTGCGGCTGCGCTGCCCTTTGCACCACTTAATGAAACGCCGGCCACCGATGTACCCGCTGCGGGTTCGGCCAACTTCATGGCGGATACCGGTAATGGGAAAGCGTCCACGCCAGACAATGGTGACTGGTATACCTACGGCGGTTCTCTGGCATCGCAGCGTTTCGCCAATGCCAGCCAGATTACCCCGGATAACGTGAAAGACCTCAAGCTGGCCTGGCAATTCCGCACCGGTGATTTACCCAAAGCGCGTTGGGGCGGTGAAAACACCCCGATTAAGGTGGGCGATACGCTCTATACCTGTACCGCACGCAATATGGTGTTCGCGCTGGATGCCGCTACCGGCAAAGAGAAGTGGCATTTTGACCCGAAAGTCAGCGACAAATCTATTCCGTACACCGCCGCCTGTCGTGGGTTAACCTGGTATGACAGCCAGACCAACAGCCATGCAACCACTGGACAGGAAGCGGCTGTTGCACCGAACAGTGATAACAGTGACTGCCAGCAGCGCATCATTCTCGGTACGCTGGATGCCCGCATCATTGAGTTGAACGCTAAAACCGGTGAAGTGTGCCGCAGTTTCGGCAATCAGGGCACGGTCAATCTCGCAGAAGATATGGGGGAAACCTACGACGGCTATGTGGCTATCAACTCCGCGCCGGTGGTGATACGCGACACGTTGGTAGTGGGACATCAGACGATCGATGGACAGCGCGCATTTGGCCCGCCGGGCGTCATCAAAGCCTATGATGTGCGCACGGGCGCGCTGAAATGGGCATGGGATGCTGCCGACCCGGATACGGCGACACCGAAGAAAGGACCTAATGCCTATAAACGCGGTTCACCGGATGTCTGGACCTCGTTCACCGGTGATGACAAGTTAGGATTAGTGTATCTGCCGGTCGGGAACTCCTCCGGTGACTATTGGAGCGGTACGCGCTCGCCTGCCGAAAACAAGTATTCGGTCTCACTGACGGCATTAAATATCGATACCGGCTTACCGGCCTGGACTTTCCAGACAGCACACAAAGATGTGTGGGATTACGATCCCGGTTCTCAGCCCACGCTGGTGGATTATCCGGATAAAAACGGCGGTAAGACACCGGCAATTATCATGCCGACCAAACAGGGTGAGATTTATGTGTTAGATCGCCGCACCGGTAAATCGCTGTTTGGTGTGGAGGAACGCCCTGTACCCGGCGGCGGCGTCGAGCCGGATCAGCGTTCGCCAACCCAGCCTTATTCGTTGTTCCATCACCTGAGCAAACCGGATCTTACGCCGCAGGATATGTGGGGCTTAACACCGGTGGATCAGTTGGTGTGCCGCATTCAGTTCCAGCAAGCCAGTTATAAAGGGCAGTACACACCACCGGAAGCCGATCGTCATTCGATTGAGTATCCGGGTTATAACGGCGGTTCTGACTGGGGCAGCGTGGCAGTGGATCCGACTCGCGGCATCATCATTGCTAACTACAACGATATGCCGAACTACAACATTCTGGTGCCGCGTGCGAAAGCCGATGCGATGGGCTGGAAACCCCGCGATGAAATCCCGTATAACCCACACGATACCGGTCATGCGGAAGGGGCAGGCGATCCACAAATCGGCGTGCCTTACGCGGTGAACGTGAATGCGGGTTGGCGCTTGCCGTACACCGGCATGCTGTGTAAAGAGCCGCCGTACGGTGGCATCCGCGCCATTGACCTGCGTGATGGCCGCACTATCTGGGATCGTCCACTGGGCACTGCACGTCGCAATGGCCCGTTTGGTCTGCCAACCGGATTGCCGATTAACATTGGTACGCCGAATAATGGCGGTTCTGTGGTGACATCCAGCGGCCTGATCTTTGTCGCGGCAGCCACCGATGACTTAATCCGCGCCATCGACATGAAAACCGGTAAGGAAGTGTGGAGCACGGAACTGCCTGCAGGGGGCCAGGCCAACCCAATGATCTACACGCAAAATGGACGTGAGTATCTGGTGATTGTCGCGGCAGGGCATCACTTTATGGAGACGCCGGTGGGCGACTATGTGCTGGCATACGCGCTGCCTGAACAGAAATAACCACCATTCAAAACGGGATTAGGCTGCGGCCTAATCCCGCCATAAACACATTGTCATCACATCTCTGTGGTCATCATGTTCTCAGGGATTCACTTCTTCCAGACGGCGATTCAGCGTGCGTGGACCAAACACACCAATGGTAAACACCACAATCGCCATCGCGCCGGAAATCACGGCAAACACTGAACTGACCCCCATCTCACTCAGCACCCAGGCAATGGTAAAGCCTGACAACATGCCGCTGATACGGCTCACCGAATAGACCAAACCAATCGCTTTGGCACGGAAGCGCGTCGGGAACAATTCCGCCTGATAGGCGCGGTAAGAGAAAGTCATACAGGTGCTGGCCAGCGACAGCAGCAGTCCCAGCGTCACCAGCATCACCGGTTGCGACTGCCAGGAAAATACCGTGCCGACGAGGGCAATGGCCAGCGCGGAGCCACTCACCAGCCACTTACGCTCAATGCGATCGGCAAAGGTCATTGCCACCAGCGGCCCCAATGGGCTGGCAAAAGCAATCAGGAAGGAATAGAGCAAGCTGTGGGTGAACGTCACACCTTTTGCTGCCAGCAGTGTCGGGATCCAACTGGCAAAACCGTAATAGCCAATCGACTGAAAGAAGTTGAATACCAGCAGCATGAGGGTGCGACGGCGGTAAGGCGGACGCCACATCTCATTTTTCACTGCCGGTTTAGATTCAATGGGCTGCAACAAAGGGTTATCAATGGCAGGCAGCGCCGCGCCGGTGGATTTAGCCACGCGCGCTTCCAGTCTGCGTACTACGTCTTCCGCTTCTTTGTAACGGCCTTGCTCAACCAGCCAGCGCGGGCTTTCGGGTAAGCCCATGCGCAGGATCCACACCAGCACCGCGCCGATGCAGCCAAACAACACCACCCAACGCCAGCCGCTCAGCCCGAGAATTTCCTGGGGGACCAGCTGCCATGAGAGGAAAGCGATGGTCGGAATTGAGGTGTACTGGATGGCCTGCACAAACGCATAAGATCTGCCGCGCAGACGCGCCGGAATAAATTCGGAGACATACGCATCAATGGTGACCAGTTCAGCGCCAACGCCAATCCCCGACACAATGCGCCAGAACACAATAGAAAACGGATGGTGCTGAAACGCCATAATGCCACTGGCGATCGCGTAAACCAGTAGCGCGATGATAAACACCTTTTTGCGCCCGATGCGGTCGGCCAGATTGGCAATCAACAGGGTGCCGAGGAAAACCCCGAGGAACATCGCCGCGACAAACGCCCCCAGGCTATGGGGAT
Organism: Pantoea sp. USMM079; assembly: GCF_037153115.1. Lineage (NCBI taxonomy): Bacteria > Pseudomonadati > Pseudomonadota > Gammaproteobacteria > Enterobacterales > Erwiniaceae > Pantoea > Pantoea sp. USMM079. The sequence continues at coordinate 315,964 of NZ_JBBCKX010000002.1, forward strand.
CAAAAAAGTTATGGCTGCCGTGGGAAAAAATCCCCTCACGCACCATACCGGGGCCGATATAGGCGGTCAGGAACACGTCATACACTTCAAACCAACCACCCAATGCCAGCGCAAAAATAATCAGCCACAGCGGGCGGGCGGCGGGTAAGCGTTCCAGACGCGCAGAGAGTTGCGCACCAAATGCTTTGCCTTCTTCTGGTGTGAAGTTTTCACGCCAGGTCATCGGCGGGGGGATCGACTCGCTCAGCGAAATTTTTTTCAGCACGGTAGGGTACTCCGTTGTTTTTATAATGGTTTGTTAAGGGCTGGCCGGATGGCCGCGCCCGATAACACAGGTGATTCAGCTTTAACGTTAAACCGGGCAGCCTTTAGCACGCAGAATGGCGTTGAATCGTTCAGGATCGTTGTTGCCTGCCACGTTGCTGGCGCGAATCTTTTCCTCACGCTGTGCATGTTGCTGCACGCGAGGCAGCAACACACTCAGCTCATCCTGCGGGATCGCAATCACGCCGTCGGCATCTGCCACGATCAAATCGCCCGGTGAAACCACCAGTCCTGCACAGTACACGGTGGTGTTCACTTCACCTGGGCCTTCTTTGGAAGGGCCGCGCAGAGTGTTACCCCGAGCCCAGCAGGCAATACCGCCTTCTGCCCATTCATTCAGATCGCGCACGGCGCCATCAATCACGAAACCGGCAATCTTTTTGGTGACGGCGGAGGTGCGCATCAAGCCACCGATCAGCGCCTGAGTCAGATCGCCCGAGCCATCGACGACGATCACATCGCCCGGCTGCGCCATCTCGATGGCTTTGTGGATCATCAGGTTATCGCCAGGACGCACCTTCACAGTGATCGCCGGGCCGCACAGCACCAGGTTGGCATCGTTGTGATAAGCCTGTAAGCCAAGCGCACCAACACTGCGCCCCATGGAGTCGCCAATGTTCGGCACCGGCAAGGCACGGAAGGCATCAATCACGCCCGCATCAATCTGTGCGCCGCGCTCACCGATGAAATAGCCAATCGGCCAGTCTTTGTGGATGGTCATAAGTTAACTCCGGTTTAACACCTGCGGATTGACGCAGGCGGATGGGTTGATCTGTTGGTTAACAAGAAAAGCCAGACACTGACGTGCCGCACTCTGCGCGACGGCATCCAATGCCTGCGGGGTGGAACCGCCAATATGCGGGGTTACGATCAGGTTGCTGAGCGCGCGGAAGGGATGATCGGCAGCCAGCGGCTCAAGGGTCACCGTGTCCAGCGCTGCGGCACGCAGTTGCCCGCTCTGTAATGCGGCAGCCAGCGCATCTTCATCAATCAATTCACCGCGTGCGGTGTTGATCAGCGTGGCGTGAGCAGGCAACTTTGCCAGGCATTGTGCGTTGATCATCAGACGGGTTTTTGGCGTGACTGGACAGTGCAGACTCAGCACATCTGCTAGTGGCAGTAAATCGTCGAGTGAATCACAGCGTTGCGCGCCTTCGAAGTCACCATCAGCCGGAGCAGCGGGATCGAAAAATGCGACCTGCATCCCAATCACTCTCGCGAAGCGCGCCACGCGGCGGCCGATTTCGCCAAAGCCGACCAGACCCAGGGTTTTGCCCTGTAGTTCTTCGCCATCACCGCTGCGGGTCCAGCGCCTGGCGGCGACTTCCTGCTGAAAATAGGGCAGACGGCGCGCGCAGTTCAGCATCAGCGCCAGCGTCAGTTCGGCAACAGATTGCGCATTGGTGGCTGGCGTGGTCAGCACCGGAATGCCGCGTTCAGTCGCCGCTGCTACATCAATATTGGTGACGCCAACGCCGTGCTTGCAGATGATTTTCAGCGTTGGACAAGCGTTGATGGCTTTCGCGTTCAATTCAACGGTACGCGAGATCACCGCGTCATACGCCACGCTGCTCATACGCTGTTCAACTTCCGCAACGTCATTGGCGTCATCCAGATAATCGACCACACAGCCTGCTTCAGCGAGCAGTTCACGGCCGCCCTGGCCGAGGCTGGTAGTGGTCACGAGAAAGCGATAAGTCATGTCGGTTCTCCGATAGGGTTTACGTCATCCTGGCATCGACAACCGATAAAAAATATTCTGCGAAGGTTATTAATTCATTCCTGACAGGAATAATGACTTGAGACGGAAGTTGAATCGTCACACGCCATAACGTTGGAATTTTGTTAACAAACAGATCGCATGTTGCTGGGATTGTGTTCTGCTATACGCTTTAGGATTTTTACTTGAAAAATCGTTAAAAACGCAGAGTTAGCGGAGCGCAGCGGCCGTATATCAGCAGGCTAAAGACCGCATAAATAGTGTGATCTACTTCAAAAACCTACCTCACTACCCTGACGCCCCTCAGTTATTTTATCGTCGTTGTTTTGAGCAAAGTGCGCCGCAAAGTTGCACAACTCATGCATTGCGCGTTTTTTAGCCGCACGAAATGATAAATGTAACTAAAGTTATAGAGTGTACCGTTTGGTTCATTAACAACTACATAATAGAACGGTTACATCATGTCTCACTCAAAAGATCTCTTCGCTGTGCTCGGCCGCGTCATGGCGGTGGGTCTGTTCTTCGCTTCAGGTCTCGACAAAATCACCCACTACGCAGACAACCTACAAACCATGGCGAACAACGGTGTTCCGGCCTTTTTCCTGCCGCTGGTGATCCTGCTGGAAGTGGGGGGCGGTCTGGCCATTGCCTTTGGTTTTCTGACACGGTTCACGGCCATTTTTATGGCGGTGTTCTCGGTTCTGGCCGGATTCCTGTTCTATCAGGGATACAGCCACGCACACCTGATGGTGTGGTTAAAAAATATCTCCTGCGCTGCTGGTTTGCTGATGCTGTGTCTGAACGGCGGCGGTAAATGGAGCCTCGATCATCTGATTCAGCAACGTCTAGCACGTCATTAATATTTTCACCTAACCCTTTAATTATTCAGGATAACACCCATGAAAAAACTCCCGACAGTGCTGCTGTGCGGTGGACTTTTCTGTGCCGCGAGCCAGGCCGCCGAACCCGTTAACCAGGTCGCCGTATTAACCCATCACCAGGCGCAACAGCTGGTGGAGAAAGCTGAGCAGATTATTGGCAGCCATCACATCGGCGGCGCGATTGCGGTGGTCGATCCTTTTGGTCAGCTGATCGCTTATGAGCGTCTGGATGGTGCCACACTGGCCAACAGCGAACTCGCGCCGAAGAAAGCGCACTCAGCCGCCGCCTTTGGCGTGCCGACGTCCAGCTTCCAGCAGAAAATCGCTGCCGGTAATGTCGGCATGCTGGGTAACCCGGTGGTGGTGCCGCTGCCTGGCGGTGAGCCAGTGAAAGTGAACGGTGTGGTTGTGGGCGCCATTGGTGTCAGCACGCCAGATGGCAACGTGGATGCGGAAGCGGCGCAGGGCGCGCTGTCGGCGTTAAAAGCAGGTTAGCCATGGAAAGAAGACGTTTTTTACAACTGATGATGGCCACACCGGTCATCGTTTCTATCCCGTTGCAACCCCTGTTGGCCGCACCTGCTGATGCCTCACAAGCGCTGCTGTTGCGCGCCAGTGAACTGTTAACCGGACGCCGTGGCCTCGATATCGGCATTTCTGAACGGTTATGGACGCTGCTGTGTGAACAGGATGCAGGGTTCCCGGCTCAGCTAGCGCGCCTGATGACGCGTCTCAATGCGTTGCAAAGCGAAGATCGTGAGCAGATCGTCGCGCAACTCGATGACGCGGACGTGAAGACCGCGCTAACGATTATCTCGCCGTGGTATCTCGGCTATACCGGTCATCCATCTACGACCAAAGCGGTGGATGACGCGCACTTCGTGACCTTCCTGTCGGCGCTGATGTATGAGCCCACGCGTGATCACACCATTCGCCCAAGTTATGCCAGAGCGGGCGGAGATTACTGGGCCGAAGTGCCTCCGGGCGTGACAGCGCCACCGATGTCCACCTTGATCCGCGAATGGGGCGATCAATCGCCCCTCGCCGCAAAGCAGATTAAGCAGCCTGATGCACCCTGGTTACTGATGGTGCAGGGCAAAGCCAAAACCCTCGTGGAAGCCGAGGCGATGCTGGCGCAGCACAATACCCTATAACAAGAATCGAGCAGGTACATCATGAGTGAATTTGATGCTGACGTGGTGATCGTCGGCTCCGGTGCGCTGGGCGCCAACGCCGCTTATCAGCTGGCGAAAGCGGGCAAATCGGTGATTATGCTGGAAGCAGGGCCTTATATTCCACGCTGGAAAGTGGTGGAAAACTACCGAAACGGCGCCAGTAAACGTAACTGGTGCACGCCATATCCGAATCTGCCGTGGGCACCCAACTCTTACACCGAAGGCTATATCGATGCCAAAGGGGATGACGATTTCGAGTATGTCACCAGCTACTTACGCGTAGCCGGCGGCAGTACGCGTCACTGGGCATCTGCCTGCTGGCGCTTGTTACCCAACGACTTTAAGCTTAAAAGTGTGTACGGCGTTGGCCGCGACTGGCCGTTTGAATACAGCGAGCTGGAGCCCTGGTATGTCAAAGCCGAGCGCGAAGTCGGGGTGGTCGGCACCGCCGATGAGGACCAAAGCGGACAAGGGCGCGGTCACTATCCGCCACGTTCAGCGGAATATCCGCTGCCGCCGGAAGCCAAGCCGTATATGGTGCAGCGCATGCAATCAAAGCTGGGCCCGATGGGTTATCAGGTGATCCATGAGCCGCACGCGCGCGTGTCACGGCCCTATGATGGCCGTCCGGCTTGCGCGGGTAACAACAACTGCGAACCGATCTGTCCGATTGGCGCGATGTATTCCGGTGATATGCACGTCGATAAAGCCGTGGCGCTGGGCGTGCAGTTACGCACCGAATGTGTGGCCTGGAAGCTGGAGAAAGGCGCAGGTAACAAGATCGTCGCGCTGCACTACCGTCAGCCCGATGGCAAAGACACGCGCCTCACCGCCAAAACTTTCATCATCGCTGCTCACGGGCTGGAAACGCCGAAACTGCTGCTGATGAATGAAGTGGCCAACAGTTCCGATCAGGTCGGTCGTAACCTGATGGATCACACCGGTTTGAGCCTGACGTTCCTTGCTGACGAACCGCTGTGGACCGGGCGCGGTTCAGTGCAGCACGGTACTATCGCCAATCGCCGCGATGAAGCCAGTCGCGCACAGCACTCGGCGATCCGTTATTCACTGCGTAACCTGGTGCCCAACGTTGATGTCACTGTGCCGCTGCTGAAGCAAGGCATGATGGGGCAAGCGCTGGATGATGCGATTCGCGACCGCGCCTCGCGCATCATGAACATCAGTACCATGAGTGAAACGCTGCCAAGTCCGACCAACCGCGTGACGCCAAATTACGATCGCAAAGATTCAATTGGCCTGCCGATGCTCAACGTCAATTACCATCTTGATGATTACGTGCGCGGTATGCGCCCGCAGGCGTACAAGGATTTCGCTAACTTCCTGCAGGCCTTTAACGGTGAAGTGATTGAAGCCCCGACCGGCTGGCGTAATCAGTATCACATCATGGGCACCACCATCATGGGGGATAACCCGCGTGATTCGGTGGTCGATGCGCATTGTCGTAGCTGGGACCATCCCAATTTGTTCCTCGCCACCACCGGCGTGATGCCGACCTCTGCCACGGTGAACCCTACGTTGACGGGGATCGCGCTGGCGTTGCGTATGGCCGATACCATCGCGAGGGAGATCTGATCATGCGCAAACATATCAGACATCTGGCTGCGGCAAGCCTGTTGCTGGCCGGTGCCGTGCAGGCACAGGATGCTTCGCCGGATCTGGTCAAGCGAGGGGAATATCTGGCCACCGCCGGTGACTGCTCGGCCTGCCATCGCGATCCGCACAGTGGCAAACCTTTCTCGGGCGGTTACGCGATTCAGTCACCGATGGGGATGATTTACGGCTCCAACATTACGCCGTCGAAAACCGCTGGGATTGGCAACTATAGCCTGGCGGATTTCACTGCGGTGATGCGCAAAGGCAAAGCACCGGGCAATCATTACCTCTATCCGGCGATGCCTTATACCTCATTTGCCGGACTTTCAGATGAGGATATCCACGCACTTTATTCCTATCTGATGCTCGGCGTGCCAGCCGACGATCATCCGGCGCCTGAAACCGATCTGCCGTTCCCGTTCTCTTTCCGACCGGTGATGGCGATGTGGAATCTACTGTTCCTGGATAGCAAGGCCGTGCCGGGTAGCGATGCGGCCGCAGGCAGTGCAGAACGCGGCGAGTATTTGGTGCGCACGCTGGCGCACTGCTCCACCTGCCATACCCCACGTAACGGCATGATGGCGGAACAGGGCGATCGCTTCCTGTCGGGCGGCAAGGTTGGCAGCTGGACGGCACCGAATATCACGCCAGATGCACAGGCGGGCATCGGTGACTGGAGCGAAGCGGAAATTGTCACCTATCTGCGCACCGGCGCGCTGCACGGTAAAGCGATTGCCGCGGGTGAGATGGGCACCGCGGTGCAGAACTCGTTCTCGAAAATGCAGCAGAGCGATCTGGAGGCAATGGCGCATTACCTGAAGCAGGTGCCTGCGATTGGCGGCGCGGATCGTAAAGCCCCATCGGTAGCGCCACAGCCTACACCGCTGTCAGCCATTGAAACCGGCATGAAAAATGAGATCGCCGATTATGTCTCCGGCGATGCGATGAGCGGGGCGCAACTGTACAACGGTGCCTGTGCCACCTGCCACGCCAGTGACGGGCGCGGAACCCACGATGCTCAGCGTTTCTATCCCTCGCTGGTGGGATCTTCAGCGGTGCTGTCAGACGATCCCGCCAACCTGATCATGACGATTGCGGAAGGCGTGGACCGACAGACTGGCAACGATCACGCGTTTATGCCGGAATTTCGCACGCAATTTAGTCAGGCCGAACTGGCCAAAGTGGCGGACTACGTCTCTACCAACTTCGGCAACCCGCAGCATGCGATTACGCCAGCTGACGTTGAGCAAACGCTGAAAGGCGAAAGCGGCAGCTGGCTGGTGCGATACGCGCATGCGTTAAGCATCATCGGTGGCGTCGTTGCGCTGCTGGTGATCGTGGGGGCGTTGATCCTTCTTCTGCGCCGCCGGAAATAACTTTTACGGGCGGCGTTGACGTCGCCCGTATTCATAACGGTATGACCCTTTAAGGAGTAACTTCAATGAAAAAGGCTTTATCCCTTGCGCTGTTGAGCGCCGCGTTGTTTGGTTCTGCTGCCGCGCATGCCACCCTGACGCAAACCATTCTTTCTCAGGGCGATGCGCAGAAGCTGATCGCGGCCGCGCAGGAAAAAGCGCACGCGCTGAACGCCAACGTCTGTATTGCCGTGTTGGATCAGTCAGGCCAGCTGCTGGCATTTAACCGTATGGACAATGCACCGGTCGGCTGTATCGATTCCTCGATTCTGAAAGGTCGCGCGGCTGCGTTGTATCGCACGCCAACAGACAAATATATGGATCGCGCCAACGGTAAAGAACCGGCTATCGCGACCTTACCGGGCGTCATTCCGCTCGGCGGCGGCTCACCGGTGGTGTGGCAGAACAACACCATTGGTGCGGTGGGCGTCAGCGGTTCTGCTAACCCGAATGAAATCGCCATCGCCAAAGCAGCAAGCGACAGCTTTAAATAACGACGACGGTCATTGCTCAAATATTCATGACGGAAAGGTGCACTTTGATGCACCGGCGGGCGGCCTGAAGGGCGCCCGTGCAACACAACACCTCATTCAGTTCTCCTCCGACCTGCTCATCCATCAAGTTCCTGCGCCGCGCGCCGATAGTCTCTACAGAGGGATGTAGGTGCACAGGGAGTGGTTCATTTTTTAACCGAAAAAGTGTCAACTCCAGGAGCGCCATAATGGCCAAACACGCATCAAAGAAAACAATGAGCACCCGCACGCAGATGCTGCTGACGGGCGCCTTAACCATCACCCTCGGCTTTGCCGTCACCATCGGCGTGTTGAGCTGGCAGTCCAGCAACGAGCAAAAGTCACTGGCCGAAAACTATCTGCAGCAGATTGCACAAACCCAGGCACTGCAAATCCAGCAGGAGCTGAGCTATGCGCGAGACGTGGCGCATAACCTCGGCCACAGTCTGATAGCGCTGCCAGCCGCAGGGATTCAGGATCGTAAAGTCGCCGATAAAGTCATGGAGTCGGCACTGCGCGATAACCCTGACTACCTGTCGATTTCAGTGGTCTTTGAAGAAAACGCCTTCGATGGCCGCGACGCCGAGTTCGCCACCCAGCCAGGTGCTGCACCGAAGGGGCGTTATGCCTTCTTCGTCGATCGCGATCAGTCGGGCAATTTCAAGATGCACCCGCTAACCTCGATCTTTACACCGGGCCAGGGTGACTACTACCTGCTACCGCAGAAAAGTCAAAAAGACACACTAATTGAACCCTACAGCTATGCCTACAACGGTGTTCCCACACTGCTGACGTCCGTGGCGGCGCCGATTCTCAGCCAGGGGAAATTGTGGGGTGTTGTGACTTCAGATATTTCACTGGCCTCGCTGCAGGAGAAAGTGAATAAAATCAAACCCTGGGATGGCGTGGGCTACGCCATGCTGCTGTCCAGTGCGGGGAATGTAGTGTCTTACCCGGATAAAAACCAAACCAGCAAAGCGTGGAAAGGCGATACCCATCACTACAGTTCAGACGTCATGGAACAGCATGACGCGTTACTGGGTGAAGATGCATTGGTCACCTGGCAGCCGGTGGTGATCGGTAATAGCGATCAGAAATGGTATCTCGGGGTGGTCGCGCCGGTGAGTAAAGTGATGGCGGCGGCGCATCGTCAACTGGTCAACGCCGTGATCCTGATGATCATTAGCATTCTGGTGGTCTGCGCCCTGCTGGGGCTGTTATTCAGCCGCAAAGTATTGAAACCGATCGGTGGCGAGCCGCTGGAAGCCGCGACCATTGCGTTGGCGGTGGCGGACGGCAAGCTGGATAACGTCATCACACTGAAAGGGCGCGATAACAGCAGCCTGTTCTATGCGCTGCATACTATGCAAAACCAGCTGCGTGAGATTGTTGGGCAAATTCAGGACGCCAGTTCCTCCGTTCGTCAGGGCGCTGGCGAAATTGCCAGCGGTAACCTCAATCTGGCCTCGCGCACGGAAGAACAGGCGGCGGCACTGGAACAAACCGCCGCCAGCATGGAGCAAATCACCGCCACAGTGAAACACAACGCCACTAATGCGCATCAGGCGACGGCGTTGACGGAAAACGCCACGCAGATCGCCAGCCGGGGCGAATCGCTGGTGGGTGAAGTGGTACAGACCATGGCGCAGATCGATGACAGTGCGAAGAAGATTGGCGATATCACTGCCATCATCAACAGCATCGCTTTCCAGACTAACATCCTTGCATTGAATGCGGCGGTGGAAGCGGCGCGTGCCGGTGAGCAGGGGCGTGGTTTCGCGGTGGTGGCTTCTGAAGTGCGTAATCTGGCGCAGCGCAGTGCTAACGCCGTGAAAGAGATTGCGGCGCTGATTGAGGAGTCGAGCCAGCGTGTCGGCAGCGGTGTTCAGCTGGTGCAGGACGCCGGTAAGACGATGCAGGAGATGACCCAGGCAGTGAATTCAGTGCGGACTATCATCGGTGAGATCGTGGTGGCATCCGATGAGCAGGCGCGCGGTATCAGCCAGGTCACCATCGCGGTGAATGAAATGGACGGCACCACCCAGCAGAACGCCGCGCTGGTGCAACAGATGTCGGCGGCGGCCAGTTCGCTGGAAGATCAGGCGGCACAACTGGCACAAACGGTGGGACGTTTTCAGTTGAGTTGAGCCAGCCGTCTGCGTTGCAGACCTTGTCACAACGGGCCGCGCCTTATAACGTAAGGCGCGGCCTTGTGCTATTTGCTCATGGCCGACAATGACCTCCACACATCGGGAACCCTCATGAATCGCCAGCAACTGTTCGAACACATCAGCCAAACCTACCAAATTGAACCCGACTATCCGTGGAAAAAACACAGTGAATACGCGGTACTGCGGCACCCTCGCCACCGTAAGTGGTTTGCGCTGGTGTTCCCGCTGGAGAGCCACAAACTCGGATTGGACGCAGGACCGGTGGTACAGGTGATGAATATCAAAACCCGTCCCGAACTCACCGGCTCCCTGCGCCAGCAGCACGGCGTCTATCCGGCTTATCACATGAACAAAGAGCACTGGATCAGCCTGACGCTGGAAAATGGCTTGCCGGATAGCGAGATCATTGCGTTGCTGGATGACAGCTTCAGCTTAACGTTTTAGGCTTTCGCGCCACGATGACATTGAGCGGTGACATCGGGAACGGCTGCATCCGTTGGACGCGCTCAATATCAAATCCTGCCTGCTGCAATTCCTCGCCCAGCACACCTTCATTCGTGACGTTGTAACCTCGCATCATTAACGGGGTGAAAAATGGCAGCACCTGCCGTGCATCTTCGGGATGCTCAGAGACTTCTGCATGGGCGCTGAGCAGCAGTCCGCCTGGTTTTAAGCGCGTGTACCACTCACGCAGCATCGCCTGTCTGTCCGCCATAAAATAAAGAAACGATGAACTCCAGATAATGTCCACCTGACGCCCTTCAGGCAATTTCGCCAGCGCGCAACAGCGATCGCTCAGGCCGGCTTTTTCGATGTTGCGCTGTGCAACGGTGGAGGTTTGAGGCAGGTCGAGCACGATCACCGAAAGCTGCGGAAAGCGTTGCGCTAACGCAATGCTGATCAACCCCGGACCGCCACCCATATCCAGCAGTAGCGCCGGACGCTGAAAATCAGCCAGGGTATCAGCGATTGCGCAGGCGGTGTCCGCGCTCAGCGCACGCTGTTCCTGGGCGATTTGATGCAAGGCGGCATCCGCCCACGCGGTATCGATTTGCAAAGGATCCTGCCAGCCGGGTTCCGCCTGCGTCAGCAGTTGTGGCAACCGCTGAGCGAACTGCTGTAACACCTGATGACGATAGCGCCAGGCGTCACCGATATAGCGGCGACTGTCGCGACACAGATAAGTATGCACATCGGGTGCCAGCACAAAGCAGTCAGCTTCATGCGTGAGCAGTTCGGTACTCCATAACAGGCGTAACAGATGATAGGTCTGATGCGGCTGCCAGTCATAATGTTGAGCGACTTGCGCAGCCGTGGCAGGTAACGCCAGAAAATCAAACAAGCGGTGTTCAAATGCCAATGCCACCGCGCCGTTGAGGGCGTGCTGAGCCAGCAGATGATCGAGGGTAGGAAGCGGTGAACGCATGGCAATCTCCTGAACAGGTAACGTAAACATCAGACTAGCCTTTGGCGTAAATGCAATTTATTCTCATTTGTCTGCGAGACGGTGATTTAACTCTGCGAAAGGAGAAAGGATGCAAAAGCCTGGTGAAATGCGTGTGCGCCAGCATCAACTGTCGCGAGAGATGCGCATGGTGCAATCGGATTACTGGCCCGTGCAGGCACTCTGCGAGTCTTCAAAACCGTCTAACGAGCAGCCACAGCTGGTGCTGACTTTTGGTGTGCAGGGAGAATCGCGCTTTCGGGAAAGCAACGGACGTGAGATCGCTTTCAGCGCCGGGCATCTCACCGTGACCAGTTTTAAGGCCAGCCAGGGCGAGCGTTTGTATCGCGCGGGTGAGCGGGTGCAACAGGTGCGCCTGATTCTCAGTGCGGCGAATGTGCGCCACTATTTTGGCGAACAGGCTGCAGAAGGATTGTTGCAGCCTCAGCTTAAGCGCCACCTTTTTAGCCGTTTCGGCCACGCCACCGCGGCGCAACTCAGCCAGGTGCATGAGGATCCGTTGTTACTGGAAATTCAGGCGCTCAGCCTGTTGGCGTTGCATCGTCATCAGCTTCAACCCACGAATACTCAGCACAAGCTACATCCTCAAATGGTTGAACGGCTGGAACAGGCACGCGACTGGATGCGCAATCATCTGGCTGATGCTTTCTCGCTGAGTGCGCTGGCGCTGGCGGCAGGGTTAAGTGACTACCAGTTGAAAACAGGGTTTCAGCAGCATTTTCACTGCACGCCGGGCGCGATGCTGCTACAGATGCGCATGGAGTTCGCGCATCGCTTGCTGGAACAGGGATTTCAGGTGGCTCAGGCGGCATGGCAGGTGGGATATCAACATCCACGCAATTTCAGCGTCGCGTTTCAACGCTATTTTGGACGCCCGGCCAGTGCGATTACCGGGCGCAGAAAGCAGGATTAGCGTGAACGACGAGACGGCATCATGCGCAGTAATGTGTTGTCTTTGAATAAATAATGATGCGCCAGTGCCGCAACGGCATGAATACCAATCAGCCAGTAGCCGTAAGGGGCGAGTGTTTCATGCCAGTCTGCAATGCTGTCAGCAAAATCAGGATCGGGATCGCCGCTCACCGGCATCGGAATACCAAAAATCCACCAGGTGCGGCCCATATAGAAGCGCGACAAAATGCCGAGAATCGGCAACACAATAAAGAACAGGTAGATCGCCAGATGCATGAGGTGCGCCAGGCCGGTTTGCCAGTGTGGCGGTTTAGGGACTATCGCCGGGCTGCGATGACGAAAGCGCAGAATGACGCGTGACAGCATCAGCACCAGCACACAACTCCCTGCGCTGAAATGACCAATGATCATGGCAAAGCCCTGCCAGGATCCGCGCGTCGCTAATCCGCGAAATTCCATGGTGCAATAGGCCGTGACGACCAGCAAGAAAGTCAGCCAGTGGAGAAAAATCTGCGAAGGGGCGTATTTGGTGCTCATCATTAATTCCATCAAAGGGCGTAGCAGAAGCGCTAACATAGCGGAAAGCGTACTGAATTAATTCATATTTTGACACATACCCCGACGAAATGCTTACCGCTGGGCTTCCGATGCCTGCATCAGTTGGCTGAGTAAAGACTGCAGTTGCTGTTGCTGATCAGCACTTAACGTTGCCAGTTGATCACGCTGCGTCTCAGTATGAACCAGCAGGGCTTGCTCAATCTTTTGACGTCCGGCATCGGTTAAGGCGACCAGCATACTGCGCTTATCCTCAGGGGCGGCCACGCGCTCAATGGATCCCACCTCCTCAAGACGATTGAGCCGATTAGTCATTGCGCCAGAAGTAATCAGCAGCGATTTGTACAACTGCGTGGGAGAAAGGCAATAGGGAGGGCCAGCACGTCGCAACGTAGCGAGCACATCAAACTCCCCATCGCGAAAATGGAAAGGAGCCAGTGCCTCCGCGCGCCGGGTGGCGAGGTGCTTCATGATGCGCAACATGCGGCCAAATATCGCCATTGAGGAGGCATCCAACTCCGGCATGGCGTTGGCCCACTGCTCGATAACAAAATCAACGTGGTCGGTCATATTTCCCCTCGAATGTGTTGCTTAGTGCGCATCCCTCTATCGAAATGCCGCAAAGTATCTTAACGTTAAGATACTTTCGACGCACATGGAGATGCAAAGTGACTCGTAGCTTACCTGCTTTAGGCATGTTTGCTTTACTGGTTTTCATCATCGCACTGAATTTACGACCGATCATGGCCGCCATTGGACCGTTGTTTCCGATACTGCAACGCGAATCCCACCTCAACGCCACGCAACTCAGTTTACTCACCACCTTGCCGGTGGTGATGATGGGGGTGTCTGCCCTGGCGGGGCCGTGGTTGCTGCGTTGCGTTGGTGAGGTTCGCGGCATCGCCGCCGGTTTGATTCTTTTGGCGTTAGCTTGCCTTTTACGCGGTGCTGTCCCAACTGCTGAGATGCTGATTGCCAGTGCGCTGGTGGCGGGCATTGGCATAGGCTTAATTCAGGCATTGATGCCTGCGCTGATTAAACGGCACTTTGCTGCACAGGCCGGCACGCTAATGGCACTGTTTACTACCGGAATTATGGCGGGCGCAGCGCTGGCAGCCGCAACGGCCGCCCCGTTGGCGGATGCGCAGGGGTTGGGCATGGCGCTTGCCATACCCGTTGTGCCCGCGATTGTTGCGGTACTGCTGTGGTTAATCACGTTGAGCAATATCGTTCCCGCTGCTCACGTTCAGCATGCTAAAACTGCGCGAACGGGCCGTACCTGGTTACTCATGGTGTTCTTCGGAATTGGTACAGGGGCTTACACGCTGGTATTAGCCTGGTTGCCGCCGTTTTATATGCAGCATGGTTGGACGCCGCAGCACAGCGGCTATGTGCTCGGTGCACTGACGCTAACGGAAGTGGTGGCGGGCTTTATCGTGTCGGGCTTGATTCATCGCTTCCGTGACCGCCGTTTTCCGCTGTTGCTGGTGCTGACCTTCTTGCTGCTGGGATTAATCAGCCTGATATGGCTGGGCGGCGCGCTGGCCTGGTTGCCCACTGTGCTGCTCGGATTGGGGATTGGTGCACTGTTTCCGCTATCACTGATCGTGACGCTCGACCATGCGCATTCTCCGGAAGAGGCAGCGGGATTGTTATCCTTTGTGCAAGGCGGCGGCTATTTGCTGGCCGCGCTAATGCCCTAGATGGCCGGCATTGTCCTCGATCGTGCCGACTCACTGGATAGCGCATGGGCCATCATGAGCGTCGGGGTGGTGGTTTTGATGGTGATGGCATTACGTTTTAAACCTCACCTCACGCAGGGATGATGACTGTATGAAACGGTTGAATCGATATATATCTTGTTTTATAACGCCTGCCTGACTCTTCTATGTCCATCAAAAGGAAATGACCACGTGAACCTGTTTATCTTTTACGTAGGCGGTAATGCCGGAAAATCTAACATTGAAGTGCATGACATCCAGTTCGTTGCTGCAGAAAAGCCCGAGGATGCCTGGCCTGCATTGCGTGAAGCCTGGTTTGGTGATGCGGATAAAATCCACGTCGATGGCTATGCGCGCGTGACCTGGGCTGATGGCTATCGCGTGTCTCTGTCTGATAAGCCCACCACCGGCAGTGAAAAGCTGTTTTTTGTTAACGCCGGTGCGTACCATCCTTCCACTTTGGCTGAGTTGCATGCCTTCGATCTTTTCGTTGCCAAAGACGTTAAGGAAGCGAAAGCCAAAGGACTTGCTAACCTGTTGCCCGGAACAGACCATCAGCACAAAGATAATCTGAAAGATGTGGATGATTGTTTGCTGCTGGAAAAGATCGGTGACCTCTATATTCATTTAACGCCAGATAGTGATGGCGAACCCTTCCGCCCGGAGTGGCAGGGTTATCAGCCGATTGGTATCGCGTGATCGCCGGGGCGCCGCTGCTGGCGCCCGCAAAGCACAGGAGTTTATATGTCACCACAAGTCGGTGTAGGGGTATTGATTTTCCGTGAAGGAAAACTGTTACTGGGCCGCCGCAAGGGCAGCCACGGTGCCGGGGATTGGTCAGCACCCGGCGGACATCTGGAATTTGGTGAATCTCCGGATGAGTGCGCACGACGTGAAGTGCTTGAAGAAACCGGATTAACCCTGACCGAATTGCAAAACGGCGCATTCACCAGTGATGTGTTCCCTGAGGCCAACAAGCACTACATCACCTTGCTGCTGGTGGCACATCACCCGCAGGGGGAACCGCAGTTGATGGAGCCGGAAAAGTGCGAAGGCTGGCAGTGGTTTGCACCTGAAGCCTTGCCGCAGCCGCTGTTCGCGCCGCTGCGCACATGGATTGCTCGCGATGGCTTAGCCGCGTTGCAACATCTCGCACAGGTTACAGCGCGATAATCGCCTCAATCTCAACCTTCAGATCCGGTGAGAACAGCTGGCTAATTTGCACCAGCGAACTGGCGGGTAGATGCTCGCCATAATGTTTAAAGAGTACGGCCCGCAGATCATTAATCTGGGCAAAGGAGGTGATGAAAATGGTCACTTTAATCAGATGGCTCAGCGAGGTATTTTCGGAAGCCGCAATCAGGTGCAGCTGCTGAAAGATAGCCTCAGCCTGTGAGGCAATATCGCCTTGCTGCGCGGGTGTGGCAAAGGCTGTTAAACCTGAAACATATAAGGTGTCGCCATGCTTCACCGCGTGCACATATGGCGCTTTCACTTCGCCCAGTTCCGGGTAATTTTTGCGTATCAACATCGATTGCTCCTTAATCCAGTTTTAACACCATCACCGTGACGTCCTCATCGGCGATATTTCGCTGTTCCACGTCCTGCCAGCCAAAGCGGCGATACAAGGCCTGTTGGTCAGGTGTATACAGCCAAAGTGCAGGGATCGATTTTGCTCGCGCTTCGGCAATCAGGCGGGTCACTAATGCACTGGCCAACCCTTTACCGCGATGTTCGCGGGCGGTGATCACTTCACCCAGCCAAAATTCACGCTCGGGGATATCACTCAATTCGTAATGGATGATGCTGGCGGTCGCCATTAACTCGCTTTCGTGCGTGGTGGCAAACAGCGTCATCGTTTGGGCATCAGCGGCATTGCGTGATTGCAGCCGCTGGTGGATCACATCGCGGTCATGCCAGTTAGGTAGCTCGGACCATTCGCGGTGTAGCATGTCAGCAATTTCATCATAGAAATGTGACATCTGGGCCAGACAGTGTATCTGCATCCATCATTCTTCAAGGCTAACAGAGGAGTCAAACAACATAACCGTTAACCTCGAAAGGAACCAGGCTATTCGCCTGGTTCTTATGCTTAGGTTGTCTGGTTGGCCAAAGCCACCGCATCTTCCCCGGCGGGAATGCGCATTGGTGCGTTGGGATCGGTTGCCGCTTGCCATATCGCGGCGGCGACATCTTCGGCTTTGGTGGTGGGCTGCGGTTGGTGCATGCTTGCCATAATACCATCCAGCATCGGTTGATAGGCGTCGAGGAAGGTTTGCTCCATGCGCGGCATGGCGTTCTTGCCGAAATCGGTGGTGGGTGCCAGGCCCGGTAACACCAGTCGCACATTAACATTAAACGGCTGCAACTCCAGCGCCAGTGATTCGGTAAACGCATTGACGGCGGCTTTGCTGCCGGTATACACCGCCAGCAGCGGCAGGGATTTCAGCGTCACGGTGGACGTCACGTTGATCACCGTACCGCCGCGTTTGGCGCGGAACTGAGGCAGCACCGCCTGCGTCATGGCGATAGTGCCCAGCGTGTTAGTCTCAAACACTTCGCGTACCGTGGACATCGGCGTGCCTTCCAGTGAGGTCAGCACACCAATCCCGGCGTTGTTCACCAGTACGTCGATTTCGCCTGCGTCAGCGATTGCCCGTTTGATGCTTTCTGCATTAGAGACGTCCAGCGGCAATAAACGTAAATTTTCCGAAGTCGGGAATAGCTCGGGGCGAGGATGACGCATAGTGGCAATCACCTTCCAGCCGCGTTCCAGGAAATAGATCGCGGTGGCGTGTCCGAAGCCAGAAGAACAGCCGGTGATAAGGATCGTTTTCATCTTTCACTCCTGCATTGCATTGGGTAGATGCTCACTATAGAGTCAGTGAGATGGACTCACTACAATGCAAAGTCCATATTTCATTCGCAGGAGTCCATAATGATCGATCCCCTTGCTGAGATAGTGTCACTGCTGCAACCTCAGGCGGCCTTTTCCAAACGTGCACGCGCCAATGGTCGCTGGCGCGTCAATCGCAGTGAAACCGGACAGCCGTTTTACTGCCTGGTACTGGCTGGGCGCAGTCAATTGAAGATGAAAGGGCATGAACCCATCTCACTTGAGCAGGGCGATTTTGTCCTGATCCCAGCGGCGTGGGAGTTCTGCATGAGCAGTGCCGAGCCACCCGATGACGATGCGCCTGAAACACTACCCGAAATGCTTAGCCCCGGTGAATTCTGGATTGGCGATCAGCAGCAGCCTGCCGAAGTGCAAACGCTGATTGGCTATTGCCAGTTTGGTGCGCCTGACGCGGGATTGATCGTCTCGCTGTTACCCCAATTTATTCATATTCGCGGGGAATCACGGCTGACCACACTGGTACAACTGGTGATGGATGAGTGTCGTGCGCAGCGTCCTGCTCGCCATGTGGTACTAGAACGCCTGCTGGAACTGCTGCTGATTGAGGCGCTGCGTTCGATGCCAATCTGTCATGCTTACCCTGGCGTGATGAGTGGTTTAGCCGACGAACGTCTGGCGGCGGCCATCCGCGACATGCACGCCAACCCGGCGCATCCCTGGACCGTGGCGCAATTAGCCAAAGTTTCCGCGCTATCCCGTTCGGCATTCTTTGTGCGTTTCCGCGCAGCAGTGGGCGTAGCGCCGATGGTTTATCTGCTCACCTGGCGCATGGCTTTGGCCAAAAATTTACTGCGTGGCAAAAATATGGCGGTAGCGGATGTCGCAGAACGCGTCGGCTATCGTTCCGCCAGCGCGTTTAGTGTGGCCTTCACCCGTTATGTGGGGCAACCGCCCGCATGGTTTGCCGCTCAACAGGAAATTTAGCGGAACAGCTTAAGATTTCCCGTCAAACCCGTAATTTTCTTTTTAGGGCCAATCAGACCAATCGCAACCAGCTCTATATGGTCACTGTGGGCGCTGGCAATCCGCTCGCCGTACTCCTCGTAAGTTTTGCAGGACTGCGCCAGCGCACTAAACGGCATCGCGAAGATCTCTGGGTCCGCGTTGCTTGCCTTTTGCAGTTCACGCAGATAGCCACCTTCCGCCAGCAGCACAGGCAGGGGAGCATAAATCACACCGGGATAGTTGAGCCCATCTTCACTCTGCAAATCCGGGCCGACGATGTGATCAATCAGCTTGCCAAAGCTGATGCCGATGACGCTGGCTGCATTCAGCGCCAGCCCGGTGGGTAACTGGTTGTCGATGATGAGTGTGCAGCGATGTTGGTGAGGATCGAATTGCATGGGTAACTCCGTAAGCAACTGAGATAAAGCGCCATAGTGGCTGAGGTGAAAATTATGCGGCAGGCAGTGAGAAAAGTGCTTGCGGAGTTCATTGAAAAAAGCATTCATTAAGGATGAATATTCCTGTTTAACGCTATCAATGGAAAGGATTAACCTAAAATGAGTTTGAGCAAGACAGATATCCAAATACTGGAACATTTGCAGCGGGACGCACGTGTGACGAATCAGGATCTCGCGGATGCCATTGGCCTCTCTGCATCACCGACATGGCGCAAAGTGCGCAAACTGGAAGAGGATGAGGTGATTCAGGGCTATCGCGCCGTGCTCAATCGTAGAAAGATTGGCCTGAATGTGATGGTGTTTGTGCGTGTCACCATCGACAGCCATAGCGAAGCCGAAGCGCGTAAATTTGAAGCAGAAGTGACCGCGCTGGAAAATGTGGTCTCCTGCTACAGTATTGGCGGCGATGCGGACTTCTTATTGCAGGTGGTGTCGGCAGATATGGATGCCTATGCGGACTTTGCGATGTAGGTGATTCGGCGATTGCCGGGTATTAAAGAGATGCAAAGTATGTTCGTGTTGAAGGAAGTGAAAGGGATGACGGGGTTGCCTTTACAACCGAGATGAACGGCTCATAGGCAAATAGGTAATAAAGCAAACGTGAAACCCCTGTCTCTTGCTATTCTCGAGGCTTGCGCTATTGATTGTTGCGGTGATGTGCATGGCAGAAAATTAGCGCTGAACGGTTTGCTCGACATCTCTTCTGCCAGATTGACCTGCCGCCGCTAGTTGGCTGTCGAAGTGATTTACTAATACGGTAAAGGTTTCTTGAGCCTTCATACGATAAAGCTGCCTTGAAGGATGAATGCAATCGGGAGACAGCAATGACTGCCAGTCTTTTATCGCCAGAATTCGTTTGTATTGTCGAACTAATGGCACCGACTGGCTGCGTGAAATGGCATCAAGTTGCGTGACATAAGGGGCAATACCCCATTTCTCCGCTCGACCACAAATAGGATGTGGCTCCTGTAGAACCACCTCTTTGCCTTCTTCACGCGCGATGTTTATGAGTTGAGTCATTACCTCATTATATCTTTGTGGGCTGACTCGGTAATCTGCTGCGATATCGTTAAAATGAAAATGTCGCGCATCATTGGTCGCGAAGTTTAACAGGATAATTTTTGCCGGAGATGCTTTCATCTCATCACGCCAGGTTTTATTTTTTTTGTAGTAATATTTCGCATTGAGTAGCTCAATTGCCTGGGATGAAGATACGCCCTTATTTATGATTTGGATCCCTTCGCCATACTTTGCCGTTAGCATGTCATCTAACAAGCCGATCTCGTTATCTTTGATGAAAATTGCATGCACTTTGCCATTTTCACGCACCGCCATTGCACCCTGGGTGCTGGAGCCGCCATAGGCTTCGATAATAAATGGCGTTACGACAGGGAGCGTATTGGCTATTGCATCATTGTTGGATGCCAAAGCGTAAATTATGACTGCACTGACGAACTTAAAAGGTTTGAGCATGCGTTTCCAATGCCTGTAAACGTATATGTGTGAGCTTGAATCCATCGTTCCGAAACATGCAGGTAATAAATGATGAATCGGGAAAATTTGCTTTAACACTGTTTTTTGCACTTTAACAGGCATGCATGCAAGACAACAATCTGAAAACTATACTGAGGTAATGAAATTAGGCGGATTCTTAAGCAAAGAATCTTGTGATAAAATTTAATTATTAATAATCATGTACTTATCTTTCTCATGGCACAATTGGATTGCAATGTCTCATTTTTTCAAAACCCAGTCGCTTACAATAACTTAACGTTACTATTATAAAATCATGGGGCAACCTTCATCCATGATAAAGTTTAAAAATCGCTCAGGCGTTGAATAACATATTGATAATAATAATTTTGAGAGACTTTGGGTGTGGCAAGCCAAGCGACAAACACATTCAATCTTCATTTCTTTTTATTATATAAATCAGGCATGTCCATTAATGGAGTGATTTTATTGATTTTTGAAATCAATGGCGATAATCCTAATATCTATTGCAAGGCATGTAATCGGAATTAACCAGTGTTAGCATTTAGCCGCTATCAAAATCTAACGTAATGACTCATTTCAAAGGTATGAGATGTGAAAACCTATTCTTTTTTATCCAGTCGTAGTATTGGGCTGGACCTGCTGCGCGCTGGTCTAATTATAGAGGGTGTCTTACTTCATGCTTCACGAAGTTTGCCTGGTGAAAATAGCTGGTATTACACTGCGCAACGCGATCCGGCAGAATTGTTCACAGCTTTGCTTAGTCTGTTTCATACTTTCAGAATGGAAGTCTTTTTCTTCCTCTCGGGTATGTTTTCAGCTTTGATCATACTGCGCAAAGGCCAGCAATTTTTCATCACCAATCGCCGTAAGCGTGTGTTGGTTCCTCTAATAACCGCCTATATCATTATTCCACCACTTATGTATGCGATTGGGGGAATGATTGATAATAAAATATTGACGTGGGAAGGGTGTTTTGAGAGCTACGGTGTAATGCATCATCTGTGGTTTCTGATCTCTTTGTCCATCCTGTCTCTGCTGGTTCCGATTGCATTTTATGACTGGTCAGCCCGACAATTTGGCAAACTTTCACTGCCTGTCTTGATGGCGCTGCTGATTGCACTAGGTAATGTTGGTTTTGTGTTGAAGTTTTTAGTTAAAGAGCACGGCGATTTTGCCGAATTGCTGCCCATCACTGCACGTTTTCTGGTCTATTACGCGGCAGGATATGCACTTTATATTAATAGAGAGCAGATTTCACGTTATGCGAACAGTAAGCTAATGAATGGCTGGATTGTCGGTGCATTGATGGCGCTGGTGTGGTTTTGCTTCTATGTGGTCGCGCATTATCACGTTGAAAGTGCCGTTAAATACCTGCCCGTGTTAGTCGGAAGTGTGCTCTCTGTGGTGCTCTGCTACTGGCTGGTGTTTACCTTCGAACGTATACAGGTTAAAGAGAATCGGCTGCTGACCGCCATTGTAGATTCTGCACTGATTATCTACTTACTTCACTACCCGGTGGTGGTCGTTTCTGCATGGTTGATTGATGATTGGTTGCCCGCCAATCTGTCGGTGACTTACGTGTTGCTGGATTGCGTTATCGGGATTGTAGTCAGTGCAATTTTGTACTGGTGTATCAAGCGCTCCCGTTTGGCATCATTGCTTTTCGGGTTGAAACCGAAAGCGAAGAAAATCCCTGTCCCCATTGAGACGCGTTTGTGACGTTTTGTCAGAAAAGCCGTAACCGTTAATCAGTATTTGTCGGGTGGAACTATTCATGGTTCTAAAACTCCGAAATATTTAGTTTAACTGCTTGGGTAAAATATTGAATCAAGCACGCCCAAGAAAGTAGAGGAATATAGCGTTTCTTAAAATAATGGCAGCCAAATGGCTGCCATTATAAATTACGCCTCTAACCCCGCATTATGCATCCCACGGCGCAGCGTGAAGTTCACGCCCATGGTGAGGAGGGGATCTGGCGGATTCCACTCTGGCTTCGGCAGTGACAGCAGGTAATCAATGGTATCGTTGCGTTTACCCGCCAGCCAGTCGGCCAGCATGGTGCCCATGGCGGTACAACGTACGGTGCCGAGACCATTACAGCCCAGCGCGCCATACACATTCTTGCGCAATTCGCCAAACAGGCTGGAACCGTTGCGCGTCATCCCTAAGCCACCGCCCCAGGTGTGTTCGAAAGGCACATCTTTCAACGTTGGATAGCGACGTTCAAATGACTGGCGATGGGTTTGGCGATACTTCTCGGTGTAGCCCGGCTTGTGGCGTCCATCTTCGTTGAAGCTGAAGCTGTTACGAATCAGGATGCGATTGTCATGCGTACGACGCGAAGTGGTGCCAAACGGATCCGCTGGAATAATGCCCCAGAAATCCTCACCGCCAATGCTGTCCTGCTCGGACTTGGTCAGCGGACGGGTCAGGCTGCCGTAGGTGAAAATCGGGAAAATGGTGCGTGGGCCAAAGCCAAAATGGGTACCAAAGGCGTTATTGCCCAGAATCAACTTATCGGCAGTGATGCGGCCGGTCGCATGATGCAACACGATCTGCGGTTCATACTCAATCGCGGTGATGGCAGTATCTTCATACAGCGTGACGTTTTCCGGCAAGCTGTCTGCCAGACCTTTCACCAGTCCTGAAGGCTGAACCAGAATGGTACCCGGCGTATAGAGCGCTTTGCGATAGAAGCTGGTGCCGAAAATATCTTTCAGCGCACTGCCTTCGATGATTTTGCACTTCTCACCTAAAGCTTCAAGGCCACCGCGATAGGCATCCAGCACCGCCATGCCGCTGTCTTCAACCGCTGCCTGATACTTACCAGAATGGCGCATATGCGCGTCGGTAATATTATGCTCTTCCACCAGATCCTTCAGAATGCGCTGGCCGGTCTGGTTCAGATTGAGGATATTGCGGGCAACGGTTTTATCGCCGATGTAATCCGGTGCGCTGATGTCGTGCGGCACGTCGATCAGGAAGCCCGCGTTGCGTCCAGAAGTGCCAAAACCAACCTGTTGGGCTTCGACCAGAATCACCTGATCGTTAGGGAAGTTCAGCGCCAGACGACGCGCGGCTGCCAGGCCAGCAAAACCACCGCCGATCACCACCCATGGCGCTTTGGCATCACCGACCAGCGCGGGCTTAGGAATACGCTTCTGGCTGGTGTGGAACCAACCTGGCGTGGGGTCATCGGAAGGCAGCGCATCAATGCGCAGTAACGATTCAGGATCGTTTGGCAGATTGTCTGTCAACAGCGTTGCGCCACCGCCCGCGGCAATGACTCCGGCACCGATTCCTGTGCCCACCAACAATTTCCTTCTGGAAATACCCATGTAAAAAAGACTCCTCGATGCAGATAAGTTGTTCTAAAAATTGCCTGCGCTGCCTGAATTCGGGCCAGATAGCGACGTTACGCATTGCTAAAAAATGTGTGACTTATGTTTCTAGGTATATTTCATGTATACATGATGTATTCAGATTATTTCGATTTGTAAAATCCGTGTCAACCCTGTTTTGTGTAAGCCGATGGCGAGTGGGCAGGTCAGTTCCTGGAATAACTCTTGCATCATCACCAGCGATCAATGCCGTGACTTGCTGGAGAAAGCTGTGAACCTCAATACCTATAAGTATTTCAATGAAGTCGCTGCGACGGGATCGATACGCCGTGCCGCAGACCGCCTGCACGTTGCGCCATCCGCTATCAGTCGGCAGATTGCACTACTGGAGCACACACTGGGTGTGATGTTGCTGGAACGCACCAATACAGGGATTCGATTAACACCAGCGGGGACGCTGCTTGAAGGTTTCACGCGTAAGATGTGTCGCGATCTCGACCGTATTCATGAGTCGATAAAGAATTTAAAAGGTTTGCGTGAAGGTGAAGTCAAAATATGGGTGATTGAAGCGGTGGTGCAGGCGATTTTACCGCGCATCATGACGGACTTTAATGAAAATTACCCGGCGATACAGTTTTCGATTAATAGTGAATCGTCCGACCGCACGATAGAAGCGATTATTCGCGATGAAATCGATATTGGTATTGTGTTTAACATGGGTGACCGACCTGGAATAGAAGTGATTAAACGCTGCGCTGCACCCATTCAGTGCCTGGTTTCACCCGGTCATCCCCTGGCACAACATCAATCCCTGAGTCTGGAAGATATTTGTTTTTATCCGATTGCGCTGCCGGTCTCCAGTTTTGGCATGCGACAAACCTTCGATAAAGTCACGCGCAGCCTGCATCTCCATCCGCACTCGATCGTGAATACCAACAACCTGGAACTCACCAAAGCTATGGCGATCGCCGGCCGTACACTGACCATCGGTCCGAAGCAGATTGCTGCCCGCGAAATCGAACAAAATATGCTGCGTGCAATCCCCATTGATAATGAAGCGATGGAATCCGCCAACATTGAAATATGTGTCCATCGCGACCGTACACTCTCTTTTGCTGCTCACCAATTCCTTAAACATGTGTGCCGGGAATTCAATTAAACATGAATTCATCCGTTATCGTCATAATTTTCCCTTATCCATAAATTAAAAATCGAGGAAATTGACCGGGTTAATGCGTTGGTTTTTGGTGTTCTAAAAGCGGCAACACAGCGTGCTGCATTCGATATTACGGATAGCCCGAAATTGCGTGGTATTTATTTCCCATCGCAGAGTTTGCACACCAGAAGTGAATGCTTATCGCCAACCAGGGGAAAAACATGCCGGACATCATGACTAACGGAATTCGAACGCATTACGACATCGAGGGAACAGGTCCGGCGCTTATTTTTGTGTCAGGACTCGGCGGCACGGCAGCGTACTGGCAGCCGCAACTGGCGGCTTTTGCCCAGCACTATACCGTGGTGACTTACGATCAACGCGGTGCAGGCAGCTCAGATCATCCAGCCGGGCCATACAGTATCGACACGTTGGTCGAGGATTTGCTGGCGCTGATTACTGTACTGAAACTGGAGCGACCGGCGTTGATTGGTCATTCAACCGGTGGCGCGATTGGTCAGCTGCTGGCCGCGCGCCATCCTGAGTTGCTTTCCGGCATGGTGCAATATGCCAGCTGGGCAAAATCGGATAGTCATTTTAACTGGTGTTTCCGTATGCGCCGTGCGTTGCTGCTCGGCAGCACCATGGAAGAGTATGTGCACGGTAGTGCGCTGTTCCTCTATCCGCCTGAGCATATCAAAACCCATGCGGAGAGCCTGTCACCGGGACTGCTGGCCTCAGCAACCCGCTTTCCCGCTCGTGATGTGGTGCTCAGCCGTATCGACGCCATCATGGCGCATGACGCCACCGCGCAACTGGCAGCCATTCAAACGCCAACGCTGGTGTTGTGTGCACAGGATGACATCCTTACGCCGCCCTATCAGTCGCGTTTTCTCGCGCAACACATCCCCGGCGCAGAACTGAAAATTGTGCCACAGGGGGGCCACAGCTTCTCCGAAAGCGAAACGTCATTATTCAACCAAATTACGCTCGAGTTTCTCGCGGGCATTCACGCGTCAGCGTAATGAATGAAGGAGTGTCACATGAGCCAATCTGATCAACGCAATGTGGAGTTCGGCGTGTTTCTGCCGGTGGGCAACGGCGGCTGGATCACCTCAACCACCAGCCCGCAGCTGCCAGCCACCTACGACTACAACAAACAAGTGACGATTCTGGCGGAGCAACTGGGGTTTGATTTTGCCCTGTCGATGGCGAAGTGGCGCGGCTACGGCGGTCCTTCGCAACACTGGGATGTCACGCTGGAAAGTTTAACCACCATGGCGGGCCTGGCCGAAGCCACCAGCCGGATTGGTGTTTGGGGCACCGTGCACACTATGGTGTTTCACCCTGCGGTGGTAGCCAAAATGAGCGCCGTGTTGGATCAAATCTCCAAAGGACGTTTTGGCCTCAACATCGTATCGGGTTCGAACCCAACCGATCAGGGACAGATGGGCTTATGGATGGATCTCGACCACGCCGAGCGTTATGAACTGGCGGCTGAGTGGCTGACGGTGCTGAAGCGCTTGTGGACCGAGGATCGTGTTGATCATCAGGGCAAGCATTATCAGCTGACCGACTGCATGTCGAATCCTAAACCGGTTTCGCCGCCGCCGATTATCTGCGCAGGCGCGTCGGATCGCGGTTTCCTGTTCACCATGGAGCACTGCACCGGCAGTTTTATGCTGGGTTCCGATCATGATGATTTCATCAAAACCGGATTGCGTGCCAAAGAGCTGGCGATGCAGCAGGGCAAGCCGGATTTCAAAACCTACGGCTTGTTTACCATCGTACCGGGCGCCACCGATGCAGAAGCACGCGAACGTGTGGCGCTGTATGACGCCGGTGTCGACACCATCGCGCTCGATAACCAGACGCGCGAGTACTCCGGTGATAAGAGCTTTAAACAGAACACCATGGCGCAGCGCTTTGTTTCGCAGGGGGAACAGCGTAACTCCATGACGCGTGCCGCGCTGGTGGGGTCAGCAGAAACCATCGGCAACAAGCTGGCAGCGATTGTGAAGGGCGCACATCTGGATGGCGTGACGGTGATCGTGCCGGACTTTATCGATGACCTGCGCATTGTCGGTACCGACGTGCTGGAAGTGCTGGAGCATCACGGCGTGAATACCCATGCACGCGCCTATCAAAAATCCATGACCGCTTCGTAGGGGAATTCCCCTGCCAAAACATAAATCACTTTACCGGGAGTCTAATGATGAGAATAAAGATGATGATGGCTGTTGCTGTGGCTGCGGTATTGGCGAGCAGTGCAATTCAGGCGGATGAGAGCAAACCGCGCGTGGCAGGTCTGTTCACGCAAACGGTGACACAGGGTTCCTGGGATATGGCGGGCTACGCCGCGTTTAAATCCATGGCGGATAAACAGGGCTTTGCGCCCAGCTATCTTGAGCACACCACTTATGAAGCGGCTCCGTCGGTATTACGTCAACTGGCTTCCGATGGCGTGAAGTTAATTATCGCGCACTCTTCGGGCTATTCGGCGGCCATCAAAGAAGTCGCGCCATCGTTCCCGAACACCCAGTTCGTGTTGTATTCCTACGAGGGGTCTACCGCCAACTTGCCAAACTATTCGGCGTGGTCCGTGGATTGGGATGAATACGGCTTTGTGCTCGGCGCATTAGCCGCCAGCGCCAGCAAAAACGGGCACATCGCGGTGATCAGCGGTGAACCTATTCCGTCTGCGGAACGCACCGTGCAGTTCATCAAGAAAGGTGCTGCCTACGTGAACCCGAAGGTGCAGGTGGATTCTGCCTATGTCGGTTCATTTACCGATGTCGCGCGCGCCAAAGAGATCGCCACTGGCGCCATCGCACGCGGTGCAGACTTTGTCATTCCTTCTGCGGATACCGCCGACGCGGGTATCCAGCAGGCGGCGGATGAAGAGGGCGTGCTGACCATCGGTTCCTACACTGATCAATCGAAATCCTTCCCGAACTCAATCATGACCTCAACGGTGATGAACTTTGAAAAATCCTATGCGGATATTGGCAAACACTATGCCGATCACCAATTAGGTAACCGCATCATCACTGAGAACCTCTCCACCAATGGCTGGACGCTTTCGACGCCATTTGCGCACGTTGATAAATCAGTGCAGGACAAGGTGTTCCAGGTCATCGCTGACCTGAAGTCTGGCAAAGTGAAGATTGAGGAGTAGCGCATGAGCAGCCCGCTTATCGAACTCGATCATGTTTCGAAGCGCTATTCCAATGGCTTCGTGGCGCTGGAGAACGTGTCACTGTCGCTGTTTCCCGGTGAGATTCATGCGCTGTTGGGGGAGAACGGAGCGGGCAAATCCACGCTGATGAACATTCTGTACGGCGTGCACGAACCCAGCGCTGGCGGGGTACTGATGGGCGGACGTCAGGTGATTCATCGGCGACCGGCAGATGCCATCGCTAATGGTATTGGTATGGTGCATCAGCACTTCAAGCTGGTAGCACCGTTTAGCGTGGCCGAGAATCTGGCGCTGGTGGCGCGAGGCGCGCAGCGAAAAACGTTACGGCGTCACGCAGAGATTCGCGCCTTTATGCAACGCTATGGCGTGGATCTCGACCCTAACGCGATTGTGGGGCATTTACCGCTGGCATTACAGCAGCGCGTGGAAATCCTCAAGGCGCTGGTGAATGACACGCGCGTGCTTTTGCTGGATGAACCCTCCACCATTCTTACGCCGGTTGAAATCCGCGCACTTTACGCCACGTTGCGCCGCATCAGTGATAGAGGCACGGCGGTGGCGGTGGTGACGCATAACGTCGATGAAGTGCTGGCCCACGCCGATCGCTATACGGTGTTGCGTCGCGGTAAAACCAACGGCAGCGGACTGACGGCGGCGTGCAGCGCAGAACAGTTGGTCGAAAAAATTGTGGGCCGCACTGTCAGCAGCGGCACACGGTTGGGCGCGCAGCGTCTTGCGGGCGGAGAACAGCTGAAGATTCAAGGGGTGAATGTACGCCCGGGCAGCGGCTCGCCGGGTTTGCATGACATTAACCTCAGCTTAGCGGCGCGCGAGGTGGTGGGCGTAGCGGGTGTGGAAGGTAATGGTCAAAGCGAACTGTTTGCGCTACTGGCCGGGGAGTCTGTTCCGGACAGCGGTGAAATTCAACGCAGTGATGCACAGGTAACGCTGGCGCTGGTGCCACAAGACCGTCATCACGAAGGGTTATCCCTCGATCTGCCGGTGTCTCACAATCTGCTCTATCCCGACATTATGCAGGGACACTTTCGCCGCTTCGGGCTACTCGACCACTCAGCGATTGCGCAGCGCGCCCGCGAGATGATCGACCAATCCGATATCCGTACCCATTCACACGCCAGCCCGGCCCGTTCGTTATCGGGCGGTAATCAGCAAAAAATCGTTGTTGCGCGTGCCATGGCACAAGATGCCTCGATCATCGTGGTGTACCAGCCCACGCGCGGGCTGGATTTGGCCGCCGCTGAAGCGGTGCTGATGCGTCTGGCCGATGCTGCGGATGCGGGCACCACGGTGCTGATTATCTCCTCCAACATCGAAGAACTCATTCGCGTTTCAGATCGCATTGTGGTGATGAATGGCGGGCGGATAACAGGCGAAGTCACGGGCGAAGCGATGAATATTGAACGCATCGGCACGCTGATGACATCGGGCCGTAGTCTCTCTTTACAAGGTGCAGGAGAAGTCCATGTCTGAATCATTAAGCGGCTTAACCGAGACCCGCGCCGGATTGCGTCGGGCATTAGCGCAGCTGAGCGCTTCACGTTCGCTGTGGGTCACGTTGAGTGCTTTTATCGGATCGCTGATTATCGGGCTGGCGCTCATCACCGCGCTCGGCGTGCCGATGCAGGGGGCGATGAGCACCGCCTTTGACGGCGCGTTTGGTTCAGTACGCGCGCTGTCCGACACGCTGGTATTTATGACGCCGCGCCTGCTGGTCGCGCTGGGGGCGTTAATCGCCATTCGGGGAGGCATGTTCAACCTCGGCGGTGAAGGGCAACTGCAGATGGGGGCGATTGGCGCCATGCTGCCATTCCTCGCCTTCGGTGACCTGGGGCCCGCGCTGCTTCCCTTCGCCATCCTGAGCGGTGCACTGTGTGGAGCCCTTTGGGGCGCAATTCCGGCACTGCTGAAAGTGTGGCGCGGCGTGGATGAAATTATCGTCACCCTGATGATGAATTTTATCGCCATCTACACGCTGAAATATCTGGTGCAGGGGCCGATGCGTCCGCTGGGTTCCAACTTCAATATGTCCGCGCAAATTCCCGCCGATGGGGTGTTTCAGCCACTGATTGAAGGGGCGCGATTGCACGCCGGCGTCTTCCTCGCACTGCTGATCGCGCTGGCGGTGTGGGTAATGCTCAATCACACCGCGTTTGGTCTCAAGCTGCGGGCCAGCGGACAGAGCCCGCGCTTTGTGAAATTGCAGGGGCAGTCAGCCGTCAAAACCGTGCTCTCAAGCATGGCGATTTCGGGTGCGGTGAGTGGGCTGGCGGGCACTTTTGAAGTCCTCGGCGTGCAGTATCGCCTGATTGATGGCTTCTCCTCCGGGCTGGGCTTCGAAGGACTGGCGGTGTCATTTCTTGCCGGATTACAGCCGATTGGGGCGGTGATCGTCTCCCTCTATTTCGGGGCGATTAACAGTGCGGCGCTGGCGCTGCAAAGCACCTTCTCGATTCCGGCCGCGCTGGCGGATGTGCTCGGCGGCATGCCAATTCTGATTCTGGCGGTGTTAAGTGGCGTGATGTTAGTGAAAGGGAGACCGGTATGGAATTCAACACTGTAACGCTGGCGCTGTTTCTGGCTGGCGGCTTGCGACTGTGTGTCCCGGTGCTGCTGGCGGCATTAGGGGAAACGATCTCTGAGCGCGCCGGTGTGTTCACCATCGGGCTAGAAGGATTAATGCTGTTTGGCGCGGCGAGTTCCGCGCTGGGGCTGATGTGGAGCGGTTCGCCCGTGCTTGCGCTAGGCGTGGGCATGCTCGGCGGATGCGTGGCGGCGCTGCTGCTGGCATTGGGCACGGTGATCGCGCGGGCTAACCAAATCGTGATGGGTATTGGCTTTAACCTGTTTGCCATTGGGGCGACTTCGCTGATGCGTCAGTTGTGGCTCAGCGGTGCACCGCCAGCAGGTTCAATGCGTGCGGTATCGATGCTGAAACTGCCGGGATTGTCCGATCTTCCGGTGGTGGGACGCGCGCTGTTTTCCCAAAGCCCGGTGTTTTATCTGGCGGTGCTGGTGGCGCTGGTGCTGTGGGGCGTGTTGCGCTTCAGCCGTGCTGGCTTGCTGCTGCGTGCCGTCGGGGAAAATGCGCTGGCCGCCGATGCGGCCGGGCACTCGGTGCTGCGTATTCGTTTTAGCGCCACCTTGTTTACCGGTCTGATGGCCGGGCTGGGCGGCGCGTATCTGTGTATCGTCGCGTCCGGTGGCACCTTCGTTGACAACATGACCGCCGGTCGCGGCTATCTGGCCATCGCCATTACCCTCTTTGCGCGCTGGATGCCACTGCGCGTGCTGCTGGTCGCGATGGTGCTGGGCCTGCTCGAAGCCCTGCAGTTCCAGGGGCAATATTTGGGCGTCAACATTGCGCCCTCGCTACTGATGGCGATGCCCTTTGCTGTTGCACTGATCGCCTGGATCATGATGGGCAAGGCAGGTGCGGCACCGGGTGATTTAGGGCGTCCGTTCCTGCGCGGCAACGGGCGCTAGTGCATTTTCAACTAACAGGAGTGACAGATGAATCAGGCAATCAATCCAGAAGGCTGGATTATCGGCAAAACCGCAACGGGTCTTAATCACCTGAACTGGGGTATTAAAGCAGGCAACCACGTGTATGTGGCCGGCATGTTGTCCACCGACCCCATTGATGGTGGCCTGGTGGGGGTGGGCGATATTGAGGTGCAAACACGCCGCGTGCTTGACAGTATCAAAGTGGTGCTGGAATCGGCAGGCAGCAGTATGGATCACGTGGTGATGAACCAGATCTTCCTGCGCAATCTGGAGGATTACCACAGGTTCAATGAGATCTACGTCAGCTATTTCCCGGCGATTTTACCCGCACGGTTCTGCGTCAAGCTGGAGATGGTACGACCGGAGTTTCTGGTTGAGATCGCCACCACGGCAGTGATCCCCGCATAAATGGGCGGCTCCAGGGCCGCACTTCACTGAACAGCACTCACTATTGAGGATGTTTGCATGCAATACCGTTATCTCGGGCGCAGCGGGCTAAAAGTGTCCGAAATTTGCCTCGGTTCCATGATGTTTGGTGGAGCCACCGATGAAGCCATAGCCCAGCGCATTATCGCCGATGCCAATGCCAGCGGGGTCAACTTCATCGACACCGCTGATATGTACAACAAAGGCGAGTCAGAACGCGTGGTGGGTCGAGCCATTGCTGCCGATCGCCATCGTTGGGTGCTGGCGACGAAAGTGGGCAATCCGATGGGCGATGGCCCGAATCAGCGCGGTATGTCACGCAAATGGATTCGCGAGGCGGTGCACGGTTCTCTGACGCGTCTGGGTACCGATTACATTGACGTGCTCTACATGCACAAAGCAGATTTCGCCGCGCCGCTGGAAGAGATGGTACTGGCCTTTGCCGACCTGATCCGTGAAGGGAAGATCGGCTACTTTGCCGTGTCGAATTTCAAAGCCTGGCGTCTGGCGGAAACCGTGCGTCTGGCACGTGAAGCGGGGATTGTCGGGCCAGTTGCCACTCAGCCGCTGTATAACCTCGCGAACCGTGAAGCCGAAGTGGAGATTCTACCTTCAGCCGCCTATTTTGGCGTTGGAACCGTGTGTTACAGCCCGCTGGCACGCGGCATTCTTACCGGAAAATATAGGGTAGGCGAAGCCCCGGACAGCACCAGCCGTGCCGGGCGCGCCGATCCGCGCATGCTGGAAGCCGAATGGCGTCCGGAATCATTGCAGATGGCCAGTGAGTTAGCGACTTATGCCGAACGCACCGGACGCCAACCCGCGCACTTCGCGCAACAATGGGTGATGCGCAATCAGTTGGTGACCAGCACGCTGGTGGGACCGCGTACTTTTGAACAGTGGCGTGAGGGCATTGCCGCGCTGGATTGTCCGTGGTCCGAAGAAGATGAAATGTTCTGCGACCGTCTGGTATCACCGGGTAAAGGCACCAGCCTCGGGCCGGTCGATCCCCATCATCCGATTGAAGGCCGCATCGTCGGTCGATTTGCAGCAGGTGTAGAATGACAGATTCACTTCTGATGCCGGACATCGCCGAGGCCTATCGCGGCGGTATGCGCCAACTGGCGGCGGGCGTCTGCCTGATTACCAGCGCTGATCAACAACAGTCGGGCGGGATGATCGCCACGGCGGTGACGTCGGTCAGCGCTGAACCCCCCACGCTATTGGTATGCGTCAATCGCAATGCTTCGATGTTTGAACTGATTCAGCGTAGCGGCCATTTTTGCGTCAACGTATTGGCGGCTGATGCGCTGGGATTAGTGGATATTTTCAGTAATGCAGCACGCCGCGCTGAACGGTTTGCGACCGGTGAATGGCATCAGGATGCTGAAGGTTCGCCAGTGGCGGCGGATGCACTGGTGGCGTTTAGCTGCAAACGGGTCAATACCGTTGACTGGCATACGCACGCGATATTTCTTGGCGAGGTGACCCACGTGGCGCACCCCAATAGTGATGGGCAACCGCTGTTGTATCACGACCGGGGGTTCCATCAACTCTCTGCGCTGTAACTTAATGAACGGGAGGGCAAGTGCCTCCCGTTATGTTCAGGGCAACATAATCACCACATCAATTTCCAACAGCAATTCCGGTTCGGCGAGCGCAGAGATCTGAAACAGCGTGCTGGCAGGTAACTCAAGTCCTTCAAAGAAGCGCTGGCGTACCGGATGAATATGCGGCACCAGCGCCAGGTCGGTGACATAAGTGGTGGTGCGCACAATCCAGTCACGCTGTGCCCCCAACCCCTCCAGGAGGCGATCGATATTGGCATATACCTGCTCGACCTGCTGCTGCATATCCCCAACGCCGACCACGTTTCCTTCTTCATCCCACGCAACTTGCCCGGTCGGGAATACCGGCGTCCCAGGACGAATTTTGACGTGATTGTAATAGCTGCGCGCCTTCAAACCGGCGGGATTGATAATGCTCATAACGCTCCTTAACCCTGTTTCGTTCGCGAATGTTCTCGCTTCAAGGCTATCACTAGTGCGCGTTGCCGGGTAAAGGTATCCTGGCAACGCCGCATTGCCGCTAAAGCAACACGGCGGCGGTTACAAACGCTTTTGTGACGCGGCATCGAACAGCATCGCACGCGCATAATCCACTTCAACGGCAATCATATCGCCTGCTGCGGCACCGGAACGTTGGGTGGTAAACAGCATCACCTCATGCCCGAATAAGTTGCCGTGGATGAGCTCGGATAAACCGGTGGGTTCGACGAGAGAAACCTCCAGTGGCAGCGCGTGTGGAGAACCTGCTGAAGCCAGTGCGATGTTTTCAGGTCTGATGCCATAAATGACTTCACGACCTTCAGGCTGATTGGCCCATGCCGGGTTAGCGGGCAACAGCGCGCTGTCGCCGATGCGCACGCCATTCGGGGTGACAACGCCATTGATAAAGTTCATGGACGGTGAGCCGATAAAGCTGGCGACAAACTTGTTGGCTGGCGTGTCATACAGTTCCAGTGGTGTGCCGACTTGTTGGATAACTCCGTGGTTCAGCACCACAATCCGGTCGGCCAGCGTCATCGCCTCAACCTGATCATGCGTGACATACACGATAGTGTTGTTCATCTGCTGATGCAGGCGTTTAATCTCGACGCGCATCTTGCCGCGCAGTTGTGCATCCAGATTGGAGAGCGGTTCATCAAACAGAAAGACCTGCGGCTGGCGCACGATCGCGCGTCCCATCGCCACACGCTGGCGCTGGCCGCCGGACAGTTCTTTGGGACGACGATCCAGAAGATGTGAAAGATTAAGGATATCCGCCGCTCGCTTCACTTTCTCCTCAATCTCCGCACGCGGACGTTTCTGGATTTCGAGGCTAAAGCCCATGTTGCGTGCCACCGTCAGGTGCGGGTAGAGCGCATAACTCTGAAACACCATTGAGATATCACGATCTTTCGGGGCGACATCATTCATCAGTCGTTTTCCGATGCGGAGATCGCCGCTGCTCGCCAGTTCCAGACCCGCAATGGTGCGCAGTAAGGTGGATTTGCCACAGCCGGACGGCCCGACCAACACCACGAACTCACCATCGTTAATCGTGAGGTTGATATCGCGCAGGACTTCAACATTGCCGTAGCGTTTGTCGATCTGCGCCAGTGTAATTTCTGCCATGTTTACCCCTTAACCGCGCCAGCGGTCAGACCCTGAACCAGATATCGTTGAATAAAGGCAAAGAACAGACAGGCAGGAATCAGCGCCATTACGGCGGCTGCCATCATTTCACCCCATGAAACGGCAAATTTGGAGACGAAGCTGAGTAAACCCACCGGGAAGGTCATCACTTCGTTTTTGTTGATCAGCATCAGCGAGAACAGCAGTTCGCTCCATGCCGCGGTAAACACGAAGCCGAGCGTTGCCGCCATTCCCGGTAACGTCAGCGGAACCAGTACCCGATACAGCGCCTGAAAACGTGTGCAGCCCTCAAGCATCGCAGACTCTTCCAGATCTTTGGGAATGGCATCAAAGAATGACTGCATCAAAAAGGTGGCAAACGGGACGTTAAAGGCGGTGTAAATCAGCACCAGACCCAGAAGACTGTTGGTCAGGCCGAGCGGGGCCATCACGCGATAAATTGGGGCGATGATCATCACCAAGGGGAACATCTGCGTGAACAACAGCAGCGCCGCCATCACCATCTTGCCGCGAAAGTGAAAACGTGAAAATGCATAGCCGGCACCAGCAGCAAGCAGCGTGGTCAGGAAAGCGGTGCTGAAAGAGACGATCAGACTATTGCTGAAGAAGGTGGGGAAATCACTGTCGGTGAGCACTTTTTGAAAGTGGCCTAAAGTGAAGCCGCCCGGCAACAGTGTCACGCCCTGGCTGAACAGCAGCTGATCCGGTGTGACTGAAATCTTGATGATCCAGTAGAGCGGAAACAGGGCAAACAGCAGGTAGAGGCCAATACTCAGGCGATGGCCAATCATGGGTAACAGTTTCATTTCGCCTCCTTATTTCAACAGTTGATGACGAATGCGCAGCAGAACCAGCGCGTAGCAGGTCATCAGCAGTAACAGAAACACCGCCATTGCCGAGGCATAGCCAAAATCGAGTTTGCGATAGGCGGTGGTGAAGATGTAGCTGGACAAAATCGAGGTGGATCCGGCGGGGCCACCGTCGGTCATCACCACGATCAGATCGGCGAAGTTGGCGATCCAGATGGTACGTAGCATCACGGTGATGGCGATCATCGGTGCCAGGAAGGGCAGCGTGACGCGACAGAATTGTTGCCAGCCGCTGGCACCGTCAATCGAAGCCGCTTCATACAGATCTTTCGGGATGGATTGCAAAGCGGCCAGCAGGGTAATGGCAAAAAACGGAATACCAAACCAGACGTTAGCAATGATCGGTCCCCACATGGCCAACTGAGGATCGGACAAGATATTGTATGGCTCGCTCAGTAACCCGAGATCGCTCAGCCACTGTGGTAACGGGCCGACCACCGGGTTAAGCAGCCAGGACCAGGTCAGGCCGGATAGAAAGGCGGGCACCGCCCAGGGCAGAAACACCAGCGCCTGCACCCAGCGACGAAAACGAAATTCGCGGTTGAGCAACAGCGCTAACGCCAGACCGAAGATAAACTGCAACAGCAGTGAGCTGAGCGTCCAGTTCAGCGTGTGACCGAGTGCTTTAAAAAAGCGCCGATCGTCAAACATTTCGGCAAAGTTATCCCAGCCCACCCACCCGCTATCCATCGGATTGAGCAGATTTATGCTCTGAAACGCGTAGGAAATGCCGATCGCCATCGGCACAAAAATAAACAAGGCGATCAGCAACAGTCCCGGCGAAAGATAAAACCACGGCTCAGCCAGCCGCAGCCAGCGCGTGTAGCGCGGGCGCGGCGAGCGGGTGTCAAGTGAGGTTTCTAACATCATCATTGTTCTCCGCGCGATCGGTGATTACTGCGTGGCGAGCCAGCTTTTCTGCTCTTTGGTCAAATATTTAGCCCAGTCTTTCACCATGTCTTCGGTGTCGTTTTCACCCAGCAGGGTTTCCTGGCTGCTCTCTTTCACAATCACCGAGTTAAAGTAACCCCAGCCTTTCAGGTGTGTCGGCATGGTCAAAGGCACATAGTTCGGATCGTTTAACTCTTTAAACCAGCCGGCAAACTGCGGTGTTTGATAGAAAGGATCCTGCTCTGCACCTTTATAAATCGGCAGGGTGCCAACAAATTTTGCCCATGCGAGGTTGTTGGTCTTATTACTCAGGAAGGTCATGAGTGGCCAGGCGAGATCTTTTTGTTTGCCCTGTTTAAACATCGCCCAGCCGGTATAACCAATGGTAGGGAAAGCTTTACCCGACGGCCCGACAGGCATCGGTGCAACGGCAAAATCATCGGCGGCCATGCTGTTTTTAATCGCAATCAGCGCATCGGGGTCCTGATCGAGCATGGCGCACTTGCCGGAATAGAAACCGGAGACGATTTCGTTAAAGCCCCAGTTCACACTGTCTTTTGGCGCGCCGCCTTGTTTGTACATGTCGACCAGCAACTGCGCCCCTTTGATCGCCCCTGGCTGAGTCAGAGTACTGTTGCCGGATTTATCGAAGAAATCCGGTGAGCCGTTCATTGCCGCCATAAACATCATCCAGGCATTGGTGCCGCCGACGCCGCCGCGCATACAGTAGCCGCTGATGCCGTTACCCAACTGGCTGATGCGTTTAGCATCGCTGGCAAACTCATCCATGGTTTTTGGCGGCTCACTCAATCCGGCCTGCTGGAACAGTTTCTTATTCCAGAACAGGGCGCGCAGGTAGAAGCCGTAAGGGATCATGGTGGCTTTGCCATTGGCGGCACGCGCCATCGCCAGCGTTTTATCGGTTAACTGGGCGGTGCCATCCCAACTTTTGAGACGTGGTTCCAGATCTTCCAGCATGTTGTTGCTGGCATACAGCCCTTGCCAGGTATCTGGCATTTCCACCACATCGGGCACTTGTCCGCTTTGCAACATGGTGCCTAATTTTTCAAACGCCTGACCCCACGGCAGCGAGATCAGCTCAATTTCCGTGCCGGGATGCTGGGTTTTGTATTCGGTCAGCATCTTCTGCAACAGTTCAGTGCGGGGCGGGCTGGTAATCACTTCCACCACGGTTAATTTTGCCGCCATACTGCTGAGTGCTGAACCCAATCCAATGGCTAAAACCAGTGCGTTAATCGCAAAACGAGTCGTCATTGCAGCTTCTCCTGGGAGTGAGTGATTATGCGCGGGTTGCGGTAGCCAGCGCCTGTTGCAGGTCGTTCCAGAGGTCTTCGGTCTCTTCCAGACCAATCGAGATGCGGATCAAACGTGGCGAGACGCCGAAATCAACGGCTGAGTTAAATTCGCTGGCTTGATTGATGACTGAGATGGCGGGCATCACCAGACTTTCGAATCCACCCCAACTCACCCCCATATGGAAATAGTGCAAGGCGTTGCAGAAGGCGGGGATATCGATTTGTTCGGTCACTTCAAACGCAAACAGACCACTGTAGCCGCGCAGCGATGACCAGGATTTGGGGGACAAACCGGGATGGCACACTGCCGTAACCTGTGGATGAGCACTCAACTTTTGCGCCAGTTCCATGCCGCTTTGGTGATGCTGCTTCATGCGCAAGGGGAGCGTGCGCAGACCACGTATCAGCAATGAGGCTTCATGCGCCGATAGCTTGCCGCCGAGGAAGGGGCTGATGTGGCGTGCGATATTGCCGATGTGCTGTTGACTGGCAATGACCAGGCCGGCCACCACATCACTGTGCCCGCTGATGTATTTCGATGCCGAGTGCACCACGATGTCGATCCCACACAGTAACGGCTGCTGGAAAATCGGCGACGCCCAGCTGTTATCGATAATGGTGACCGCACCAGCATCACGCGCCAGCGTGGCCAGTTTATTCAGGTCCAACTCGCTCATCACCCAACTCACCGGACTTTCCAGGTAGAGCAGGCTGGCACCCGGCAGCGCGGCACGAATTGCCTCTTCATCATCACCATCGACGAACTCGGTGGTGATACCAAAACGCTGGCAGAAGCCACGCAGGAAGCGATACGTATCGGGATAGACGTGATTAACACACACCACTTTTGCGCCGGGTTGCAGCACGCTGAGAATGGCATTGCTGATGGCGGCCATGCCGCTGCCGAACGCCAGGCAAGCCTCGCCCCCTTCCAGTGCGGCAACTTTCTCCTGCAGCGCTCGGACCGTGGGATTATCGACGCGCGAATAGAGCGGTTGATCGCTTTCGCCACGGAAGCGGGCAATCATGCTGTCGTAATCGCTGAAGGTGAACAGTGACGATTGGTAGATCGGCGGGGTGACCGCGCCTTTTTCATGGCGTAAATCATGGGACAAAAGTGTTTGTTGCGAGACCGGTTTATCGTTTGGCATTGATGACATCCTTCATGTCGCGTTCAGTGATATCGAGAATTTGATGGCAAATGGCGCGCGCGGCTTCACCATCCCGCTGGCAAATGGCATTGAAGAGATCGCGGTGTAACGGGAAGGAGTCGGCAAACAGTGCCTGCTCCGGTGGCGATTCAAAAAAGGCGTGCATGCTGTCGTAGATGCCGTTGAGCATTTGCAGCAGAAGGGGGTTGCCTGAAGCGCGATAAATGCTGGTGTGAAACGCCCAGTCTTCGGCACCGGCTGAGCCGACCGCCAGATGCACGCGCTCCATTTCAATCAATCGCTGTTCGATTTCCAGCAGGTCTTCGGCGCTTGCACGCTGTGCAGCGAGCACACAGGATTCTGATTCGATAATGCGACGGACCTCCAGCGCGTGCAGCATATTGGCGGAGTCATTTTTGAATCGCAGCGAGAGAAAGCTGTCGTTGATGCCGACATCTGCCTGCAAAAACGTGCCGCTGCCTTTCTTACGCAGAATGATGCCCAGTGCTTCCCAGCGTTTTAACGCCTCACGCACGGTGTTGCGGCTCACCCCGAGTTTCTCCGCCAGTTCGCGTTCAGGCGGTAAGCGACTCCCCGGCTGCGCGCCGGATTGCGCCATAAAACGCGTGAGTGCATCAAGAATCAGCGTGTCACTGCGCGGTGTGGCTATCGGTTGAAG
Source organism: Pantoea sp. USMM079 (assembly GCF_037153115.1). Taxonomy (NCBI): domain Bacteria; kingdom Pseudomonadati; phylum Pseudomonadota; class Gammaproteobacteria; order Enterobacterales; family Erwiniaceae; genus Pantoea; species Pantoea sp. USMM079. Next base: position 355,996 of record NZ_JBBCKX010000002.1, read on the forward strand.
CTCAAAAGGGGATTGCATAGCGCTGCCTTAATTGGTCCAACATCTCTACCAATTTCATAGCAAGGCGCGTGCCATTATTTTTATGCCTGATTTAATTGACGTTTCTGGGCAGTAATAAGCAGAAGATCTGAGTTTTACTGGTGCAAGGCGAAAAAAATGCACCGGGATGTCACAGCAAGGATATAAAAAAGGCGCGAATTAACGCGCCATTTATAAATGCGGAAATAAATTAGCTGGCATCAAAAATCACATACAGTTTACGCATCGTGTTTTCAATTACCCAGGTCCCTTCAGTATTGGCTTCGAAGAAAAAGGAATCACCCGGTTTAAAATTTAGGGTTGCTTCGCCATCAGGAGTAAATGAACCTGTGCCGTTAAGAAAATGCATGATTTCAGCCTGTTTCACTGAGCGACGATAGGAACCTGCTGCGCATTCAAATATACCTGTATCGATATCTTCTTTGCCGGGAATCACTTTCTGGATACCGGAAAGCGCAATAGTGCCGCTGCCCGGTAAGCCTTCCACGCTGCCCCAGGGTTCCATTGTTTCAATTAACGCCGGCTGTTCAATTTTTTGCACTTTCATCAGTTCTTTTTCCTGTAAGCAGTGACAAATAGCACTCACCACAATGGCAAAGTGCATTGGGGAAAAACTCAATTCAGATTAAGCGATTGCAGTAAAACCTGAGGGGACTTATTGCCGTGCGAATAACATATTTGAATGATTATTCGCACGGCTTTGGCAGAAACTTTTGTTTCCTCACCATGCTTCACGCTGCAAGTGGGGGGCGGCGTCCATTCACCCCCGATCAGTCATCTGAGTCGGTTCCAGGCGACGCCTGCCTGCACTTTGAAAGGGGGTGAGAGCGCCGCCTAACTCAGCGTTTGGCAGCATGAGCATGGCTGCGCCACGGTATTACCCAGAACACGGCGCAGGAAATCTTGCGTGCGCGCTTCTTGCGGTCGTAAAAGGAGGTTGTCAGCGGGACCTTGTTCTACAATCTGTCCACTGTGCAGGAAGCAGACGCGATCGGCCACTTCACGCGCGAACTGCATCTCATGGGTGACCACGATCATGGTCATCCCTTCACGGGCGAGATTGCGCATGACCTGCAGCACTTCACCCACTAATTCGGGATCAAGCGCGGAGGTGGGCTCATCAAATAAGATCGCTTTGGGCTGAAGGGCCAGCGTGCGGGCAATCGCCACGCGCTGTTGCTGTCCGCCAGATAACTGGGCTGGCCATGCGTTGATTTTCTCAGCCAGACCTACCATTGCCAGTAAGTCTTTGGCGCGCTTTTCCGCCACGTTGCGAGGTTCACCGTTGACGTGAATCGGACCCTCCATCACGTTTTCCAGCACGCTGCGATGCGGGAAAAGGTTGAAACGCTGAAACACCATGCCAATCTGACGCCGCAGGTCGTTAATGCTCTTGTGCTTGTTGTTGACGCGCTGGCCCAGTACGGTGATATCGCCGCCTTCATAGGTTTCAAGGCCGTTGATGCAGCGCAGTATGGTTGATTTACCTGAACCCGAAGGGCCAATCAGGCAAACCACTTCACCTTCGCTGACCTTGAAACTCACGCCTTTCAGCACCTCAATGGGGCCGAATTTTTTGTGTACCTCATGAATTTCAATCATCTTAAGCCCCTTTCATCTGACGTTTTTCCAGCTTCTTGGTGAGTGCCAGCAGCGGCAGGCAAAGCACCAGATACAGCAGTGCCACCAGCGTGTACACCGTGGTGTTATCGAAGGTTGAGGCAGCAATCAGCTGGCCCTGACGTGTCATTTCCGTCACCGCAATGGTCGAGGCTAGCGCAGAGTCCTTGAGCATCATCACGAGCGTATTGCTGAACGGGGGTAAGGCAACATGGAAAGCCTGAGGCAGCACCACGCGGCGCATGGCTTTGCCATAACTCATGCCCATTGATCGCGCGGCTTCAAGCTGCCCGCGATCAACCGATTCAATGCCGGAACGAAATATTTCTGCGATGTAAGTGGAAAAGCAAAAGGCGATACCAATAACACTGGCCTGAAACGAGGTGAGGGTGATGCCAATATCCGGGAAGACAAAGTAGATATAAAACAGCACCACAATCATCGGCAGACCACGCGTGATATTAATGATGGTGGCGATCGGCCATGAAATGATTTTCCACGGACACATTTTGGCTGCGGCAAAAATCAACCCTAATGGCGTACTGATTATCAGAGACAAAAGGGTGATATAGATCGTCATTTCAGCCCCTTTCAATAAAAAGGGCAGATACTGGTGGATGCTGCTCCAGTCCATTTTGTTCTCCTGGCTTGTAGTGTCACCCTAAAATCAGGCGATAAATTCATTATAATGAATATCGTTGATAGCAAATCGCTGTCAATCTTTACTCTCATGACAGAGATAGCATTTACTTATTACGCTCATACGAACAAGCTATAGGTGTGATATTTAGTGAAATCAAAGGCTTTATTGTTAATTTGTGAGTTGGCGCATTTTCATTAAATAAATCGTTGACAGCAGGTGTGCAATTTTCATTATAGTGAAAAAGAGCATTATCCCTTTCATTGCACCCAGGAGTGAGCCATGTCTGCCATTCGTTCCCCGTTGATGATCCTCGGCCTTACGGCTGCGTTGAGTTTCAATGCCAGTGCAGCGGTGTTAACCGCGGGTTCACCGCCATCGAGTGCACCCACTACCTTTCTCAATACCCAAACGGGCAAGATTGAGGGTTTTATGCCGGATGTGGCCGCAGAAGTGGCTAAACGTGAGCATTTGGACATCCAATACAGCGCAATCCCTTTTTCCACGCTGATACAATCTGTTATTGCCGGAAAGATTGACATGATAGTGGCGGGAATGACACCGACTGAAGAGCGTGCGAAACGTATTACGTTCTCTCAGCCGGTGACGGCTTTTGGCGCGGGATTGATCGTGCGGGATGACAATAAAAAAGCGTATAACTCCTGGCAGGATCTTAAGGGTGAAGTGGTAGGCACCATGGCCGGTACCGATTATACCCAAAGCCTGATGGCCAGCGGTATTGCGAAAGAAGTGAAGGTCTACGACAGCCCTGCGGATATGACGCGAGATTTGTCACTGGGTCGCGTGGCGGCCGGATTAAATGACTATCCGATATTAAAAGCGCAGGAAAAAGCCGGTGGACTAAAAGGCATGCATGTAGTGGACGGTTATAAACCGGAGCATGTTTCCCCCATGGCGTTTGGCGTGAAGAAAGGCAACGATGCGTTAATGGCGCAGATCAATAGCGCGTTAACCAGCATGAAAGAGGATGGCACGTTGCAGACGATTAAAACCAAATGGGGCATGCCCTGATTGATAACACCCTTAAGCTCAGCTCACAGGGATGCGAATGGAATTCAGCCGATGAAAAAAGAACCGATCATCAAAGGGGAGTCAGGCGCGCAGGAAGCGGATATCGGCTCCCGCGTAAAACGGGTGCGCAAGGCGCGGAATATGACCATTACTGAACTGGCGCTGCTGGCAAATGTCTCCGCTGGCGCGATCAGTCAGATCGAACGCAATCTGACGAATCCGACAGTGCGTGTGCTGGAACAACTGCGTCTGGTCTTAAAAGTCCCCCTTTCGGCCTTTCTGGAAGAGGCCGAAGCTCACACTCGTGGTGCTGAGCATTATGTCCGGCGCGCAGCGGAACGCCCGCACTTTAACGTGGGTAAACAGGGCATTTCAAAACAGATGCTTTCCCCCTCGGGCGACCATGATTTGCAGTTCATGTTCATCAATATCCCGGCTGGCGTGCAGTCCGCTGAGATGTTAATGGGGAAGGGGGAAAAAGCAGGCTTAGTGATGGCGGGTGAACTGACGCTGGAGATTGACGGTGACACCGTGCTTTTGACACCCGGTGACAGTTTTCAATTTCAGAGCCATCTCCCGCACAACATTTTTAACCCGACGTCCAGTGACGCCACTGTGTTGTGGATCATGCATATTTCCTCTGAGCAACATTTATAAAGGTCAGGATTGAACATCATGCGCATCAACGTGAATACCGTAGCAGACAGTGAAACTTTCCCCAGCGCGGTGGATGTCATCGTCATCGGCGGCGGGATTATTGGTACTTCCGTCAGTTATGAACTGGCAAAGCAGGGCGTTTCCGTGGCGCTGTTTGAAAAGGGCGTGATTGGCGGTGAGCAGTCGGGACGCAACTGGGGCTGGGTCCGCCAGCAGAATCGCGATCTGTATGAGCTGCCGATGGCGATACGCAGTTTGCAGCGTTGGGAAGCGTTGAGCGGCGAAATCGGACTCGATCTTGGCTTTAGCCGCCAGGGAATCACCTACGGCACGCTGAGTGAAGCGGATGTGGCGCGCTGGGAAGCCTGGGGCAAGCAGGCGAAACAAATCGGCTTTGTTAGCCACTTATTGACGGGCAAAGAGACGCGCGAGCGCATTGGTGAACAGGCCCAATGGGTGGGCGGCGTGTGGTCACCGAGCGATGCGCGTGCTGAACCCTCCATGGCCGCACCGGCCATCGCCACGGGTGCTAAAAATCTGGGTGCTTCAGTACATCAAAACTGCGCGGTGCGTGGATTGGATATCAGTGGCGGGCGCGTCACCGGTGTGTGGACCGAACGCGGCTTAGTGAAAGCGAACCGGGTGATCTGCTGTGGCGGTGCCTGGAGTTCACGTTTCTGCAAACAGTATGGTGTTGAACTGCCGAGCGCCAATATCTTGGGTACGGCGTTTAAAACCACGGTGGCGCCGGAAGTGATTAAAGGGTGTCTGAGCATCGGCGGATTATGCATTCGCCGTCGTCAGGATGGCAGTTACACCGTGGCACTCTCCGGTCGTGGGCAGATCGACCTGGCTCCGCAAAATATCCGCTATGCCACCAAGTTTTATCCGATGTATCGCAGCAAAATTGCCAAAAAACTCAAAGTGCGCATTAACGGCTCTTTCTTTAATGGTCCGGAAGCCGCGGGTTCCTGGTCGAATCAGAGCTTATCGCCATTTGAAAAGATCCGTGTGCTCGATCCCGCCGGCGATCCGTCGATTGTACAGGAAGCGATGCAACTGCTGGTTCAGTTTTACCCGGAACTTGCCGGGATCAAAGTGGATCATGCCTGGGGGGGCTGGATCGACACCACGCCTGATCTGGTACCGGTGATTGATGAGATGGATAATGTGCCGGGCCTGTTTATTGCCTCTGGCTTCAGCGGCCACGGTTTCGGCATCGGTCCAGGTGCGGGCTTATTGTGTGCGCAGATGGTGAATAACCAGCCGTTGTTTACGGATGCTGAACCTTACAGTCTGGCGCGCTTTGCCAAAGGTAATGCGATTCGCGAACCGCAGATGATGTAAAAGCCTGCCAGGTACTGACCGATCGTGGCATCGTTAAAAGTGAAAGGCGGCCTTCAGGCCGCCTGAGCATCGCTGGTGGGTGATAACCTAAACATCCAGTCGATGAATGACATTCACAAACTCATGCACACCACTGTTTATTTCTCGCAGGCTGCGTGACAGCACGCTGATTTTATCCTGCTCGGTCACCACGAACTGTTTCACTTCGCCTAACTGTTGCTCCATCTGATGAATCAGCATGGCGTTGTGCTCCACGACTTGAGTGATCTTTTTGGTTGCGCTGGAGGTGGAAGCCGCCAGACGCCGCACTTCATCCGCTACCACACTAAATCCACGCCCCGCTTCACCCGCGCGCGCGGCTTCAATTGCGGCATTTAACGCCAGGATATTGGTTTGTGAAGCTATCAGGTTGATGGTTTCCACCACTTCGTTGATGCTTTTCGCCGAGGCATTTAACTGGGTGCCAATATCGGTGGCGGCATTGACCTGCACTGCCACCAGACCGGAGTTGCGGATGGTTTCATCCAGCACTTCGTTGGCGTTATCCGTTATTTGCGAAGTTTGTTCTGAGGTGGTGAGGGCAATATCAGCGACCCGTTTTGCCGCTTCAACCCGCGTGGTGATATCGGAAGCAATTTTGATCACCTTGTACACTTTGCCGTCGGCATCAAACACCGGATTGTAGCTCGCCTCCAGCCAGATACGTTCGCCTGCGGCGGTCTTCCGCTCAAAGCGCCCGACAAAGTGTTGTCCCTTAGCGATTTTGCGCCAGAACTCGGGATTTTCCCGATAAAAGTTATCGAAACAGAACAAGCGATGATGCTGACCGACAATCGTTTTGAGCTCGTAACCCATGTGTGTCAGGAAATTCGCGTTGGCTGTCAAAATATGACCATCGGGCGTGAATTCAATGACGGCCATAGAGCGGTCGAGGGCGGTGATCACTGCCTCTTTATGCTCGAGTTCTTCATGTCGGGCAGTGATATCACTGGCGACTTTAATCACCTTATAGACTTTGCCCTTATCATCGCTCACCGGGAAATACGTTGCGCTCAGGTAGAAACGTTGGCGTTGTTTATTAAAGCGCTCAAAGATTCCAGTGACGGATTCGCCGGAAGCCAGCGTCTGCCAAAAAGCAAAGTACTCTGATGACTGGCTGTAAGTCGGGCTGCAGAAAATGCGGTGATGTTGTCCCTGAATCTCATGCAGACTGTAGCCGGTGACTTCCAGAAAGAGCGGGTTGGCACTGAGGATTTCCCCGCTGGGCGAAAACTCAATCCATGCCACATGTTGTTTGATTGCATTGATATCTTTGAGTACATCGCCACTTTTATAAAATGGCAGAGAAAGGCTGGATTTCTTCACCCCAAACATGTGTGACCTCAGGCGATATTATGTCATTGAACATAATGCGTGCAGCTTCTTGCCGCTCCGCTGAATTTCCACAGCCGAACACTTAATCTCGCGAATGTGTTTCTCTGCGCGTACGCAGGCTGGGGGTATTGAGTTATCGCTGCCTGATGTTGAGATAAACGGACCGGGTGCGGTCCGCTTTGATAAAGGTATCTTAATTATCGGCGTGCTTTCCAGAACATTTAACTAAAATGCATGAAAAAGCGTTTCACTTGCCAGACTGCGGATAAGCAAGGGTTTTCAACCGAGCATTTGGCGGTCGCGAGACGATAATGCCAATCACGCCACCGACAATCAGTGCCACCGCGACCACCAGTAAACCTGAATGATAACTATGGGTCATGTCCTTGAGTTTTCCCAGTACGGGTGGCAATCCCAAACCGACAAATGAGAGGAAAAGTAAACTCATACCCACAAGCAATTTATCGCGCCACACCCCTGTATGGCGCGAATAAATGCGGCTTAATGCAACTGTTGTGCAATCGCGCTGTACATCAGAGCCGCTTCGAGTGGCTGCGCGCTGAAGGAGGGTTCAGCCTGAGGCCAGGTTGACCATTGTACGATGACCAGGTTTTCTGCACGGTTAACCATAATGATTTGCCCATAAATGCCCAGAGCCCAGAGTGAGTGCTTCAGCCCCTCTGCTGCAGTGGGCACGACATGTTGTGCATTGGCGGGGATAGCATTATTCCACCATTGATAACCGTAAATACCCTCCGGATGGGCCGCACTGACAGAGTCTTTTGCCTGTGTCCAGGTAGCTGCGTCATTCACCCAATTGTCAGGCAAGATTTGCTTACCATCGGGCAGGCGACCTTCGTTGAGGATAAATTCACCAAAGCGACCCCAATCTTCCAGCGTGGCGTTGAAACCATGAGCACCCACGTCATGCTTTCCTGATTGGTAAGCATGCCAGACGCCATCACTGGCCATGCCATTGGGTTGCCATAGGGTTTGCTGCAGGTAAGCCGCCAATGACATGCCAGTTGCCCGTTCCAGCACATCCCCCAACAACCATGCGCCACCGGAAGAGTAAGACCACTGTTCACCCGCAGGATGCGCGCGTTTCAGATGAGAGACGATATTACGCACACAGGCATAGGCGCCAGCTTGCGCTTCGCACTGGGTCAACTGCGCAAAGTCAGATTTCGGATTGGTGTAATCCTCATTCCATGCCACGCCGGAAGTGTGCTGGATGAGCTGTTTAAGGGTTACGCCATCCCATGCGGTTCCTTTCAGTTCGGGTTCATATACAGTGATGTTGTCATCCAGTGAATGAATTTTTCCCTGCTTGATGGCGATGCCCACCAGTGTAGACACCACCGATTTACCCACTGAGCGCGAGGTCCACAGGGTGGTGTCGGTATTACCTTCGGCAAAATATTTGTAGGCGACTTTGCCGTTTTTCAGCACCAGCATGCCCGCGACATTTTCACGTTTTAAGTAATCAGCGAGGTGATAGGTGTGGCCATTAACCTGATACTGCGCATCGACTAACAGGTTATTGGCACGCGCCAGTGGCTTCGCTTGCCCATGATGAAACACATCTCCCGCATAATTTCGGTAATCATTACGGAAACCGACTACTCGATCTTTTTGACTCCAGCTCAGCATCTGGTGAGGGTCAGGTAACTGATGATCAAAGGGTGCAGGGCAGGGCGTGAGTGCCACGCCATCGCACTCTGTCGCAGCAGTTGCATAGCTACTCACAGCTAATGAGAGAGAAAACAGCAGGGGTTTAATCACGGTGTGACGTTGCATGAAAAGTGCCTTTGTAGTGCAGTTAAGAGTGCGGCGAGTATAGAAATCTATGGGGCGAGGTTAAAATCACCCCATGGGGGAAATTCCCCCCAAATGTTAGACATAGGATTTCAGATGAATGCGCTGCGCTATTCCTTTTCACAAATTGAAGCCTTTGCGGCGATTGCAGAGTTCGGCACGGTTTCCCGTGCAGCAGAGAAACTGAGGAAAGATCGCACCACCGTGCGCGATCTCATCGATTACCTGGAGGATGCCCTTGGCTACTCGTTGTTTGAGCGTGAAGGGCGCAAATTGGTGCTGACATCCAGGGGGGAGCAGTTACATCGTCAGGCGCATTTGCTGGTACGTCAGGCACATGCATTTGAAGCTTTCGCGCAGACCTTGCCGGAGTCGCGCACGCAGCAAATCACGCTGGTGTATGACCCTTTTGTCCCGCAGTTATTTTTGCAGGCTTTCATCAGTGAGTGCAGCAGGGCGCAGGTGCAATTAAGTCTCTGGTGTGCTTCGCGTTTCGAAGCTGAGAGTGCCCTAAAATTGGGCAAGGCCGACCTGGCAATTTGTCAGGCAGTGAATCGTTCGTTAGGTAATGAGATGGAGTGGAGCGCGTTAGGTGCCATTGAACTGAACTTTTATGCGGCGACAGCATTGTTTAATCATCAAGCTTCACCTCTGACGTTGCTAAACCTCGCCCTGGAACCGCAATTGGTAATGCATGCGCATGCTGATGAACAAATCACGCACCGTCTGCAAATTTCGGGACAGTCACTGTTTGTGAACGAGCGAACCATGTTGCAGTCTCTGATGGAGCAGGGGCAAGGTTGGGGATTTCTACCAACGCATTTTCAGGCGCAGAAATGGCATCAGGTGCAAGTTTTGCCAACTGAGGTGGGGCATCAGGGACTCAATATCACTCTGGTGGCACTGTGGGCGCCGGGAGCGAGAAGGCACCAGGTCGTTAATGATGTAGTGCTTAAATTGCAACGGCTGTGGCAGCAGTACGGGGCATTCTCTTCCTGATAAGAGCCGTGAGTGGCGCTCCACGGCTCTGAGGATAGCATCAGGGCAGCGACTTAGCGGATTCTATAATTTCAACCGGCCCATGGTTATCGCAATGATCACCGTGTGGATGATGCAGATGCCCATCAACCAGGTAGTCCACATGGTCGCCATGCGGTACGGCTTCATGCCCACATCCGGGCCCATGAACATGTCCTGGTTCATGACCACTGCAATGGTGGTCTGGCGTGCATTGATCGGGATTGTGCGCATTCACCGGTAATACATGTTCATCAACATGATCTCCGTGTGGATGATGAAGATGGCCGTCGTGCAAGTAATCGATATGTCCTTCATGGCGAATCGCGGTATGACCACAGTGCGCACCATGTTGATGGTCATGATGTTGGTGATGCTGCTCTTTACAATCACTCATTTACTGACTCCATATCCAGAGATGTGGCGCAAATTGCGGTTGCCGGATCCTTGCCCGGCAACCCATAACTATAGATCAGTGCTTCCTTCATGAGAGACGTGCGGTAGTGTGAGCGAGGTTAAATTCCTATAAATACTCGCAGTAATCTTATGTATGCAAACTGGTATTACCTTCCCTGACTGACTACACCTTAAACGTCCTTGTTATCTCCTTAACGTCCTTTTCGCATCCTTGATGCGACCTTATTGACTTGTGTTGCTGCAGTGTCATGCGCAAGTCACATTTTTTACGCGTCAGGCACAAAGCGTCTGACTCATCACGGAGTGGATGATGAAAAAACGCAAATCCGCACTTTCCCTTGTCGCGATAGCGACCATAAGTACCCTGCTGGCAACACCTGACGCTGAGGCGTGGGACAGTTTAACGGTATTTGGCGATAGCCTGAGCGACGGTGGCAATGTTGGGCGTTTTACCGCCGACGGCGCGCAGCATCCGCTGTACGATGAAATTTTGGCTGCGCATCTGGGTGAAAATCTACAGCCTTCAGATTTGGGTGGCAGTAACTATGCCCAAGGTGGTGCTGTTGCGGTACCTGCTTTGGATCCTGATTTGAACACCCAGGACCAGCTGGCGACCTATCTGCAATCCACCGGTGGACGCGCTGACAGCAACGGCTTGTACATTCATTGGGTCGGTGCAAATGATATTGCCGCCGCCGTCACCAATCCGCTCACCGCACGTGAAACCATTAGCAACAGCGCAATTTCTGCGGCTTCCCAGGTCAAAACGCTACTGGATGCGGGCGCGGGAGCGGTCATCGTGCCCAATGTTCCGCAATTGGGGCTGACGCCCTACATGGTGCAGATCGTCTTGAGTACGTTTGGAACATCAGCCATGGTCGCGGCTTTTCAGTCGCTCGATAACGCTGCCACACCGGATGCTGCCGCCCGTCAACAGGCGGTGAAAGAGGCCTTTACAGCCGCCGCCGGACAAATTTCGGGCGACCCCACGGCGCGTGCAGTATTGGCTCAACAGCTTTACGACGCCTGGCAAGCACTCAGTACTCAGGTGACAGCCTTGTCCGATGGCTACAACCAGCAGGAAGAGGTCCAGTTGGCCGCGTTGAAGGGCAACATCGTTCGGGTAGATATCGCTGGACTGTTTAGTGAGGTGGTTGCGAACCCTGGACGTTATGGTTTGACCAACACCATCGGCATTGCCTGTCCGGTGGGCACCTCTGCAGATGAATGCCACTCCTCTGATGCGGGTTTTAGTAGCGCACAAGCGTATCTGTTTGCCGATCGCCTGCATCCCAGCCCGGCAGTGCACGCTATGCTGGCAGATTATATTCAATCGATTCTCGATGCTCCTGCACAGGTCGCGGCACTGTCGCAATCCACGCTGCTGATGGCGCGCGACATGCATAATACGCTGGATGGGCATTTGCAACAGCAGCGCCAGCAACCGGCCAGCGCGGGACAGTTCACGGTGTTTGGTGGCTACGCCGGGCAGCACGTTGATTATCAAGGTAATGACTGGAGCGACGGTGATGCAAACACCACTAATCTGACGTTGGGGATCGGCTATCAATTGACCGATAACTGGCAAACGGGTTTGTTGTTCTCAAACAGCAATCAGCGCATGGATCCCTCATCAAACTATGACTACAAGCTGCGCGGTAATCTGGTGGCGCTCTACAGTCAGCTCACCTTATTCGATCAAGGCTGGATCAACGCCGATCTCCATTATGCCGATCTCGATTTCGACAGTATCGAGCGTAACATCAACATCGGCCCTGCCACCCGGACTGAACAAGGCAACAGCAGCGGTAAATTACTGGGCATGCGGGTTCAAACCGGCTGGGATTTACCCTTGGGGAACCATATCACAACCGGCCCGGTAGTCAGCTATGCGTTGGATTATGGTCGCGTGGGTGGCTATGAGGAAAATGGCAATAGCAGCACCTCGATGCGTTTCTCTGATCAAACGCTTCACTCACAGATCGGTTCAATTGGCTGGCGCGTCGATAGCCGACAGTGGGTGGTCAATCCGTGGGCTCAGGTCAGTTATAACCATCAGTTTGGTGACACGGATTCAACCGTACGTGCTGGTTTGAAATCCACCCAGACCTCGTTTGAGCGCACGGTTGAAGCGGGTGATAAAAACTGGCTGGATTTGGCGGTCGGAGCTAACGTGCCATTAGGCGATACGGTCAATGCCTTTGCTGGCGTGTCCACCGTCGCCAGTAACAGCGATTACCATCAGGTGACCTGGAATGTCGGGGTAAACGCGACGTTTTGATCTGCTGCGCCAGCAAGAAAGCCTTTGCTGGCGCAAGGGTTTCTTTACTGTTGTTTCACTGATAAGCGAATGAATCAGTAAGTGGCTTAAGGTATCAACTTAGAATCTTGCCCAGAAAATAATGTTTTTGCTACCGACTCAAGCCATAAATGGACTGCGATTATTCTGTAAAATTCGGCGTTGCCGTTACGCTTTACTCCATCAATCATCATCTTGATTCGTCACCTGTTCTTGTCTGCTATGGAATTCCTCTGATTAAGCTGGTCCGCATCAACATATTAACTATCAGCTACTTATACTCCATGGGTGCAGTTATTTTCTCTTAATATTTAAGGGGTCCACCATGGTAAGTACGTCCAATAACACCTCGCCGCAAAATGCCGTCAACGCCGCAACGGGTACCGTTGTGCAGTTAAAAACCATTGATGAATTACGTGCTACTGAACCGACATCCGCCGGGGAAATCGCTTCGGTGCTGGAGTACACCAAAGGCAGCAAAATGGGCGGAGGGGTGTTTGTTTATGACTCCACCGACACCACCAGTGAAGACGATGGTGGGATTGTTTTTATCACTGCCGGCAAAAAGCGCTGGAAGCGTGTCATACAGGACTACAGCACTGTCACGGTGCTGGATTTTGGTGCGATTGCCGATGGCAAGACCGATTGTATTACGGCTGTAAGGCGCATGTTTACCTGGTCGCAGCGCGTGCTGCCCGCAGCCGGCATCCGCTTTACGGCCGGGGTGTTTTGCATGTCAACTTTCGACATCTCAGATAAAGAGATCAACCGTTTTAAAGTCTCGGGTGCCAATGTCAATTTTGGCTACTTTCCGACAACCACGTTGGTTTTCAATTGGGAGACCCAGCCACGAGGACTCCATTTTTTCAAAGTGAATGCGCGCTATGCAGAGATTTCGGGCATTGTGGTGAAAGGCATGAGCTCTAATAACGGCGGAGACGGCGGTACCGCATTTAATAAAGTCGGTTTTTACGCCAACATTATTACTGGCGGGCAGTTTCTGCGCGTGAGCAGTATGGAGTTTCGCTATCTGGGCGGACGAGCACTGGATCTGATCGATACGCTGGATTGTAAGATTGATCAGTTTTATTCAAGAGGCTGTCAGGACAGCATTGTGTATGCGCGCTGGTCCGATCGTGCAGCCGGTGCCTGGGACCACAGCACGGCCATTGAATTATCCAACTTCAATTTGCAAGAAAATACCCTAAAGCCGGTGTTGGATTTACCGCGCTGCACCCAATCCTTTATTCGTAATGGCTGGATTGAACATTCAGAATTCGCCGGAGATTTAACTAATGGTCAGTGGGTGATAGAGGGGTTGGCCATTGAATCAACGACTAATCCGTTAAAATTGGGCTATTGCCGCGCGTTGATCATTCAGAAAAGTATTCATAATCAAAGCGCCGGGTTTGATTACAGTACCGCAGGTATCGAACCCTGGTCACTGCTGGCGGAGGGTGACCGCGGAGTCATGGAAATATCGGATTGGGGTGCCATCATTCAGGGCTCGCTAAACTACGATTATATTACCTCGCAACACCATATGGATAACCGTAGCGATAAAGAGAAATGGTTCTACATTGGCGAATTTAATTTCTCCGATGAAGGGACTCAGATACACGTGCGTGTGGTGGGGACATCGCAAATATTATCGCAAAGCGCCACGCAAACTCAGTACTCTGGACGAACGCCAGAAGGAGTTGCCAATATTTACCTTCAAGCGCGCAACGATGCCAATACCATTGGCAGTTGGTATGGCGAAGGTTCCTGCCCGGTGACGAAAGTGCACATTGAAGGCGGTGCCACCCGTACGAAGCTCTACGTTAAATTGGCGCAATACACCGGTTTTGCTACCGCGCAGGTGGAAACGAACGGCAAGGATCGGTATAAAGCGGGATTGTGTTTCATCTTCCGTAAAAGCTATACCGCCTGTTCAGATGCTGATGCGAAAAAACTGGACGCCGCACCTGTGGTGGCTTTCGAACAACACTGGATTGGCAATGAAAAAGTGGGGATAGGCTACAACAACGATAAAGAGTTGCTGTTGAACGGGACGCTTATTCTGGGTAAGCCCGAAGAGTACGAGTCAGGCAAATGGCGTACCCGGCGTTATTTGAAAGTTCGGGTTAATGGTGATGAATGGAGCATTCCATTAAATAGTGCAACAGAACCCTATATTTAACGCGATTTGTTTAAAAGAAAAATAAAGCTGACCATAGGATGATCAGCTTTTATCATTTAATTCAGGGAATCAATTCACGCCCTGGATATGCACGTCCGGTAGCGTTTCACGCACTTCCCAGCCTCGTAGCTTCCCGGGATTTAATAAATTATGCGGATCGCAGGCGCGTTTCATCGCGACTACATCGGCGCGGACCATGCCTTGTTTGCCATCTTCAATATGAATCACATGCGGATTATTTATTTTAATACCCTGGCTGCGGTAAATATCCATAATCTCATTTAAGCGCTCCTCCGTGCTGTAACGCACTAGCGGCAATCCACTGCAGGTGAGTGTGCCGTTCATATCACGCAGAAACTCAATATGAGACATCACTTCACTCGATAATTGTGATTCCATCATCAGCGCCTGCTGGTGGTAATTTTCAGCCGCATACGCAGTTTGCAGATAGGTCAGGGATTTATCGATTTTGAGCGCCTGCAACGTGGTGTGGTTCCAGCAATATTCAATCAGTGAATGACCGCTGTTTTCACCCTCTGCATAGCGCAGGGCATTGTGTCCCGCATGCTGCGCCAGTATTGCGGGCAACAGGACATCACTTTCGCAGCCCACCACTGAAATCACGCCGTGCATGCCGCTGATTTCGGCATCGGACAAATCGCTGAAGTAATCCATCACTTGTGCAGCAAACACCGCTATCTGGCGTTTCACCAGACCCGGTGAACGCGCCAGCGCATCGGCGAAAGCCATCGCAGCAGCGAAAGTGGTGAAGGTATCAAGACGCTCAACCCAGTCGTGGCGCGAGGCCAGCGCCAGTTCGATCTCCAGCACAATGCCATTGCTCCCATAAGCATGATGCAGCAGCAGCGCATCCGGTGCCTGCAAGCTGATGATGCGTGGCGTTTCCTCCATGGTCATCATGCGCACTGACAGCACGTTGCCCGGCGCGGCTAACGGCCCGTAATTGACCGATCCTACACCGCCAAATCCTCCACCAAACAATCCACCCAGCGTAGCCAGTTTCCATGTGGACGGCATGCAGCGTAACTCCCAGCCATGCGGGCGAGTATAGGTTTCCAAATCCCCAAGACGAATGCCTGCCTGTGCTCGCACCGTGCCTCTGCCCATCGCCGTGACGGCATTGAGCCGCGTCATATCCACCATCACACCGCCATCCAGTGGGATCAGTTGTCCGTAGTTACCGGTGCCACCTCCGCGCAAATTAAGCGGTACGCGGGCTTTGGCGCAGGCGGCGACGACCGCAGCGAGTTCGGTCTCATCGCGCGGGCGCACCGCCAGTTCCGCAAATTTCTCCTCCAACTGCGGCTTCAGCACCGGACTGAACCAGTGGAAATCACGTGACAGACGTTTAACCTTGGGTGCTTCTTTAATCCAGTCAAGTTCAGGCAACGCCGCGACCAGCGCCGCCAGTGCAGACTGGCGATCGGAATCAGACATGTGGACATCCTATGCATATTTTGGGGAGGGCGGCCTGAAGGCCGCGCCTGATGTAAATCAGAGCGATGTGCAACGGCAATCATCAGCCGCCACGTCGATTAACCAGGACTCAACTCGCTCTCGTGCCAGGCGGCCAGCACCCGACGTGTCAGCCACGACATCAAGGCGAACAACAGGAATCCAGCCAGAGAGATCAGCAGCAATGCGGCAAACATCAGCGGAATATTAAGCTGATAACCGGCCTGCAGAATCTGGTAAGCCAGCCCGGTATCGGTGCCACCGGTGCCCGCGACAAACTCTGCCACCACGGCACCAATCAACGACAAACCGCTGGAGATGCGTAATGCGCCGAAGAAGTAGGGCAGCGCCGAAGGAATGCGCAGACGCAGCAGAATTTGCATGCGTGATGCATGGTTGAGTTTGAAATAGCTCAACAAACCGGGCGAAACGCTTCGTAAGCCCTGCGTGGTGTTAGAAATGATCGGGAACACTGCCATCAGTGTGGCGCACACCACCAACGACAGCGTGGTGTCTTTGACCCAGATGATGATCAACGGTGCAATGGCGACAATCGGCGTGACTTGCAGAAAAACGATATAGGGAAACAACGCCGTTTCAATAAAGCGGTTCTGCACCAGCAGAAAGGCAATGATTGAGCCGATGACAATCGCAACCACAAAGGAGATCACGGTGATCTTCAGGGTATAGAGCAAAGACATGAACAACGTTGGAAAGTTTTGCACCAGACTTTGCGCGACCACCATCGGTGAAGGTACCAGAAAGGTCGGCACCTTAAAGGTGGTCACCAGAAATTGCCATAACAGCAGCATGACAACCGCGACAATCGCCGGGAATAGCCACTGCTGGAATTTTAAACTGGCGGAGAGTGGTTTCATTATTTGCTCTCCTGACTGGCTGCCAGCAAGCCACGTTGTAACTGTTGCGCATAATGCGTGAACGGCTGGCTGACGCGGAATTCATCGTCGCGCGGCTGAGTGGTTTCAATGCGAATGTCATCCACCACGCGCCCTGGACGTGCCGCCATCATGATCACCCTTTGCGAAAGGAACACCGCTTCCTGAATCGAGTGAGTCACGAACACCACGGTGAGTTTCTGTTCCTGCCACAAATCTAGCAGGTCACTGTCGAGTTTGTTGCGCGTAATCTCATCCAGCGCACCAAAGGGTTCATCCATTAACAGCACTTTGGGGCGCGTAACCAGACCGCGCGCAATCGACACGCGCATCTGCATGCCGCCCGAAAGCTCGCGCGGCAGAACGTGACCAAACTGGCCCAGTCCCACCAGTTCGAGAATCTCTTGCACACGCGTATCCGCTTCAGCGCGTGGCACGTTGGCTAAATCCAGCGGCAGGCGCACATTTTTATGCACTGTGCTCCACGGCATCAGCGTGGCTTCCTGGAAAACGAAAGAGAGCGGAAGATCACGCTGATTTTCACGACGATCGCGGCGGAATAGCATCAGCTTGCCGTCTGTCGGATCAATCAACCCAGCGATCATTTTCAAAAGGGTACTTTTGCCACAGCCGGAGGGCCCCAGCAGCGAGACAAATTCACCCTGACGAATGGTGAGATCCACGGGCAGCAGTGCACGCGTGCCATTGGGGTAAATCTTCTCCGCTGAAAGCACCTCAATCGCTGGGGGTGCCGCAGGCAGCGGCACCGGTTGCGCATCAGCATTTCTCAGCGTTAATTTGCTGGCGGTGTTCATGGCATGACCTTGACGTCTTTAATGAACTGCAAGGTATAGCTACCTTCAAACGGGACTTTAGCCGGATCGATTAGCTTGTTGTCCACCAGCAGCTGCCAGGTCTGTTTGAGACGTGGTTCGGTAATAATGCCAATCCCTCCGGTTTGCGCATCACCGCCGGTCACCATCTGGTATTTCTTCATCTGGGCGATACCAAAGGCAATCTGTTGATCGCTCATCTGCGGGTTTTCTTTCTTGATCAGCACATTGCCTGCGCTGGGATCCTGCAGATAATTTTTCCAGCCTTGCATCGAGGCTTTAACGAACGCGGCAACAGCTTGTGGGCGCTTCTCGATGGTCGATTTCATGCAAACAATGCTGTTGCCGTACGGTGGATAGCCCCAGTCACTGATTGGATAGACGTTGGCCTGGGCATTGGCTTTCTGCACCGCAAACGGCTCGGAGGTGATATACCCTTGCTGCACCAGCGTTTTATCCGCAAGGAACGGCTGAATACTGAAGGTGTATGGACGCACGCGGGCATTTTTCAGGTTCAGCGCGCTTTGTGCCCATGGCCAGTAAGAGGTATAGGCTTCTGCAGCGAGCAGGAAGGTTTTGCCCTGCAGATCGGCTTTATCTTTCACATCGGGATGGGTGAGAAATGCGATGGCTGAATGCTGGAAGGTGGTGGCGACGGGCACGGCTTCAACCCCTTGCTGCCACGATTCCAGCGCTTGCATATTATCGCTGATGATACAGTCCGCCTGACCCGCCGCCATCAACTGCATGGTGTGCACCTGTGGGCCGCCCATTTTGATCGTGACGTCCAGGCCAGCGTCTTTATACAGATTCTGTGCCTGCGCCTGATAGAAGCCGCCATGTTCCGCCTGGGCATACCAGTTGGTCATAAAGGTAAAGGGTTCAGCCGCCATGATCTGGGCCGACAGCGCCAGTGAAAGTGCGGCTACCATGCTCATTTTTTTCATCATCGTCGATCCCCGTTTAGCGCGGTTGTAATAGTGATGCAGCGTCGTTGTGATCTAATACCTTGCCCTGCCATTGGCCTGTGCCCCACGCCGGTTCGGCGCGTGTCACCCAGACCATCTGGTGCACTTCAGTGATCACCTGCGCCCAGCTTTCGGCGAGAGAATCAAGAATGGCCGCGCCTTGCTCAGGGGTGGAAGGCAACGGATCGCCAATCACACCGCTTGGACCAAAATCATAAGAAGCCCACGCCGCCATCGGCTTATTAGTTGAAAGCGTCGGGCAGGGGAATTCAGGCGGATAATTCGCCACCGCTTTGCTCATCTGGACGGTATCGGGTGCCAGCGCCAGCATCAGTGCGGTTTCGGCGTGTCCGGCGTGCATCGCCATTTGCCGTTCTTTGTCATCCATAAAGCTTTCGGCGCAGTTCGGGACTTTGAAGGTGTCCTGCATAATGATGATCATATCGCCATGACGCAGGCGCAGTTCGCGCGCCGCCATTTGCAATGGCTGTGGTTGGCCGCCATGACCATTTACCATTAAAAACTTACGAAAACCGGCTCGATACAGTGACTCGCCGATTTCCAAAATAGTGTGCAGCAAGGTTTCACCGGTTAGCGTTAGCGTGCCGGGAAAGTGCAGGTGCTCATCGGATTTGCCATAAGTGATGGGCGGAATAGCGTAAGCCGGTATCGCGGCCGGTAAACGCGCCATCGCGTGACCGACCACGCCAGAGGAAATCACGCTGTCCACCGCGCACGGCAGATGCGGACCGTGCTGTTCAATAGCACCGGTTGGCAGCACAATTACCGTGTTGGCTTTATCGTCCAGCGAGGCAATGTCAGTCCAGCTCAGATACGGCAAAAAGCGGTTTGCCGGGATGTAACCATGCAACATACAGATTCCTCGTGTTATTGCGGCAACCACGCCGTGGCTTCAACTTCGATTAAAACGTCCGGACTCGGCAGCATTTCACTGACTTGCACCACGGTGGAGACCGGCGGTTCATCGGGGAAAAACTGCTTTCGCACCCGACTGTAATGGGGAAAATGATCGAGATTGCGGAAGTACTGCACCAGCTTAAATACATCGCTCATCTGGCCGCCGGCGCTTTCAATGGTGGTGCGGATACTTTCCAGTACGTACCAGCTCTGTGCCAGAATCGGACCTTCTTTAATATCCGTCGAAAATTCACCGGTACGTCCAAGTAATCGTTGAGCAGCTTCCGGGATATCGCCGTAACCGCGCACGATGGTGGCAGTCTGCGGGTTCACCGGAATAATGCCGGAGAGAAAGATAAAGTCGCCCACGCGTCGCCACGCGGCATATTTTGCCAGCGGTTTTCCCGCTCCCTCATCAAGCGCCATTGCTCTCGTCTCCATAACGCACACCCTGTTTTAACCGATAGCGCTGACGCTGACGCAACGGCCAGCTGGCGACGTCGGCCTGCGGAAAGATCACTAAATCGTTTTGCTTGAATGCCTGCGGATGGCAGATAAGTTGGGAAGCTTCATCGAATGCAGCGCCCAGTTGCAGGCTTAACAGGCCGCTGAACAACGTATCCAGCGGGTCGTAACTGCCTACGGGGCAAAAGGCGTCCTGCACGTTGTCCGCGCCCAGCAGCACGGGAATGCCTCGCGCGCTCGCCTCTTTCACCAGCGTTAATCCACGCTGGCGCGGCGTGCGGCCGGGTACCGCGTCTTGCAGCAATAAATTGGTCATAGGCAGGGCGATCAGCGTCACACGCTGCTGGGATAGCTGGTCGAGTATCTGCAACGCATCGTCCTGTTGCGTCAGCGCGCAGCTATGGCTGCAGGTGATATTTCCACTAAAAGGGTGATGCTCCAGATAGTTCGCGAGCCAGCGCATACCTTGCGCATCCGCATTCAGCTCTTCATCAATGTGCAGGTCAATATCCAACTGCCACTGCTCGGCAGCCTGCATCAAATGGGTAAAGGCTTGCGCATCCCAGTTGCTGCTGTGAATAAATCCGCCCAGCAGTGCACTTGGCCCGCTCACGGCAACCTGTGCCGCAATGTGTTGGGCATCTGCGGCATTGGTGAAGAAACTGAGGGGCGCCAGCGCCACACGTTCAATTCGGCACAGTGGATGATCGAGATCGCCGATGACCTGCCAGGCGAGCGGTGCATCGGGAGTAAACCAGTCAATATGGGTGCGCAACTGGCTAACGCCACTTTCCGCTGCCCAGTCTAATGCCCGCCGGGCGCGTTGCAGCAGATCGTCATGGCTCCAGTGCTCGCGGTCCTGATGCATTGCGGTAATAGCGGCCAGCAAGCCCGGTTGCAGTGCCGGACTGCGCTGAATGGTGAAGGTTTTATCCAGATGCGCATGGGGTTCGATGAACGCGGGCAGCACCAAAGCGCCATGCAGCGATAAATAGTCGTGATGCGCACCCTGTTGAGGCTCGCATTGCAGACCTTCAGAGGAGAAATGCAAGGTGGCGAACTGTGGCGCACCGTTATGCATCGGCCAGTTGTCGGCTAATAGCCAGCGGGGTAATCGTGCCCCGGTTACACCTGTGTAGACTTTCATAAATCCAGCACCAGGACGGACGAGTGCGCGCGTGAACAGCACAGCACGATGCAATCATTGGCCGCGCGCTCTTTTTGGCTTAACACCTCATCACGGTGGTCCGGTTCACCTGACAACACGCCGGTAATACAGGCTCCACACATGCCTTGTTCACAAGAGAGTTCAATTTCCACGCCCGCACTTTCCAATACTTCAGCGATGCTTTGCGCCTGGCCGACGGTGAAACGAGCCCCAGAGGAGGCGATCTCAATTTCAAAGCTGTCGCCTGCAAGGTGTGGGGCCATGTCCGGTTTGAACCGCTCACTGTACATCTGCTCACTGCGCCAGCCATATTCCAGCGCCAGGCTTTGCAGGTGGGACATAAAACCCGCTGGGCCACAGGCCACCAATGCACCCTTTTCCGGTGTACCCAGCTCTGCAGGGTGATGAGTGCGAAGACTGTCACCCTCATCACTGTAATGGATCACCACGCGGTCGCCGAGAAGTGCCAAACGTGGAGCAAAAGCCAGCTCATCCTGCCGCTTTAGATAAAGGTGCAGCACAAAATCAGCCTTCTGCACAGCTAGCGCTTCCGCCATCACTAACAGCGGTGTTAAGCCGATGCCTGCCGCAAAAAGCAGGGTGCGCGGGGCATGTGGCAATGGGAAATGATTACGAGGAGCCGAAATGGTCAGCACATCGCCGATGTGCAACTGATGATGCAGCCACTGCGAACCGCCTTTAGAAGCGGGATCGAGGCGTACACAAATTTCATAATGCGCTGCGTGAGCAGTCGAGCAAAGCGAGTATTGGCGAGTACCGCCGATGGGCAGATGCACATCGATATGTGCGCCCGGCGTAAAATGCGGGAGCGTCTGGTCGTTAGCACTGCCCAGCGTGAGTAATACGTTGCCAGCACCGTTTGACTGCTTTGCGATGACGGTGACAGCCAGGTGTGTTGATTTCATAATCAGCCTGTCTGAACAGAGATGTCACAGCGCTAAAGCCGCGCATACCCTTGTTTTTATCCTGGCTGCGATTATTATTTTGCCATCGTGTAAGCGTCCATCTGTTTAATTCGCATGATGTGTTGCAAAAAAGAGAGCACCCACTATGTTCGCCTTCTCCCGTTTTTTACTGTATTTCACCGAAGTGGCGCGCCAGGGTTCACTGCGCAAGGCTTCGGAGGTGTTGCACGTTTCAGCCTCATCCATTGATCGACAGATCCTTCGCGTTGAGGAGCAGTTGGATATGCCGCTGTTTGAACGCCATCCATCAGGATTACGTATGACGGCAGCGGGAGAGATTTTGCTCAATGCGGCGAAAAACTGGCAGCGGGAGTTTGGTCGGGTTTGTACCCAGCTGGATGATTTGCGCGGGCTCCGCCACGGGCATGTGCATATCGCCACTATTGATGCGATAAATCGCGGCTTTTTTTCATCAATCCTGCAACGGATTCGCGAAGAGTACCCCGGCATTTCCTTCACACTCACCACCATGAGCAATATCCATATTGCCAATGCGCTAACCGCCGGAGATGCAGATTTCGGCATCATGTTGAACCCGCAAAGTTCGCGTGAGCTGTTGGTAAAGTCCTTTGCTGATTTACGGCTTGGAATTGTGGTGAGCAGTCAACATCCGCTGGCAAATCTGGAATCTATCCGCTTCAGCCACTGTGAATCCTGGCCGTTTATCGTTCCTGCCGCGCCCCTGATGTTGGCCGATCCGCTGGAAGCGCTGGTAAACAGTTCCGGTATTCGCCTGAATGAAGTTGGCCGAACCAATAACATTCATATGCTGCGCTCGCTGGTCCGTGATGGGGTAGGCATCAGTTTGATGTGCTGGCTGGATATTGTTGACGAGTATCGCCGGGGAGAATTGAAGTTCATTCCGCTAATCGACACGGTATTGAAACCCTTCACGTTGTCGTTGTGTGTGGCGCCACAGCGTCAATTGTCGATTGCCGCATCGATGATGCTGCGCGAGTTGGAATCGTTTTTTGCATTGATGCAGAGCGAAGAGGCTTTGGCGGGAGTTGAACAGTCGCGCTGACGTTGATTACATCCTGGAAACAAGAAGCCCCAGCTTGGCTGGGGCATTGATTCTTGCGCTTCATGTCTTGGATCTGGCACCGTACGAGTCGGGAGAAGAACGTCAGACTAGCTACAAATGGAATTCTAATCGCATAAATTAAAGATTGCAATATCGCCGAATAGACATCAGCGGTATAACGTCTTCCACGATATGGAAATTGGATAAAGCATCACATGCCTAAAAATTTTGATTTTACCGATATGGTAAAGCTAACCTCTTCTGCTCGCCTATCAAGCTATCGTTCCACATTTACTATTGCTGATGATGCGGAGTTATTTGGTCTGTATAGCTGGAATCTTGAATTGTCAGGTGCTTTTTGTAGTCTGATACAATTGATTGAAGTCGCTTTACGTAATGCCATAAACGAAGCAGGTAAGAAATATATTACAACTGAACATAATGTACATTGGTTTAACGTCATCCCCTACAGTTTGAGTTGTGAGATAAACTCTGATGTTAAATGTGATGGTAAAGATAAACTGGTTAAGTCTGCTAAAGTTAAAAGTTTTGAGAGTGGCATAGTAAAAGCTGAAAGAAACGCACGGAAGATGCTGCAGAAAAAATTAGGCAAAGATACATTCGCCACCCCGACCCTGGATCAGATTATTTCTCAGACTGATTTCAGTGTATGGGAGCATATTCTTGATAAGAGTTTTTATGATGGCGATGCCAGTAAGGGATATCTTTGGCCAAAGGGTTTCGCCACTGCGTTCAAGAAAATGCCGATGGTAACAGGTAAAAACAGGCAGTTTAAACAACGTGATATTATTCGTCGTAGAGTGGAAGCCGTCAGGGTATTAAGAAATCGCGTAGCGCATAACGAACCAATCTGGAAAGATGCCTGTTTTATTGATCGATCTTCAGTAATACGTTGTCTGGAAGAGAAAATTGCGGATATCGTTGAGTTAGCGTATTGGATATCACCCGTTTTGCATGCTTTTATCAGAGACGGAGCATTAGTGCAAAGGCTAAAATCGATTGTGTGTGCGTATGAAATGAATAACGCAATGTACCTGAATTTAAGTTCTAATATTGACAGTATGGAAACGTTAATTCAGGTGTTGCAAGAGTGCCACGTATATAACAGAAGAATAATGATTCAGAATGAAAATATCAAAGCTCTGGTCTGTGCGAATAAAAATCGGTTTTATTAATCAATGTTAGAGCACTACATCGTTAACAACGCCGAGAGAGCAGAAACTCCCGGCGTTGTTTTGAAACTTAACTTCCCCAACGGCTGCGTAAATAATTCACCGCCTGCTGAGTTTGCGGTTGGTTAAGGTAGTTTTCGCGGAACAGAATAGTGCCGTTAATTTGTGGCACAGAGTCATTAAGGTCGAGCTGTTTTTTCAGTTCCGGCACACCACCATTAATGGTCCAGTCTGGCTCCATTTTGGAGATTTCACCGACTTTATAAAGCGCTACACCGATATAGAGCCGGGTGTGCGTGGGTTTGACTACATTGGCCCACCAGTTCGCGAGCACATCATAACGTGCAGCCTGGCGTGAAAATGGCCAGTAGATCTGTGGCGCGATGTAATCTAACAGGCCCATCTGCACCCATTTGCGTGTATCGGCGTAAGCTTCGTCGTAGGCCGCCGCGCCGCGCGTGTCTGATCCCGCAGGATCGTGTGACAGGTTGCGCCAAACGCCGGCAGGGCTGACGCCGAATTCGACATGCGGTTTTAACTGCTTAATGGTGCGGGACACTTGTTCAATCAGCTGCTGGGTATTGTGACGACGCCAGTCCGCTTTTGAGGCATATCCCTGACCATACTGGCGGAAGGTGGTGCTGTCATTCAGCGTTGAGCCGGGCGATTCCGCATAGAAATAGTCATCAAACTGCACGCCATCGATATCATAATTTGCAACCACCTCCGCCACGATGCTGGTAATCCAGTCGCGGGCATCAGGAATGCCTGGGTCCAGCACAAAGCGATCACCTGCGGTGCGGATCCAGTCACGATGGAGCACAAAAACGCTGGCTGGATGCAGGGAGAGTGTGTTGTTGAGTTCTGCCACCGTCGAGGGTTTCACGTTGGTGGAAACGCGATAAGGGTTAAACCACGCATGCACTTTGATACCGCGTTTGTGTGCTTCATCCAGCATAAACTGCAGCGGATCGTAACCGGGATCTTCCCCAATCTTTCCGGTCATCATATCTGACCAGGGTAAGATTTTAGAACGCCACAGTGCCGTGCCGTCAGGTTTCACCTGGAAGAAGACGGTATTAATACCGAGACTTTTGAGTTTATCCAGCTTATCGGTCAGCGCCTTTTGTTGCTGGCTGATGCGATTTGCCGGGCAGGCATTCACTGAGGCTATGGGTGGCCAGTCAAGGCGCGACACCGTGGTGAGCCACACACCACGCACCGGTTCTGCGCTGGCAACGGGCTGAACAGGATGTGGTTTCGGTGTCACTGTCGGGAACGGGGTGACCAGTGATTTAGGCGGCTCGGAACTGCAGCTGGCTAAAAGCAGCGCAGCCAATAGCGTGGCCATTTTTTTCACGGTAGCTATACGGGGGAAACGCGCGGAACAGGCTATGATAAACTCCATTTTTTTCAATTTACTGTTCGAAGAGCCTCATTCTCTTCTCATCAGCCTTAAAGTCAATAAGAGCCCTCGGTAACGTTGTTATGCCATCCATGACGAACGCTGCCCACGGGAACTCACCAAAAACAGGAATACACTGCCATGACCTATGAAGACCTTTACCGCCGCATCGCGATGATTGTTTTCAGCTGTGGACCGCAAGGTGCACGCGAATTAATCGTAAAAGCTGAACTGTTTGCCGATGACGAGGGCGGTGAATACCAGTTCGATTATCTGGATGAAAACGGCGAGCCAGACTGGTTTGAACCGGATGCACAGGCAATTGGTGATTTAACTGAAGCATTGAAAGATTTCCAACACTACTTCGTTGAGCACGATATGACCGAAGGCAAGCCGGTGTGGAATAAATGCGTTGTGGTGATTAACGTGCCGGAAGAGTCGATCAGTATCGATGTGCAATATGAGTAAGGCTTCCGGGCCTCCCAGCCCGGAAATTTCTGGCATTATGATCGCACTGCCACTAACGCCTCGCGCTCACGCAAAGCGCGCTTACGATGCACGATGCGGCTGGTGATCAACACCGCCAACGTGAGTAGACCGGTGGCAATGATCTCAGAGCGATGCGCCGGCATAAACAGCATTGAGACCAACACTCCCACGATGAACACCATGGTTGCCCAGGTTAAGCCTGGGAACAGCCACATGCGATAACTTAAGATCTCACCCCGTGCCTCGCGCTTTTTGCGCAACACCAGATGCGAGGCCGCTATCACCAGGTAAACCAGTAACGCAATCGCGCCGGAACTGGCTAGCAGGAACTCAAATACCGCTGCGGGTGCCAGATAATTGGCGATCACCGCGAGAAATGCAGCGGCAGTTGAGGCGATGACTGCAACCCAGGGCGTACCGCTGCGCGTGGTTTTTGATGCAGCGGCGGGTGCATCCTGACGACGGGAAAGCGAGTAAAGCATACGTGAAGCTGTATAAAGCGCAGAGTTAAGACAGCTGCACACCGCGATCAACACCACTACATCGACGATTTGCCGTGCGTAAGGAATATTCATCATCTCCATCGCCGTTTGATACGAACCGGCTTTCATCAGCGATGGGGTATTCCACGGCACCAGCGCGATAACAATGAAGATCGACAGCAAATAAAACAGCGCAATACGCCAGATCACGGAGTTGGTGGCCTGCGTTATCTGCTTTTTCGGTTCACGTGATTCCGCTGCCGCGATGGTGACGATTTCCGTTCCCATAAAGGAGAACATGGTGGTCAGAATGGCAGCCAGTACGGCACCGATGCCGTTTGGCATAAACCCGTGCGTGTCATAGAGATGGGAAATGCCTTGTGTGCTGCTACCGGGCATCAGGCCGAATATCGCCAGGCTGCCGACAATCAGGAAGGCGACAATGGCGACCACTTTCAGCAGCGCAAACCAGAATTCGAACTCACCGTAATTCTTCACGCTGAACAGGTTGCTGACCGTCAGAAACGTGGTGATCGCCAGGGTATATTCCCACACGGCAATCTGCGGGAACCAACTGTGCAATATCGTGCCTGCGGCATTGGCTTCAAGCGGAATGACCAGCACCCAAAACCACCAGTAGAGCCAGCCAATGGTAAATCCGGCCCAGCGTCCCAGTGATTTATCTGCATAGGTGGAGAAAGAGCCGGAGTCCGGTGAGGCAACGGCCATTTCCGCTAACATGCGCATAATCAGCACCACCAGCGCACCGGCTGCGATGTAGGCCAGTAACACGGCGGGGCCTGCTTCGGCGATAGCATGACCGGAACCGACAAACAGTCCGGCACCTATCACACCGGCAATGGATAACATGCGGACATGACGCGGCTTTAAGCCTTGCGCAAGCGCATCGGCATTCTGTGAACTCATTGTTTTCTCCAGATTGTCTCTCGGGCTGTGATTTGACACAGCCTGGCTGCAGCAGGTGGATGACCAGCCCGCATACGGGCTGGCTAAGCTGGGGGCCTACGAATCCTGGTGCGCGCTCAGCACGTGGCTGAGAATCTCCAGCGCCTGGCTGAATTGCGCATCCGGAATAGTGAGCGGATAAAGGAAGCGAATCACGTTGCCCTGCGGACCACAGGTCAACAACAGTAAACCGCGCGCCATGGCGTGTTGCTGGATGGCCTGAGCGGTTTGCGCCTCGGCAAACTCCACCGCGACCATCGAACCTAATGCGCGGATATCGGTAATCGCAGAGCAGTGGCGACGTGCCTCATTGAGGAATTCGACCAGTTGCGCACCCAGTTTCACTGAGCGCTCACACAGTAGTTCTTCAGCAATAATGTCCAGCACCGCATGCGCGGCGGCAATCGCCAGCGGGTTTCCGGCGTAAGTGCCACCCAATCCACCGGGGCCAGGCGCATCCATGATCTCTGCGCGACCACTCACCGCAGACAACGGCATGCCGCCCGCCAGACTTTTCGCCATAGTGATCAAGTCTGGTTTAACGGTGTAATGGTCCATGGCAAACAGCTTGCCAGTACGACCAAAGCCGGTTTGCACTTCGTCGGCAATCAGCAGAATGCCGTGTTGATCGGCCAGTTGGCGCAGGCGAACGAAGAACTCAGCAGGGGCGATGTGGAAACCGCCTTCGCCTTGTACTGGCTCCAGCACAATGGCTGCCACGTCTTGCGGCGCGATGTCCTGAGTGAAGATGTCTTGCAGGCTCGCCAAAGCATCATCAACGCTGATACCGGTCACGTTGTTGGGGTAACGAGCGTGCCACACGGAAGCAGGCATCGGGCCAAAGTCACGCTTATAGGGGGCCACTTTGCCGGTCATCGCCATCGTCATAAACGTACGACCATGGAACGCGTTACCGAAGGTGATAATGCCGTGACGGCGTGTGGCGGCGCGCGCAACTTTAACGGCATTCTCAACCGCTTCAGCACCGGTTGAGAAAAAGGCGGTTTTGGCTTTACCGGCTATGGGCACCACGCTGTTGATGCGCTCTGCCAGGCCGACATAGCTCTCGTAAGGCGTCACCTGGAACGCGGTATGGGTGAATTTTTCTAACTGTTCCGCGATGGCTTTCACGATGCGCGGATGACGGTGGCCGGTGTTGAGCACCGCGATACCACCAGCGAAATCAATCCAGCTGTTGCCTTCAACGTCACGCAACGTCGCATTCTCTGCCTGATCGACATACCACTGGCAAAGATTACCGGTGCCACGTGGGAGTGCGTCATCTTTGCGTTGCTGCAGCTGGCTGTTTTTACCTTCCATAACCTTTCCTTAGCGATAAGCGTCTTTACAAATCACGACAAACACGCTTATTTATCCCTGCGCTAAGGTTTGTTGCCAGAGCCACTTTTATAGAAAAGGATGGAGCCAATTGCGGAGTTTGTACGCCGATCATGTATTAGAACGTTTGCAGTTTATGCCGGAAGGAACGTTGCAGCAGCGTCTGTTGGCGTGTATGCAGGCGGCGATTGTTGAGGGGATTTTTCCACGCGCCACGCGATTACCGGCCACGCGCGATATGGCACGGGAATTATCGGTGTCACGTAATACCGTACTTAACGTTTATGAAAATTTGATGTCACAGGGCTATGTTACCGCGCGCACCGGCAGCGGAACCTGGATCGCCGAAACGCTGCCTGAAGGGTGTTTAAACAGCCCGCGCGGCGATGACCTGACGCTGCCGCTGAGCGTGAAAACGGCGGCGATTTCTAAACGCGGTGCATCGCTGTTGGGCCATGCCAACGCCTCGCCTTATCAATGGGGCGCGTTTGTGCCAGGCGCACCGGACGTGACGCAGTTTCCGCACAAACTCTTTAGCCAGATTCAGGCGCGATTAAATCGCGAGCCTGATATTGATCGACTAATTTACAGCAGCAATGGCGGCTGTCCGCTATTGCGACAGGCACTGGCGGACTATCTCAGCGTGGCCCGATCGGTGCGTGCGGATGCGGATCAAATCATCATCACCGAAGGCATCCATCAGGCGGTTGATCTGGTCACGCGCGTACTCTGCGATCCGGGTGATACCGCGTGGATTGAAGAGCCTGGCTACTGGGGAACCCGTAATCTTTTACGCATCAATGGGTTGAAAATACAGGCCATGCCGGTCGATGATCAGGGCATTATTCCTGACTTACCGCCGCGCAGTCGGGCGCCAAAAGTGATATTTGTGACACCGTCACACCAATACCCATTGGGCGTTCATCTCAGCCTTGAAAGACGTAAGCAGTTGCTGGATTTAGCCAGCAAACATAAAACCTGGTTGATAGAGGATGACTACGACAGTGAGTTTCGCTTCGCGGGGCAGCCATTTCCCTCGCTGCAAGGTTTTGAGCCCGATGCACCGGTGATTTACATGGGCACGTTCAGCAAAACGCTCTATCCAGCACTGCGACTGGGTTATCTGGTGGTGCCAAAAGCGCTGGCTCAACCTTTGCGCGTTGCGGCGGCGGAACTCTATCGTGGCGGGCATCTGCTGGTGCAGCGGGCGCTGGCGGAATTTATCCAGAAAGGGCATTACATGGCGCATATCCGCCGTATGCGCAAACTCTACAGCCAGCGTCGTCGCTTTTTAGCGGGTCTGATTGAGCGCTATCTTGGCGCTGATTTTATGCCGCGCGTCAATCATGAGGCGGGCTTGCATCTGGTGGTGAACTTACCGGCTGGATGTGATGATGTGGCGATTGCCGCACTGGCGCTGCGGCGCGGTGTGAAGGTTAGACCGTTGTCGCAATATTACATGCACCAGCAAGAGCGACGGGGCTTGCTGCTGGGTTATGCCTGCGTGGATGAACGTCAGTGTCAGGATGCGTTTGGTGTATTGAAGGCATGTCTGGTGGAGAGCGGGATTTTAGCGCGTTCGTAGACGTGTACGGCTGTAATCCTGGCGATAGGCGGCCCGGGGGCCGCGTCATTCAAGACTAAGCGATGCCGTTTAAACGCTGCACGACATCGGCAC
This sequence comes from Pantoea sp. USMM079, assembly GCF_037153115.1. NCBI lineage: Bacteria > Pseudomonadati > Pseudomonadota > Gammaproteobacteria > Enterobacterales > Erwiniaceae > Pantoea > Pantoea sp. USMM079. Next base: position 386,723 of record NZ_JBBCKX010000002.1, read on the forward strand.
TCAACACCAGATCGCCACTGGCGAGATTCTGCTGGAGATGTTCTGGTGATGATGTGCCAGGAATCAACAGAATATTTGGCGAACGCTGAAGTAACCAGGCCAGGGCAACCTGCAATGTAGTGGCATTCAACTCTTCGGCCACGGCGGTAAGCTGCTCGGATTGCAGCGGTGAGAAACCACCCAATGGGAAGAACGGCACATAAGGAATGCCCTGCGCAGCCAGTTGATCGACCAACGCTTCATCCTGGCGATTTGCCAGATTGTAGAGATTCTGCACACAGGCGATGGGCGTCATTTTCTGCGCATCTTCCACTTGTTTGGCCGTTACGTTGCTCAGACCAATATGCTTAACCAGTCCGCGCTCTTTAAGCTTGATCATCGCTTCGACCTGCGGTTCCAGTGAGCCTTCTGCAGGTGCGTGCACGTCGAGCATCGAACGCAGATTCACGACTTCCATCACCTCCAGACCAAGATGGCGCAGATTGTCTTCTACCGCCTGAGTCAACTCATCGGGCGAGAAAGCGGGCAACCAGCCTCCTTTCGCATCACGACGAGCACCGACTTTGGTGACGATCACCAGATCGTCGGAATAGGGATGCAGAGCTCTCTTTATCAGTTGGTTAGTAATGTGCGGGCCATAAAAGTCGCTGGTATCGATATGATTCACGCCACCAGCCACCGCATCACGTAGTACCTGTAATGCCCGATTCTCATCGGCTGGCGGCCCAAACACGCCTTTGCCGGCCAGCTGCATGGCGCCATAACCGAGGCGTTTAACCTGACGATCACCCAAAGTATAGGTATTTGCGTTGTGAGACATGGAAACCTCCTTCGTCGATGTGTGTACAGATTGTAATCGACGCATGGCTGTGCAACTATCCGGTGAAATCAGGACACAGTGTGCGGAATGGCGAACAATGGCATTGGATATTGCACTGCTACATGCGGTGGTGGCCGTGGCAAAAGCGGGCGGATTTCGTGAAGCCGCCCGCATGACGGGAAGCAATCCTTCTCGTTTAAGTGACGCCGTAAGACGAGCGGAAGAACAACTAGGCGTTCGGTTATTTAACCGCACCACACGCACCGTGGTGCTCACCGAAGCGGGCAGAGCGTTAATGTCGCGCTTGATGCCAGCGATGAACGAAGTTGATGCTGCTCTGGATGCACTGAATAATTTTCGTAATACGCCGGGAGGGACACTGCGTTTGAATGTCCCCGTTAGCGCTGCCCGGTTGGTGCTGCCCTCCATCGTGCCTGGCTTCCTTGAGCGCTATCCCGCCATTCAGTTGGAGGTCGTGGCGGAGAGCAACGTGCAGGATATTTTCCGCGATGGCTGTGATGCCGGTATTCGTTACGATGACCACCTTGAACAGGATATGGTGGCATTGCCAATTGGTCCGCGCAGCCAACGTTTTGCTGCCGCCGCTGCGCCTGGCTATCTGGCGAAGCATGGCATGCCGCAACACCCCCGCGATTTAATGAAGCACCGCTGCTTGTATGGTCGCTACGCGACGGGTGTCATTGCCGATTGGGAGTTCGAAAATGGGGATGAGGTCGTGCGCTTACAGCCGAAAGGTCCATTGATTTGCAGTATTGGCGCGGCAATGGATCTCACGGTTTCTGCTGCTGTTGCAGGCGTGGGAGTGGTTTATTTGTTCGAAGACTGGATCAAACCCGCCTTGAATGACGGTAGTTTGCAGCCGATTTTACCTGAGTGGTGGCAGAGATTTTCCGGTCTGTGGCTCTACTATAACGATCGCCGGCTGATCCCGGCACCGTTACAAGCCTTCCTCGACTATGTGCGCGAACTCAATGCGCAGCAGCAGGCGGGTTAACCAGCAGTCCGGACATCAATACGCGAAACGCATCAACCGCGCGCGGAAGCGCAGCTACCGGTTCGCTGGAGGCGACAATCCACAGCGCGGCATTTAATGCGGCGCCATTGACTAAATGTGCGGCCGCTTCAGTATCCATCGGCTTCACCGTGCCCTCTGCAATCAGTGCAGAGAGCCTGTCTGCAGTGGTGCGCAGACAGGCAGTCTGATTGGGCCACTGTGAAGGATCGCCGAGCACAGCGGGACCATCAAGCAGCATGATGCGTTGCACCTCTGGCTCCAGTGACATCTCAATGTAGGTTATCGCTTCTGCCAGAAAGGCATGCCACTTTGATTCAAACTGCTGCCCAGCGGCATGCATCTGCACCAAAATCTCTGCGTCGATCTGGTCGATAACGGCTTGTAATAGGCCCTTTTTATCGCCGAAATTGTGATAAAGCGCTCCCCGCGTCAGCCCTGCTTCAGCGGTCAAATCATCCATTGATGCGGCGTTATATCCTTTCTCTGCGAAGGCCCTTCGAGCAGCCTCAATCAATTTTGCCCGCGTTTCTTCTACCTGTTCTGTTCGCCGTTTGGCTGCCATAGCAACTCCCAAAATTTGCATTGACATACGATGCGTATGTTATCCATATTAATACATACGCGGCGTATGTTAAAGCGATAACCGGCTTAGCTACCCGGTTTCACCCTTTTTTTCCATCAGGAGTGCGATTATGAACAAACGCAATGCCATTTTTCCAGCGGGACGTCAGGCGCTGTATGAAATTAACCAATATTCTGCCGCAATACGTTCCGGAGACCTGTTATTTGTTTCGGGGCAGGTAGGAAGTCGGGAGGACGGTTCTGCGGAACCTGATTTTGCAGGTCAGGTTAATCTGGCGTTTGAAAACCTGCAGGCCGTGCTGAAAGCAGCGGGATGTACGCTGGGTGATGTGGTGGATGTCACCAGTTTTCATACCGATCCTGAAAACCAATTTGCCATCGTGAATGAGGTACGTTTACGGCATTTTGGTGAAGCGCTGTACCCAAACTGGACGGCAGTGGGGGTCAACTGGTTGGCGGGGTTTGATTTTGAAATCAAGGTGATCGCGCGAATTCCTCAATAGTTCAGCGTGCCGCACAGGGAGGTGTGTCTGTTGAATCAGCGCACCCGGCGCATAATCTGCAATACCGCCAGGGCAATGAGTGCAGAAATGGCTGCCTTAATCAACAGTAGGGTGAAATCGTATTGATCCATCGCGGCTTCACCATCACCGTGTGCGCTCACTGATTGGCCGACCAGACTATCGGGTATAAGCAATAGGCCAGCGATTAGAATCGTCAGAAAAATCACAATTTTCATTCTATTTCACACTCTTCCCAATTTGTGAAAATACAACGTTAGCGTTTTTCAAATGCTAGTGCTTTAAGCAGATTTAGCCAGGATGTTTTGTTGTTCAAAAATTCGCAGCTGAGATTCTCAATCGTCATATGCTGCGCCATGGCCGCAAGACGTAGTAGGTTGTAAGCATCATCTTCCCCTAACTGAAACGCTTGCATCACCTGTATTTGCGCGGAGAACAGGTACCTGCGCGCGCGCAGACGTTCCTCCTGACGCTTAAGTTGTTGTTCCAGTTGGGCAAAACGCGCTGCACTCTCAAGCGCCAGCGTGAAGGCAGTCATCACGCCGTCGAAGCGCACCGGTTTACGCATATAGCTGTCAATTTTCTGCTCAGTGATCCACTGCAGTCGCGAAGGTGTTTCCATCGCGGTGAGCGCAATTTTAGGTAAGGGCGGCCAGGGCAATTTGTTGGTGGGATGAAACAGCGCTGGGTTGTCGCCATCGAACACCAGTAACTGTTGCCCGACGAGCTGCTCTTCATCTGGGAAGGCCGGGAAAAATTCTCCCCGAATGCCCATACGGGAAAATTGTTGCTCCAGGTGATGATTATCACGATCCGCACAGCCCATCACGCACACTTTGAGTCCGCGCATTTGCACGTTTTTTCGGCTCATGTGCGCTCTCCATCCTGATTCAGATTATCGAGATCGGTCCAGGCTAACCAGGGATCAGGCTTTACCGGTTGTGGTGCCTGCCAAAAACTTTCTAGCTTGCCATCATGACAGCGCGCCAGATGCGGCGTCAGCCAGCTGTGATTATTATCGGCATCAATTCGGATCGGTCCGGCGGGGGAATCCATCTCATCTTTAAGCACGGCAGCACGCACGGCCTCAACGTCAGCATCACCTTGACGGTTGATAGCGCGCGCCAGCAGGTGTCCCGCCAACCAGGCACTTTGGCTGTCAACGGAGGGGGACACGTCTTCGCCAAAACGCTGGCGGTAGCAGCGTAAAAAATCGTGGTTGGCGGCACTGTCGATGGACTGAAACCAACTCGCTGAGACCAGATATCCTTCAAGAGCTTCTGCGCCAATCATGTTCACTTCCGGCTCGCACAGCGTCAGGCTTAACTTTAAGACGTCGTTGAGCCAGGGCTGCTGTTGGCTGGCCCGATGCCAGGCACGGTAGAAACTGTACGCACTTTTTCCCACCATGGTGTTGAGTAGCACCCTGGGCCGCTGCGCGATAATATCGGTAATCAGCTCATCGACATTCTCTTCACCGAGCGGCAGTAACTTGCTGGCTAATACTTTGCCACCAGCCGGGATGACCGCTTCACGCGTGATGCGATCCATCTCCCATGACCAGACGTAATTCGACCCCACGTGATACATCGCGACATCCTGCTGCTGCAACAGCCAGTTCAGAAGCGGCAACACATGCTGATTGGGCGTCGCCCCCAGATAAATTACGCTGTTACTGCTTTCAAAACCTTCATAGCGTGCGGAGTGCCACAGCAGAGCGTTGGCAGATTCGATGAGCGGGAGAATGGTTTTGCGGGCCGCTGACGTGTAGCAACCAATCACATGACGTACACCGTGGCGATAAAGTAAGTCGTGGCAGTCGTCATAATATTTATCCAGCGAACCGCCAGGGTCACGCACCACTGGCGCGAGGGTGAAGTGATAATCAGGGTTGGCGTTGATCTCTTCAATCGCCAGCAGGATGCCGTTGAGCATTTCGCGGCCGATCACGGCATAATCGCCGGATACGGAGTAAAGGATGCCAATCGGAATGACACTCTTTGGCGGGGGTGTGGCAGACATAGAGTCTCCTGGTGATTAAACGTCTTTCCTGTTCTGGCGGCAGGGTGGCCGCCAGAACATAACGACTTACATCAGCTTTAATAAGAGCGACTGTTGCACCGTTGAAGACCACGACAGTCATAACAGGCCGCTCCTTGTGTTTACTGGCTGGACGGCATGACCAGTGGGGTGTAATAGTGCGGCTGGCGCATCAATACCAAATCCTTTCGTCTCACTACATGATTAGGATATGCGGTTTCCGCTGACCCGGTAGTCATATCCAGCACCGCCAAGCCATCCGTGCCCGGCACTTTGATTTCGGTACGTGGAAACGCAAACGTATCCGGGCCAAACACACCGCTCAGCCCAAAACTCATGCCGGTCGCTGGCGTCCAGTTGGCAAAGGCCAGCCAGACATTATTCTCGCCCGCGCGTACGCGAGGTAATAGCCAGTGATACGGGTCGGCACCGCGCGGAATCGGCCAGGCGTGCGGGATCTCCGTCCCCGTATGCGCCAGCGGGATCGGCGTGTTGAGCAGGGCGGGACAGGCGATGATGTCGCACCCTTCCAGTGCCAGAATGCGTGCTGCCTCTGGTACCAGCAAATCTTCACCCAGCAGAATTCCCACGCGTCCACAGGGTAGATCGCAGGTCACCCATTGATTGCCTGCACTGGCCCATTGCTTATCGTTTTCGCTAAGGTGAATTTGTCGATAGTGCGCGTTCAACCCCGCGCTGCTTACCAGCAGCGCACTGTTATAAAATTGCTGACCTTCGCACTCGGCAAATCCAGTTAACAACGCGATATCCAGTTCAATCGCCAGTTTCAGCAGGCTCTGAATTGGCGCATCGTTTAGCGTAAGCGCATTATTCTTACCTTCGCCCCCTGTCAGCGCTCGTTCTGGCAAAATCAGCAGTTCAGCACCGCGTGATTTTGCCTGTTCGGCCCAATGACGGATCACCGAAAGATTTTCAGCAATGTTATTGGCCGGATGAAACTGCGCTACAGCGATACGTGAATCTTTGGCGGCAGGCAGGGGATCGCCGCCGTACAAGCCAAAGAAATCCTGCGGATTCCACATAAAGGTATTGGTCATCAGGCGCTGATACAGCTCAGGGCGTCGTTTGCGCAGTGAAGGATTCTCCGCAGACAGCGTTAACTCGGCTGCTATCACGCCATCGCCGCTATCACGGCTAGCCAGAACGATGCCATTCTGGTCAACGATACAGCTGCCGCCGCTGAACTGTACGCCGCGCTCCCAGCCCCAACGATTACTTTCAATTAAGGCGCAGCCATTCTCCCAACCGCGATTTAACCAGTAGGGCGCGGGTGTCCGTTCAGCCAACCAGTTACTGATATGACAGATAATTTGCGCGCCGCCTAACGCCGCCAGGCGAGCGGTTTCGATAAAATGGATATCCATGCAAATCAGCAAGGCGATATTACCAATTTCGGTGGCAAAGACCTGATGCCCGGCATCACCGTTGGCAGCCCACTTGGGTTCAGAAATATAAGGGTGGGTTTTGCGATGAACGCCAATCACACCTTGCGGGCCGACTAAAACAGCACTGTTGTAATAGATTTCTGTGACAGGGTCACGCTCCGGCATACCAAACACCAGATAACATTGGAACTCCCGTGCGATAGCAGCGAAAGCCTGACTGGTCACGCCATCAGCGGTTTCTACAAAAGGTGCAACTTCCGCACGATCCTGCCAGCAATAACCGGTGGTAGCCATTTCCGGCATGACAATCAATCGCGCGCCATCACGGGCCGCCTGGCTGGCAAGTTGCAGCAGATGAGTGACGTTTTCATCTTTGCGAAATTGCGTGGGTTCAAACTGAATTGTGGCAACCTTAACGTTCATTATTCAGCCTCCTTACTCAGCAATGGATTGAAGACGGGCTTTGGTCCCTGATAGGCATCAGAAGGTTTCCAGTTGGTCTGCATATCTTGCGGGAACGTCTTGAAGTAATAGCGACCGCGCGTAGCGACGCTGATTGCAACGTGCAGCAGAGGCCCCACCAGCATGGCGATGAACGACGCGTACACCATAGGATAAACACCGAGTACGCCAGCGGCACCAATGGCCACCGCAACGCAAAGGGCAATGACGCCGCTGGGGTTCCACATCCACAGATACTCTTTGCGGAATTCGACAAAATCAGACGGCGCAAGGTGCAACACTTTGCGGCAGACATAATAGTCAGCGAGGATAATGAACACCCAGGTATTGGTCAGAATGCCGGTAATCGACAGGAAAGTGCCGGTGTACTGCAGAATGTTGCAGACGTAGAACACCACGCCGAGCAGCCAGACCAGCAGCATCCACCATTGACGGCCTGGACGATAGTTAAACGCCATATCCATGGTATTCGACAATGCGATGGATCCGGAGTAGAGGTTCAGCACGTTAATACGAATCTGTGTAATCACAGCAAACAGCACGCCGGTCAGCCCAATAATCAGCGGGAAGACGAAGCCTGGATCTAATGCCAGTGACCAGACATCCTCTCCCTGAATGTGTGGCATCAGGGTATAGGCCATAAAGGCGCCGAACAGCATCACCACCACAATCGGAATCAGCATCCCCAGCATAATGGTCGCCGTGCCTTTATGGCTGATACCAGGACGAGCGAAGCGGCCATAATCGGTGGCCATCAGGCCCTGAAACACAATCTGTCCATTGGCCATGTTCATCACCAGCCACAGCGCATTGCTGTCGACTTCAGCTTTAGGCTGCCAGCTACTGAAGCCCACAGACGGATAATGGTGCGTGAGTTGCCAGATGCAGAAACCGAACAGCAAGATGAAGATCGGCACGCCCCAGGTTTGCAGGAACTGCATTGACGACATGCCTTTCCACACAAACCAGATTGCCGCCAATCCCATTAATGCAAAAATCGCAATACCCGTGAAGGAGTTAACCGGGACGCCCGCGTAGTTCGCAATGGCATGCGACACGATGGTGCCTTCGAACAAGAAGTAAAAGATGAAGTTGATGGCATAGATTAGCGAGGTAAAAGCCGACCCCATATATCCGAAGCCCAGGCCTCGCGTCATCAGATTGAGCGACAGGCCCTCTTTACTGGCCATTTTCATAATGCAGGAACCGATTATGGTGGCAAACACCACCATATAGGCGATAGGTAACAGCAGCAGCGGCCAGCCGACCTGATAGCTCATATCCGCGCCGAGGCTGAACCAAAACATGGCGGTCGAGTTTCCCAGTAACACTAAAATGATGGCCGGGATCGGCCAGCGATAGTGGGAGGGAACACGCCCAACGGCATAATCTTCCACGGCTTCCGCTTCGGTGATGTCTTGAGGTCCCTGAAACCACGCTTTTAACTTGCTCATAATTTTACTCCAATAAAAAAAGCCCCGCCGACAGCATTGCCGGTGGGGCTTCTTCGCCTGAATTCGATGTATTGGAGTGGCAGAGTGCCACAAACCGCTTACCAGACTACGGCGCCTGTTCCTGACGTGCAGGATGCGGTAGACAGTAATAAGCAATTACCGTGCCAGAGGGTAAATGAGAGTGTTTCAACACCTGATAGGCAGTTTTCCACGTGAACGAGCCTTATGACGGTGCAACTTGCACCGTCATTGATCGTGCTAACGTTATCTGCCAATCAACCAAATGGGTTGTTATTCGAGAGGGATGAGTGAGCAAAAATGAACGGGCTGGGCAATCGACAGGCAATAAAAAAGCCGATGACTGTTGCCAGTTATCGGCTTTTCGTTTGAAGCGAAATTACGCGTTCAGCAACTGATTCGCGGTTTTCTCCACCAGCGCCAGCAGGACTTTGATGTCTTCCAGCGTCACGGTTGGATTCAGCAGCGTCAGTTTCAGGCAGGTAACGCCCTGGTTTTCAGTCACGCCAACGTTAGCGCGGCCTGAATCCAGCAGAGCATCGCCGATGCGCTGGTTGAACAGAGCAATCTGCGCGGTATCGGTCAGTTGCTCTGGACGGTAGCGGAACAGTACGCTTGCCAGCTGTGGTTGCATCACCAGCTCAAGGCGTGGTTCTGACGCAACAAACTTCGCCACTTCCTGTGCCAGCGTCACACCGTGGTCGATGATCGCGGCATACTGTTTCTGGCCCAACGCTTCCAGACCCATCCACAGTTTCAATGCATCGAAACGACGCGTGGTCTGTAGAGATTTTGAAACCAGGTTAGGAACACCGGCTTCTTCATCGAACTCAGAGTTCAGGTAAGCCGCCTGATAACGCATCAGCTCATAGTGACGCTCGTCTTTCAACAGGAATGCGCCACAGCTGATGGTCTGGAAATACTGTTTGTGGAAGTCGAGAGTCACCGAATCCACTAACTCCAGGCCGTCCAGGTAGTCACGATACTTTTCAGACAGCAGCAGTGCACCGCCCCAGGCTGCATCGACATGCATCCAAATGTTGTGCTCAGCCGCGATGCCCGCGATTTCGCGAAGTGGATCAATCGCACCCGCATCGGTAGTACCAGCCGTCGCGACAATCGCCAGAATCTGCTCGCCATTGGCTTCGGCCTGCGCCAGTTTGGCTTTCAGGTCGTTAACGTCCATGCGTGCGAACTGATCAGACTTCACCTGCACCACAGAATTGTAGCCGTGGCCAAGCAGCGCCATGTTTTTCTGTACCGAGAAGTGCGCGTTCTCAGAACACAACACTTTGATCTTACGCAGATCGCCAGTGATGCCGTCCAACTGCACTGAATGACCTTGACGCTGATAAAACGCATCACGCGCCAGCATCAGACCCATCAGGTTGCTTTGTGTGCCACCACTGGTGAACACGCCAGCATCGCCTGCTGGGTAACCCACCTGTGCACGCAACCATTCGATCAGTTTGACCTCAATGATGGTGGCAGAAGGGCTCTGATCCCATGAGTCCATACTCTGGTTGGTGGCGTTGATCAACACTTCTGCAGCCTGGCTAACGACCAGGCTAGGGCAGTGCAGGTGCGCCACACATTGTGGGTGGTGCACTGACAGGCTGTCTTTCAGGAAATACTCAATCGCGCGTTCAATCGCGGCCTGGTTACCCAGGCCGTTTGGATTGAAGTCGAGCGTGATACGCTCGCGCAGTTCGGCAACGCTTTTGCCTTGATACATCTCAGGCTGTTGCAGCCACTGCACAACCGCGGCGCTGCTTTGGGCAATCGCCTGCTGGTACGCCTCAATGCTTTGTGCAGAGGCGGCCAGAATCGGGTTTACTTCAGACATTTACTCTTCCAATCAAACAGGTTTGACGCCAGCGCCAATCAGCGCCTGCTCAAATTTATCCAGGAAAATCGCCAGCTCTTCGTTGGTGATCAGCAGTGACGGCAACAGACGCAGTACTGCACCGTGACGACCGCCACGCTCCAGAATCAGACCTGCTTCGAAGCACTTCTTCTGCAGCAGTGCAGAAAGTTCACCATCAGCCGGCAGGCTACCCATATGGTCAGCCGCTTCGTTTGGTTTAACGATCTCGATACCGATCATCATGCCCAGACCGCGGATGTGGCCGATAACCGGGAAGCGTTTCTGCATCTCAGCCAGCTGTGCTTTCAGCCATTCACCTTGTTCAGCCACTTTACCGGCGATGTTCTGCTCGGTCAGGACTTTCAAGGTGGCCAGACCGGTTGCCATCGCCAGCTGGTTGCCGCGGAAGGTACCGGTGTGGTGACCTGGAGACCAGGCGTCGAACTGCTTTTTGATACCCAGAACAGCCAGTGGCAGACCACCGCCTACTGCTTTAGACATCACGATAATGTCTGGCTCAATGCCTGCGTGTTCGAAGGCAAAGAATTTGCCGGTACGGGCAAAGCCTGCCTGAACTTCATCAAGAATCAGCAGAATACCGTGTTCCTGAGTGACTTTACGGATGCGCTGCAGCCACTCGACCGGAGCAGGGTTCACACCGCCTTCACCCTGAACGGCTTCCAGGATAACGGCTGCAGGCTTGCGCACGCCGCTTTCCACGTCGTTGATCAGGTTTTCGAAGTAGTAAGTCAGGGCTTTCACACCCGCTTCACCGCCGAGACCCAGTGGGCAACGATACAGATGCGGGTAAGGCATGAACTGCACTTCTGGCATCATGCCGTTAACGGCTTCTTTCGGTGACAGGTTGCCAGTCACAGCCAGCGCACCATGAGTCATACCATGGTAACCACCAGAGAAGCTGATCACGCCGCTACGGCCAGTGACTTTCTTCGCCAGCTTCAGTGCTGCTTCAACCGCATCCGCACCGGAAGGACCGGTGAACTGCAGGCAATATTCTTTACCCTGGCCAGGCAGCAGCGAGAGCAGAGATTCTGAGAATTGATCTTTCAGAGGTGTTGTCAGATCAAGAGTATGTAACGGCAAGCCGCTGGTAATGACATTTTGGATGCTCTGCAGAACATCAGGATGGTTATGACCAAGTGCCAGCGTCCCTGCGCCAGCCAGGCAGTCAAGATATTGTTTATTCTCGACATCTGTGATCCACACGCCGTTGGCTTTGGCAATCGCTAAAGGCAACTTGCGCGGGTAGCTCCTGACGTTTGATTCAAACTCAGCCTGACGGGCTAAGAAAGCGTCGTTGTTTCCATTGAATGCGTTGGCACCAAAATTATCAATACGGACTTTATCCGTCATCATATCTCTCCTTCAACCGGGGCTCGTGATGGCTGGCCGATTGACTAGTTGAACAAAAAAGTATCAGTGGTTTAAAAAACGCGGCCAATATAGAGCCTTTTGACGTACATCACAATGATTTATTTTGTTTAGATTTGTTTATTCTTTTCATATAGGAATCAGGGCGTTGGCCACTAATTGGCCGGCTATTTTAGCGCCAGCAGATGAAGTGGTTATTAAATAATCGTGTTAATAAAAAGACTTATGCCCGCCAGAGCAATCCAGGGACCGAAAGCAAGGGGTTGAGAGAGGTCACGTTGCCAGCAAATTTTGGCGAAAAATAGTGCGCAAATTGCGCCGCTACAAGCCAGTAAAAGCACTGAGGGTAAAAGGGCCCAACCCAGCCATGCGCCTAATGCTGCCACTAACTTTGCGTCTCCCATGCCCAGTGCTAATTTACCACTAAGGCATTGATATAAATGGCTGATTACCCAAAGTGCGCTATAACCTATTATCGCCCCAAACACGGCATCATTGAGTGAGCCTGATAGCCATCTAACTGCTTTTAATAATAGCCCAAACCACAGCAATGGCAGGGTGATCACATCTGGCAACAAATAATGGTCAATATCAATTAGCGATAGGGTTAGCAGCGCCCAGAACAGCAGAAGTGTGATTACGAAAAGTCCATCGGCAGGAAACGATAAGACGAGGATCAGGCTGACAGATGCGCTGAAAAATTCTATCACGGGGTAACGCGCACTGATTGCAGCGTGACAATTCCGACATCTTCCTTGTAAAAGCAGCCAGCTGATCACGGGCAACAAATCCCGCCAGCGCAGCGCCTGTTTGCATTTCGGGCAGTGTGAAGCGGGTCGCCACAAACTCATCCGCTCTTCCGGGTGCTGCCATTGTCTGGGAAGACGGTACACCACAACATTGATAAAACTTCCGACGCTTGCCCCACACATCCAAACGACTATCCACAACATCCACTCCATGATTGACCTCGGCGATCCCTTTGCATGAGGTAAGAGACGCTACGCTTGAATGGATAAAGGAGCGAGTTTGAACCGGCAGTTTCATCAGCTTTCACTCCGATTTCAGAGCGGTTTCAACGATTCAACCGTATATAGAAGTGCGTGATGATATTGATATGTGAAGAGGCGGGCTGGAGTTCAGCAGAATTTGAAGCGGCTTTGGATGCACACACCGAAAGACGAAGAGCGTAGCGCTTGAGAACAGCAGTCAGAGAGAGGACTGCTGTTTGAACATTTGAATGGCTTCTTGCACATTGCTGGTGGCCAGTGACATCACGCGGTCATTATTGAGAAACACGTCATAATGGCCTGCGTTGTAGCGAAACACATACAAATCACCGCGGAATCGCAATCCTTTGGTTTTCACCCCGATATGATGGCGGCGCAGCGCTGCCTGAGCGAGTCTGTCGGCTCCTGTATTCATTGCGTATCCTCCTCCATTTATATGCCGTTAGATTTCCCAACATAGAGTAAGATTTGAATATTAATTTAACCTTAAGAACAGTATAGGTTAATTTTTTATCGTTATGTTTATCATTGATTTAAATAGAAACTTCCTAATCCTCTTTTCTGCCGCCTTGCGTTGATTAAACCATTTTGAATATTTGATGAAAAATTGATGAATATTCATATCGTGAGGACATTCCCCGCCAGATTCCTCTACCGATCATCAACATTTAAGAAATAACTCAACTTGTCTTACTGTCATTTAATGTTCCGTTAAGTTTTCCTCCGTATTTTGTTCTACGAGGCAATATGACAGGTGTGCTTAAGTTTTTTGCGCCAGATTAAAAATTAACAGTTCGTGCTACCGAATTGGTTCCGCTTAATCTACGTTTAAACAGCAAGTTACTGGATGTTGTTGAGAAACTTTATGATTGCACACTGCAACTGGCCCTATTGCAGGCAACTTTGGGTTTGAAACGGTAAGGTAAACTTATGACTTTTCTTCCATTCTCGCGTCCCTCATTAGGCGAGGAAGAGTTAGCAGCGGTAAAAGCGGTATTTGAATCTGGCTGGATCACTACTGGCCCTAAAAATGCGGAACTGGAACAAGCCTTTTGCCAGCTAACGGGTAATCAACATGCGATTGCCGTTAGCTCAGCGACTGCTGGAATGCACGTCACGCTTCTTGCGTTAAATATTCAACCCGGTGATGAGGTTATTACCCCTTCGCTGACGTGGGTGTCGACGATTAATATCATCACGTTGCTTGGCGCAACCCCGGTGATGATTGATATTGATCGCGATACGCTGATGGTCACTCCTGAGCAAATTGAAGCAGCGATTACGCCTCGCACCCGTGCCATTATTCCGGTGCATTATGCGGGGGCACCTGCGGATATTGATGCAATTCGCGCTATTGGCGAGCGTCACGGCATTGCAGTCATAGAAGATGCTGCACATGCTGCGGGTTGTTACTACAAAGATCAGCACGTTGGCCAGCAAGGTACGGCCATTTTCTCCTTCCATGCCATCAAGAATATGACCTGTGCAGAGGGCGGTTTGATCGTCACCGATGACGCTGAACTTGCCGATCGTATGCGCAGCCTGAAATTCCATGGTTTAGGTGTGGACGCCTATGACCGCCATACCCACGGACGCAAACCGCAGGCTGAAGTCATCATGCCGGGTTTCAAATACAACTTGCCAGATATCAGTGCGGCGATTGCGCTGGTGCAGTTAAACAAGCTGACTGCCATTAACACGCGTCGTGCTGAGATTGCACAGCGTTATCTGTCCGAGCTGGCGGATACACCTTTCTTGCCGCTCGCTCAACCTGAGTGGTCGCATCAACATGCCTGGCATCTGTTTATCATCCGCGCCGATGAAGCCACATGCGGTATAAGCCGCGATGCACTAATGGAAACTTTGAAAGCACAGGATATTGGTACCGGACTGCATTTCCGTGCTGCGCATACCCACAAGTATTACCGCGAACGTTATCCGCAACTTTCCTTGCCAAACACGCAATGGAATAGCGATCGCATCTGCTCAATACCGCTGTTCCCTGATATGCGCGATGAAGACGTCAGCCGCGTGATCGGCGCATTACGTCATATCGCTGGAGTTTGATTGACATGCTCGAAGAAAAAGACATTCGTAAAGTCTCCGTGGTGATCCCGGTTTATAACGAAGAGGAGAGCCTGCCAGAGTTGGTGCGTCGCACCGATGCGGCTTGTGCTGTGCTGAATCTGGATTACGAAATTTTGCTGGTGGATGACGGCAGCAGCGACCGCTCAGGTGAGATGATCGCCGATGCCGCTGATATGCCAGGTAGCCACGTGGTTGGCGTACTGCTGAACCGCAACTATGGGCAGCACTCGGCAATCATGGCCGGTTTTAACCATGTGTCAGGCGACTTGATCATCACACTGGATGCGGATTTGCAGAACCCGCCAGAAGAGATCCCCAATCTGGTAAAAGCGGCGCAGCAGGGTTATGACGTGGTCGGTACTGTGCGTCAAAATCGTCAGGACAGTTGGTTCCGCCGCCGCGCTTCCCGCACCATCAACCAGCTGATTCAACGCGTCACCGGTAAAGCGATGGGTGACTATGGCTGCATGTTACGTGCTTATCGCCGTCACATTGTCGATGCCATGCTCAACTGTCACGAGCGCAGTACCTTTATTCCTATCCTTGCGAACACCTTTGCGCGCCGCACGATTGAGCTGCCTGTCGCTCATGCAGAGCGCGAATTTGGTGACTCGAAGTACAGCTTTATGAAGCTGATTAACCTGATGTACGACCTGGTGACATGCCTGACCACCACGCCACTGCGCCTGCTGAGTATCGTCGGCAGCCTGATCGCTCTGGCCGGTTTTGCCTTCTCACTAGTGCTGATTGTGTTGCGTCTGTTCCTCGGTGCCGACTGGGCCGGAGACGGGGTGTTCATGCTATTTGCGGTGCTGTTTATTTTTGTCGGCGCGCAGTTTATCGGCATGGGCTTACTCGGCGAATACATCGGCCGAATTTACAACGACGTCCGCGCTCGTCCGCGCTACTTCATTCAACGTGTTATTAACTCGCAGAAAGATACCTCCTCCGTACAGGAAATTGAGCAATGAAAATTATCGTCTTCGCCTATCACGATATGGGCTGTGCAGGTATTACTGCGCTGTTAAATGCGGGTTTTGAAATCAGTGCGATCTTTACTCACGCTGATTCTGCTAACGAAAATCACTTCTTTGGTTCAGTCGCCCGTCTGGCGGCTGAACAAGGTATCACGGTATATGCGCCGGAAGATGCCAACCATCCGCTGTGGGTCGATCGCATTAAAACCATGGCGCCGGATTACATTTTTTCCTTCTATTATCGCAACCTGCTCAACGACAGCATTCTGAGCAGCGCGCGCCTGGGCGCTTTCAACCTGCATGGTTCACTGCTGCCTAAATATCGTGGACGCGCGCCACTTAACTGGGCGTTAGTGAATGGCGAGACTGAAACCGGCGTGACCCTGCATCGCATGGTAAAACGCGCGGATGCAGGCGATATCGTGGCACAGCAGCGTGTCGCCATTGATGAACAAGACAACGCCTTAACTCTGCATCGCAAACTGACAGCCTGTGCTACACAACTGCTGGAGCAGGCACTGCCAGCGATGAAACGTGGTGAAATTGCGGCAATTCCTCAGGATTACAGCCAGGCGACGGTGGTGGGACGTCGCACACCAGAAGACGGTCGCATTAAGTGGGAACAGTCTGCACAGTCAATCAACAACCTGGTTCGTGCGGTCACCGATCCATGGCCGGGCGCATTTGCTTTCGCGGGAACCGTGAAGTTTGTCGTGTGGAAAGGGCGCGTACATGCTGATGCGCCAAAAGCGAAGCCAGGCACAGTGATTTCCGTTGAGCCTTTCCTGATTGCTTGCGGGGAAGGTGCACTGGAAGTGGTGACCGGACAAAGTGAAAATGGCGTCTATATGAACGGCAGCCAGTTGGCGCAGAGTCTGGGGATGGTGCCGGGCGCACTGTTGTACTCTCAGCCGGTTGCAGCCGTTAAACGTCGTACGCGTGTACTGATCCTGGGTGTAAACGGATTTATCGGTAACCACTTGACCGAACGTTTGCTGCAGGATGACAACTTTGAAGTTTACGGTCTGGATATCGGCTCTGATGCTATCAGCCGTTTCCTCGATCAGCCGCGCTTCCACTTTGTTGAAGGTGATATCAGCATTCACTCAGAGTGGATCGAATATCACATCAAAAAATGTGACGTGGTGTTGCCTCTGGTGGCGATTGCTACGCCAATTGAATACACCCGCAACCCGCTGCGCGTGTTCGAACTCGATTTTGAAGAGAACCTCAAGATAATCCGCGATTGCGTCAAATACAAAAAGCGCATCATCTTCCCTTCCACGTCAGAAGTGTACGGCATGTGCACTGATAAACACTTCGATGAAGATCACTCCAACCTGGTGGTGGGGCCGATCAACAAACAGCGCTGGATCTATTCGGTTTCCAAACAGCTGCTGGACCGCGTGATTTGGGCCTATGGCGAAAAAGAAGGGCTGCGTTTCACGCTGTTCCGTCCTTTCAACTGGATGGGCCCGCGTCTTGATAACCTCAACGCTGCGCGTATTGGTAGCTCCCGTGCTATCACCCAATTGATCCTCAACCTGGTGGAAGGTTCGCCGATCAAGTTAATCGACGGTGGTGCACAGCAGCGCTGCTTCACTGACATTCGTGATGGTATTGAAGCTTTGTTCCGCATCATTGAGAACAAGAACAACAACTGCGACGGTCAGATCGTCAACATCGGTAACCCGGAAAATGAGGCGAGCATCAAAGAGCTGGCGGAACGTCTGCTGGCAAGCTTCGAACGTCATCCGCTGCGCAACCAATTCCCGCCGTTCGCCGGTTTCCGCGAAGTAGAGAGCAGCAGCTACTACGGTAAAGGTTATCAGGACGTCGAGCATCGTAAGCCGTCAATCAAAAATGCGCGTCGCTTGCTGGACTGGACGCCGACCATTGAGATGGATACCACGATCGATAACACGCTGGATTTCTTCCTGCGCACCGTTGAGTTGCAGGATAAGCCATGAAGAAAATTGGTTTGCGCGTAGATGTTGATACCTGGCGTGGAACCAAACTCGGCGTTCCGGCGCTGCTAGAGCAGTTTAGCCTGCATCAGTTGCAGGCCAGTTTCTTCTTTAGCGTTGGGCCGGATAACATGGGGCGCCACTTGTGGCGCCTGATGAAACCGCGCTTCTTATGGAAAATGCTGCGCTCGCGCGCAGCTTCACTCTACGGCTGGGATATTTTATTGGCTGGTACGGCCTGGCCAGGACGTGAGATTGGCCGCGGTCTGGAGGAGATCATCAGCGCCACAGCCGATCATCATGAAGTCGGTCTGCACGCCTGGGATCACTTTGCCTGGCAAACCTGGGCAGGCGTGTGGTCAGAAGAGAAGTTGCTGGAACAGATTTCGCGTGGGAAAGCCGCACTGGAAACGATTATTGGTGACGCTGTCACTTGCTCTGCCGTGGCCGGATGGCGTGCGGATGGCCGCGTTGTCGCCGCAAAGCAGACCTTCGGTTTCAGCTACAACAGTGATTGTCGTGGTACTGGACCCTTCTTGCCGCGTCTGCGTGATGGCAGCTTAGGCACGGTGCAAATCCCCGTGACATTGCCTACCTGGGATGAAGTAGTCGGACAGTCGGTTAGCGCCGCTGACTATAACGATTTCATTCTTGAGCAGATGCTCGCAGCCGAAGGATCGCCGGTGTACACCATTCATGCTGAAGTTGAAGGCATTATCGGTTCTAAGGCGTTTGGCGAGTTATTAACCCGCGCGGAGCAACAAGGCATTCACTTCTGTCCTCTGAGCGAGTTGTTACCTGACGATCTCAGCACACTCCCGCAGGGCAATCTGGTACGTGGGCATATACCCGGACGCGAAGGCTGGCTGGGCTGCCAGCGCTAAACGTTAACAGGAAACTTTATAGGAACCACGGATGCGTACAGGCACCAAAACGGCGCTGCTCCTGGCGCTTTTCGCGCTTTATTATCTTATCCCGATCGAATTCCGCGCCTTGTGGCAGCCGGATGAAACCCGCTACGCTGAAATCAGCCGTGAAATGCTGGTCAATGGCAATTGGGTGGTACCGCACTTCTTTGATTTGCGTTATTTCGAAAAGCCCATAGCGGGTTATTGGGTCAACAATATCGGCCAGCTCTTGTTTGGCCATACCAACTTCGGTGTCCGCGCCGGTTCGATTTTTTGCACCACGCTCAGTGCAGTGCTGATTTATTGGCTGGGTCATCAGATGTTTGCCAGCCGGAAAATCGCTCTGACCGGCAGCATCATTTTTCTCACTTCGCTTCTGGTGTATGGCATTGGCACTTACGCGGTGCTGGATCCTATTCTGCTGTTGTGGATGGTTGCCGCGATGTGCAGCTATTGGCTGGTGGCGCAAGCTTCTACTACGCAACAGCGTCTCTGCGGTTATGTGCTGCTGGGCGCAGCCTGCGCGATGGGCTTTATGACCAAGGGCTTCCTTGCGCTGGCGGTGCCGGTATTGGCGATAGTGCCCTGGGCGATTTGGCAAAAACGCTTCGGCGAGCTATTACGCTGGGGACCTTTGACGATCATCGTTGCCGCACTGCTCAGTGCGCCGTGGGCGCTGGCCATTTATCGCCAGGAAGGGGATTTCTGGCATTACTTCTTCTGGGTTGAGCATATTCAGCGCTTTGCAGAGAAAGATGCACAGCACAAAGCCCCCTTCTGGTATTACCTGCCGGTGTTGCTGGCGGGATGCCTGCCGTGGCTGGCGCTGCTGCCGGGCTCACTGATGGGCGCATGGCGCCAGCGTCGTCAACATGCGGGAGCCGTTTACCTGTTAAGTTGGGTGATCTTGCCACTGCTGTTCTTTAGCATCGCTAAAGGGAAACTGCCGACCTACATTCTGCCGTGCTTTGCACCTTTAGCACTGTTGATGGCGCATTACGCCCACAGTGGTTCTGCACAGTTAGTGAAGGTGTTTAAAGTTAATGGCTGGATAAACCTGCTGTTTGGCGCCATAACCACCTTAGTCCTGTTGGTGGTGCTTGCGCCATGGGGATTGGCGCACAAGCCCGTTTATACCCATGATGAAATACTGCCTTTAATCTGTGGCGTACTGGCCTTTGCTGGCTGGGGCATTATGGGGTGGTTCAGTCTCAAACCGGGTGCCTGCCGTTGGCAACTGGCGGCGCTTTGTCCGGTAACGCTGGCGTTACTGATCGGCTTCGCGATACCGCAGAAGGTTCGTGATTCCAAACAGCCGCAGAGTTTTGTACAGGCTGTGCATCATCAACTGGCAGACAGCCGTTATCTGCTGGCTGACAATCCTGGCATCGCGGCTGCGGTGGCATGGGAAACCGAGCGCAGTGATATCACTTTCTATGATGCCAAAGGCGAACTGCAATACGGTCTTAGCTATCCCGATGCGAAAACGCGCTATGTTGATGGCGCAGCATTTGCTGACTGGCTGCGTGAACATCGTCGCCATGGCAAAGTGTCCGTAGTGATGATGCTCAACTCGGGCGAGAACGGGCCTGACCCTGCAATACCAACGCCGGATGACGTTTATCGTCAAGGTCGACTGGTCTATTACGGTTATAACGCGACACCATGAACCTGTTGCTTATTCTTCTGGTCAGTTTGTTGAGCTGCGCCGCCCAGCTTTGTCAAAAGCAGGCGGCGTATCTGGGGATGCGCCACGGCAAGAAGCAGCTCATCTTGTGGATTGCGCTGAGCCTCTTTTTGCTCGGCGTGGCGATGTTGCTATGGCTGCTGGTATTGCGTGTGGTGCCGGTCAGCGTGGCCTATCCGATGCTGAGTCTCAACTTCGTATTGGTGGCCATCGCAGCTAAGTTGATCTGGCGCGAGACATACACCTTGCAACAATGGTTCGGTACGCTGGCAATTGTTGCCGGGGTCGCGCTGATGGGGAGCCACCTATGAAAGGGGTGATCCTCGCACTGTGTAGCGTGCTGCTGGTGTCGCTGGCGCAATTGGTCCTGCGTGCCGCGATGCTACATTTCCCGCCATTGACTGCAATCCTTAGCCCGCAATTCTGGCAGCATCTGCAGCCGCTGCTCCTGCTCGGTCTGGGACTTGGTGCGTACGCATTATCGATGCTGTGCTGGATGCTGGCGCTACGTCATATGCAGCTTAACCGCCTCTATCCGTTGCTGAGCCTGAGTTATGTGCTGGTGTGGCTGGCAGCTATTTCATTGCCAATGTTCGGTGAAGCCTTCCGCTGGAGCAGTTTTGCCGGTGTTGTATTGATTGTGTTTGGATTGTTGTGCGTTTCACTGCCGCGTAAACCTTAGCCGCAGAACATTAGATGTGGCAGGCGGTCCCCATGGAACCAAAGCGGGGACCACATTTCGTCGACGAGCTACATGGCGTGACACTGTCACTTTATCAGGCGTAAATGCTTTTCACTGAGGTCTGCGAGCGAGGGTGCACCCAGCATGCCCAGATCGCGACTGACTTCATTAGTGATAAGGTCAATGGCCCACTCAACGCCCGATGTTCCGCCTACTGCACTTGCATAGTTAAAAGGCCTGCCAACAAAGCAGGCCCTTGCCCCCAGCGCCAATGCTTTGATGACGTCGGTGCCACGTCGGATGCCGCTGTCCATCATCACCGTCATATTTCCCGCAGCGGTGACAATCTCGGGCAGGACACAAATCGGCGGGATCACCGTATCCAACTGACGACCGCCGTGATTCGAGACCACAATGCCGTCGATGCCAATGGATCTACAGCGCAATGCATCATTTCGACTCAGAATTCCTTTAATAACCATCGCGCCCGTCCAGCGCTGACGAATATGTTCGATATGCTGCCAGGTGAGATGGCTGCGCCCACTGAAGTCACGCACGGCATTTTTGGAAAACAGCGGTGCGCCACGCACTGCGTTGTTGTTCTCGAAATAAGGTATGCCCGAGGTCAGTAAGGTTTTCGACAGCGTGCCGTAAAGCCAGCGGGGATGAGTAACGCCTTGCCACGCCAAGGCCAGACTGGGGCGGAATGGCGTGGAAAATCCGGCGCGCACGTTGTTTTCCCGGTTAGCTTTGACCGGCGTATCCACCGTCACGACCAGTACGGATATGCGCGCACGCTTGACGCGATCCACCAACGCCTCAATCTCTTCCAGCGTCTTTGGCAAATAGGCCTGGAACCACATCGCTGGATTAGCCGCAGCCACGTCCTCCAGTGGAATCAACGAGGAACCGCTCATAATAAAGGGCACGTTCTTGCTCGACGCTGCCCGCGCTAAAGCAATATCGCCCTGAAAACCGGTGATGGCAGAGATGCCCATCGGCGCAATACCCACAGGCGCCGCATAGTGATGCCCAAACAGATCTACCTCAGTATTACGTTGCGACACATCGACCATGTTTTCCGGTATCAGGCCGTAATGAGCATAGGATTGCTGAGTGTGATGGAGCGCAATATTGTCCTCAACACCACCGGACACATAAGCGAACAGCGGATGGGGCAGACGCTTTTGGGCATATTTCTCGAAATCATTTAACGAGAGGCAACGTTGGTACAGTTTGCGCATGGGCTAGCGATTCAGCTGTGAGGATAAAGAAGAGAAAAGTCATGCTATTGCAAGAAGGGGATCTGGCAAATGCTTTAAATGGCATTGCATATCTGAATAAAGCATATGGGCGCACCTTAGTGCGCCCATCGTTAATTAATGTTGTTCCCAGGTATGATATTCGCCATCACGTCGGCCTGGAGCCGTTTCAGGCAATCGCAGCAGGCCTACAACGGAAATCACCCCCAGTACTGCAACATACAGCGCCAGGCCGTACCAGTGCCCATCGGTGGCCTGCAGAATTTTCACCGCGACTAAGCCAAGCACGCCACTGCCAATTAACGATCCCACCTGCCAAATCACTGCAATGCCGCTGCAGCGAATATGCGTCGGGAACAGTTCCGGGAACCAGGAAGCCTGTGGGGCGTAGCACATACTGTGGCCCAGCGTCAGCGCGACAATCATCGCAATTTGCGTTAGCCAGTAGCTGTTTTGGGACAGGGCATAAAAGAACGGCACGATGGAAATCACAATCAGCAGTGCACCCATCATATATACCGGTTTGCGACCGATCTTATCGGATAACGCCCCCATCAGCGGAATGGCAAATACCTCGAGAATCACCGCTACAATCATGCTGTTCATCAGTATGCCGGCGTCGAGATTGTTGGCTTTGCCCCACGCCAGGATAATCACCGTGAAGAGGGCAAAGGCGCAAGCTTCAATTAATTTAGCCGCCACACCATTGATGACTAATTTCGGATTACCGCGAATCACTTCTTTTAACGGACGCGATTCGGCGGCCTTGGTTTCGCGAATGGCGGCGAACACTGGCGATTCATCGATGCGTAAACGAATAAACAAACCCACGATGACCAGCACTGCACTCAGTAAGAAGGGTACGCGCCAGCCCCAATCCATCATTTGTTCCGCGCTCAGGGAGGCATTAAGAATTGCGAACAGTGCCAGCGGCAGCAGGAACCCAACCGGCGCACCGATTTGTACCCAGCTGGCAAAAAAACCACGACGTGACGCTTGCGAATATTCTGCGGTCATCAGGACCGCGCCAGCTTGTTCGCCGCCCACGCCAAAACCTTGCAGCAGGCGAATAGCGATCAACAACACCGGTGCCCAGATGCCGATCTTTTCATAGGTTGGCAGCAAGCCAATACAAAAAGTACCGAGACCCACTATCAGGATGGTGGCCACCAGCGCTTTTTTACGTCCCACTTTGTCACCAATATGGCCAAAAACAATGCCACCAATCGGCCGGGCGAGGAAGCCAACCGCATAAGTCGCAAATGCGGCGAGGGTGCTGATCAAAGGGTCGTGGCTGGGGAAGAACAGGTGGCCAAAAAACAGCACTGCAGCCGTACCATAGGCAAAGAAATCATAATATTCCGCGGCGGTGCCAATCGCCGAAGCACTGGCGACACGACGAATGAGTGAGGTGTGATTTCCCTGTACCGTTTGGGTCTGAGTAAAAGTGGAAGATGCCATAGTCAAAATCCTGCAGGTTTATAATTTTAGACTACCATACAAGGATGTTTGTTGGTTTGTTGCGCGAACGATCACAAATTTACGATGGCGCGAATTTACATCCTCGCTTTGATTCCTGCCTTCGAGAATCGACAGCATATCAATTTTGAGTCAATTATTTCCGACCCGCTACAGCGCTGCGCTTATTAATCTTCATAACATTAATATTCAAAATAGAATGGATCTGTTTCACTGGGAAATCGTTTTTTCTGTTATCTGCGAATATCGATAATAAGAATATATAAGCCTCAATAAACCCAGTAATGAATGGACTTTAAATTTAGACTAATGCATTGATATAAATGAAGATGAATCCATTAAGTCACCCCGCGTTACCTGCTGATTTTCAAGGGTTAATTCTTAATTTGACTTAAACCTTCCTGCTCACCTTAACTCCAGCTAGACGTTTTCTTTACGAAATGGTGAGATAACTCGACATAATGCACTCTCCATTCTTGTTCTCACGTTTATTAAACCAATCGTCATGCGCGGTATTAGTTTTTGCCGCGCGGAAAATATTATTTTCTCTCTGGAGGAAAGGATGTTATTTAAATTAAAACCGCTGGTTATCAGTTTGCTGGCTGCACAAGGCATTATGATTCCTGCGATGCAAACCAATGCCGCCGTGATTCAACCCTTTGACCCTGCGAAAAATGACAACAAAGTGGGGGTGTTTTGCGTGTGCAACGGCAGCACACAATCGCTAACGGGGTTGCCGCAATTTACGCCGGGTAAAAGTGGCGAATTGCAGGTCTCCATTGGCGAGTTACAGGATCAAGGCCGATTGGTGACAGATAACAACTTATTGGGTAAAGAGAGGTTGAGTCTGGGGGCGCAGGATTTCACGATCTCCGTGCCTAATGAGGATCACCGCTCTTACAGCAACTTTCAGACTTATAACACTGCCGCGTTAAGCAATCTCGCGCCGGTCGATAGCAGCACCCTGGTCACCGATTTCGAAGAGGTGAAGAATCAGCAGTACATCGATTCGCGTGTTGCCTCAGTGAGTAATGGCACTATCAACGTGCAACCAGGCACTGAGGGAGCCAGCACGGTGGCAAATGGTTGGGAGATGGCGGCAAAGCAGAGCCGCTTATTCACTGCCAGCAACAAAGGCAACATGAACTGGGATTCGGATAACCGTATCACATTCACCGCGACGCAGATTCCTGCCGTGTCGCGATGGGGCCTGAATGTGGACAATCTGGTGACCTATAACGGCACATTCAGTGTAACCAGCCTGTATGGCGACACCACCGACTTTAACGTGACGTCGTTGAGTGACCTGCAAAATTACAACGACTGGCTGATTGAGCAACTGCAGAATGGCCAAATCAGTTCCGCTGACTACAATAACGAATTTAATAAAGCAGTAACGCTCAGCATCGGGCAGGTGGTGTGGGGAGTGAATACCCCGGATGACGATGAAGCTTTCCTGCCAATAGGCGAGCGCGTGGTGCTCAGCGCTGACGGTGCCAATGCGCATGCCACTATTGAGGCAGGAAAAACCCTTGAGGTGGCGAATGCCAACGGCGGAGCGATGCGCGCGGACAATGGTGCCACCGCAACCATTAACGGCAAGTTAGCGAGTACCGGTAGCGGAATCACCGATAATGATGCTCTGGTATTAACCAATGGCAGCAGCGGCATCAACAACGGTGTGATTAATAGCGGTTTCTTTAATAACGCCGATGGGAATGGCATTGATACCAGCACGCTCGGCATTAACGGATTAGCGGTAAATGCCAGTGATAGTCACTTTATCAACAACGGCATTATCAACAGCGCGGGATCAGCCGTTGTGCTGGATAACAGCGAAGGGGTGAATAACGGCACCATCAATCTGGTCAGCGACAACGGCAGTGCGACAGCGGTGACGCTCAGCGGCAATGCGAGCACCTTTACTAATAACGGCACAATCTATCTTGGCCGTACGCCGCAAAATCATCCCGGTGATGCAACGTCTGACATTATGCTGGATAGCGCCACCGGTATCCTTCAGTTGGGTCGCAACAGCGCAGTCAACAACGGCCACATCATCATGGGTTCGGGCGTACAAAGCGGCGCGGCGATGAGCGTGTCTGGCGGCGCGGATGCCGTCACCCTGAATAATGGCGTCATTGATGTCAATGGTCGCGGCACTGGACTGGCGGTGATGGACTCTGGCAGCGGCGGTCAGGTGGGCAATGCCGGAGTGATTAACCTGAATGGCGATAACGGTACCGGCCTGTTGGTGACGGCGAATGACGGTGGTTTTGCGCACGCCTGGTCTGATGGACAAATCAATATTGCTGGCAATGCAAATGTCACGGAAGGAACACGTAACACCGCAGTATGGGTGAACGGTATCGATAGCGGCGTCGCTTCGGCGGAGATCAGCGGACCGATCACCTTAAACGGAGTTGGCGCGATTGGGATACGCGCGGAAGGCAATGCCACGGTGAATGTGTCGCAGGCGGCTCTACCCACGGGTAATAGCGGTGCCGATCAAATCACCTTTCTCGCTATGGGGCCGAACGCAAAAATTTTACTGCCTGAGAATGGCCACTACGGCGTAACGGGAGAGAACGCATCCATCTTTCGTGTGCAGGATGGCGCGAGCATTGATGGCAGTGGCATGACGTTAACTTCAAACGGCAACCTTTCCACCGCCGTCCTGGGCAGTGGCGATAACACCACGGTCAGCACTGGCAATGCCATCTTTAATCTCGGCGAAAATGGCATCGGGTTGCGTATTGAGGGTGCTGCGCAGGGCACGATTGACGCTGCAACCACCGTCAATATGAATGGCATACATAGCATCGTGGCACAGGTACAAGGCAATCGTACCGACTTCAATGGCAATATTACCAACTCCACAACGCTGCCTTACACCAACACGCTGCTGACTAACAATGCCAATATCTATGGCTCGCAGGATCGGCAGATTGGTTTTATTGCCAGTAGCTCTGGGCAGCTGATCAATAACGGTGATATCGCACTGGAAGGCAGCAACACGGTGGGGATTGGCTCGCTCGGCGGGAATGCCACCAACAATGGCACTGTGTCGATCACGAATGGCAGTAGCGGGCTTTACACCGAGGGTTATACCTATTCGGTTGGCGCTCGTGCGACCAACAACGGCACGATCAATGTCTCCGCCGGCAATGCCAGCGCGACACAGCCTTCCGTGGGCGGCGTAGCTTTTGGGGACGCAGCTTATTTCTACCAAAATGGCACCATCAATCTGTACGGTGAACATGCGGTGGGCGCACAGGCGGGCAATGGCGGAACGGTAGTGATTGGTGAAGGCAGTCAAATTGCATTCCATGCTGCCAATCAAATCGGTTATCAGGCGCTTGAAGGCTTTAGCAGCATTAGCAACAGCTCCAATTTGACGACGGATGCGGAGAACATCTCGTTACTGAGTGCAGGCGACGGCGGCTATATCAATAACCAGGGTACCGTCACCGTCAATGGCAACAACAGCCGCGCGGTTGCACTGACGGATGGCGGCCTTCTGGTCAACAGTGGTTCGATTTCCGCTTATAAAGGTGTGGCTTTGGATGCCTCATCAGGAGCGTCAACTTATCGGCAAAACAGTGGACAGATCTATTCCGAAGGGACCGCTGCCATTCGTGTTGGCAATGGCGGTTCGCTTAACATTATTGGTGATGGGCAAGGCGAACAGTACAACAGTTACAGCAGCAATATCTGGTCCAGCGGTGACGCAGACACGGTGTTGATTGATAACGGTGCCGCAGGATTTAGCGCCGATCATGTGGAATTGAGTGGTGCCCGCAATCTTATTAATAACCGCGCAGAAACCAGCAATATCGCCCTGAATTATGTGCGACTGGACGTCAATGGCGGTAATGGCATTCGCTCGGCAACGTCGTTCGGCTATGACGACCATGTTTATATCAACGTCAGCAGCAACAGCCTGACCAACGCGCCCGGTATCGGCTATCTGTTTGCTAATGAAGATGGTTCTGTCACCCACAACGATTTGACCCTCGGTCCCAATTACACCATTTTCCTTTCGGGTGCCAATACTACCGGCGTACGCGCTAATACGACCGGCAGAGTGATCAACGAAGGCTTTATCGGTGTGTTTGACTTTAGTGGCGGATCGGCGATTGTCACTGACACCGCCAGTGAAGTGATTAACCGGGGCAGTATCGTCTCAAACAGTAAAGTCTCACCGGTGATTGATCTGCGCGGAGGGCAAACACTGTTTATCAACCAGGGGCAAATCAGTGCCACCTTCCCGGATATTGAGGTGGTGGCGGGCGGCGCGACCAACGACCGCATTGCACTGATGTCAGGCAGCGTGGTGGGGGATGTGAATACGGGGGCCGGTAACGACATCGTGCAGGTGTCCGGCGGCACGCTTAATGGCAGCGTGACAATGGGGAGCGACACTAACCAGGCGCTGGTGGAGAAGGTTGATCTGGCTAATACCCGGCACATCACCACGCAGAATGGCGAAGGCAGCACGCTCTATTTTAATGACATCAATGCGCGCGGCGGGTCATTTAGCGCCGATGACCTGAGCAAAGGCACCAACCTTGGCGGTGGCTGGAGCACTATTAACTTCAATAACACCCAATGGACGTTGACCGATAATCTGAAACTGGCGCACAGCACCATTAATATCGGTGAAGGTTCAACGTTGTATGCGGGCAACGGCGTCAATCCACTGCTGAGTGGCGCCACCGACGGTTCGCTGGTAGTGAATAATGCCGGTACGCTGGATCTGACTAATGGCAATGGTGTTCCGGGCAACACGCTAACCATCGATGGGGTTCTCAACTCAGCTGGCGGACGCGTGAAGCTCAATACGGAAATTGATACAGGCGTTAGTGACAGTGTACGTGTGAATGGCAATACCAGCGGCACCACTCTGCTGGATGTTAACCCGACGGGGAACCGTCTGGCGGTGATGACGCCTGAACAGGGCATTGCACTGGCGCAGGTAACCGGCAATGCCAGTGCTAACAGCTTCGCGCTGGCAAAGGGCTATGTCGCCGCGGGTCCTTATCAATATGGCCTTTACAACAGTTCAAACGGAACCGGTCAGGATTTTCGTCTCGCGAGTAACTTTGTCAGCGATGCAGCAGGTAATGCGGTGCGTCCACAACTTACGCCCCAGATGCCATCTTATATTTCTGCGCCGGTCGGGCTGGCCTACTACAACATGGCGGTGATGGACGATCTTCATAAGCGACTGGGAGAGCTACGTCAGGATTCAGGCAGCAGCGCGGGCAATGGCGGTGAGATGTTTATCCGTTATCTGGGTTCCAATCTCACTTACAAGACGGATCGCAGCCTGAGTCAAAACGGCTACGATTTCGATCTTGATTACAGCGCAGTGCAACTGGGCGGCAATCTGATTCATCTTCAAGGCGCCAGCGACAGTTTGCGAGCCGGGGTGGCCTATACGCGCGGTAATGCCCGTATTCGTCCCGATGCAGCGGACGGTTACAGCTCGACCAGTTTCGATAGCGATACCTTGTCGCTGTACGGCACCTGGCTGCGTGACAGTGGCTTCTATGTTGATGGGGCTCTGTCATTCGACTGGCATCGTGGCGATACCGATATTGCGCGGCAAAAAGAGGTGGGCAAACTGAAAGGCAATGGTTGGGGCGCCTCACTGGAAACCGGCTATCCGTGGCAGTTGGGCAATGGCGTACGTCTCGAACCGCAGGCGCAGTTAATGTACTTGCAACTTAACATGGATGATCTGGTGGATCGGGATAACACACGCGTCAGTTGGGGCAATTACGATCAAACCATTGGCCGCGTGGGCGCGCGTTTGGATCGCACCTGGCAAGATACAGCCGGCCAGCAATATACGCCTTATCTGCGCACCAGCTACACGCGTGGTTGGGGAGGGGCGGCCACTACACGAGCGGGCATTAACGGCGGCGCGGACAGTGTCAGTTTCGACAGCGGGAAGTTCGGACAGATGTGGGATGTGGGCATCGGTGGTACGGCCGCGCTAAAAGGAAATCTCTCATTGTATGCCGAGGCCGACTATCGTCAGGAAATTGATGGTAACGGTACAAAAGGCTGGCGCTATAACGGCGGGGTTCGCTGGCAATTCTGATCGCGTTTACCTTACGCCAATACCCATTGGCGTAAGGTTTTTCTTATTTCCTCTCTCGAATGTTTAAATACATACACGTCGCTATTAATCAATATCGCCCACCTCAGTCCAGGGTTATTCGAATCCATCCTCGCCTCTCACTGTTTAAATTAATGCTCCCTTTTGATGTTTAACCATCAAAATAAATCAGCCAGAATGCTTGATATCACATTTCGGAAAATGAATTTCAAATAAAAATTAACATGAAATAAAAATACCGATAGCGTCATTTTCTGTTTTGTTCTGCTGTATTTCCAAATGCGTTTTTACCAGGAGAGGTTATGGAAAAAGAACTGTATATCTCGACCAATACCGCGTCAGGCCCGAATAGCGTGACGCGAACTGAGCCTTTTGTGAAGATTATTGCGCTGGTGGCAACGCTCGGCGGATTATTATTTGGCTACGATACTGGGGTGGTATCGGGTGCGCTGTTATTTATGCGCAGTGACCTGCAATTAACGCCCTTCACCACGGGCCTGGTGACAAGCTCGTTACTGTTTGGAGCCGCATTCGGCGCTTTACTGGCCGGACATTTCGCTGATGCCATGGGCCGGCGCAAAATCATCATCACTCTGGCGTTTATTTTTGCCCTTGGCGCAGTCGGTTCAGCCTTTGCGCCGGATGTTGTGTCGATGATTATGTCACGACTTTTCCTCGGCATTGCCGTGGGCGGTGCTGCGGCGACTGTGCCGGTGTATATCGCTGAAATCGCGCCAGCCAATAAACGCGGCCAACTGGTGACCTTACAGGAGTTGATGATTGTATCGGGTCAACTGCTGGCGTATGTCTCGAATGCAACCTTCAATGAAATCTGGGGGGGTGAACATACCTGGCGCTGGATGCTGGCACTCTCGACTGTTCCCGCCGTGCTGTTGTGGCTGGGCATGATTTTTATGCCAGAAAGCCCGCGCTGGCTTGTGATGCGAGGCAATGTCCGCGAAGCCAGGCATGTGTTGGAGAAGACCCGTGCAGCAGAGGATGTTGAGTGGGAGTTAGAAGAGATTGAAGAGACCATTGAAGAAAACCGGCAGAAAGGTAAAGGTCGGCTGCGCGATCTGCGTACGCCCTGGCTACGTAAGGTGTTTCTGTTAGGTATTGGTATCGCTGCCATCCAGCAGTTGACAGGCGTGAACACCATTATGTACTACGCGCCGACCATGCTGACAGCAACGGGGCTGAGCAATGATGCCGCGCTGTTTGCCACCATTGCCAACGGCGTCATTTCCGTGTTGATGACCCTGGTCGGGATTTGGATGATAGGCAAAATCGGTCGTCGACCGCTGGTGCTGGTGGGACAGATGGGCTGTACGGCTTGCCTGTTCTTTATTGCCGCCGTGTGCTTCTTCATGCCGGAATATCTGGCAGGCGGAGAGGTCAATCTGCTGCGTGCCTATCTGGTATTGACTGGCATGCTGATGTTCCTGTGTTTCCAGCAAGGCGCACTTTCCCCGGTGACCTGGCTGCTGCTTTCGGAGATCTTCCCGGCGCGCATGCGTGGGATCTGCATGGGCGGCGCGGTGTTCGCACTGTGGATGGCCAACTTTGCTATTTCAATGGCATTTCCGATATTGCTGGCTGCTTTTGGTCTTGCAGGGGCATTCCTCACCTTCGCGATCATCGGTATTGGTGGCTCGATGTTTGTGCTGCGCACCATTCCGGAAACGCGAGGGCGCAGTCTGGAACAGGTCGAGCATTACTTCTTCGCGCTGTATGACGGCAAGCCTTAGGATGGATTCGCGAGCTTGATGTAAATCACTCAACGATGACGCAGTATAAATCCAGAAGATAAATTACTATCAAACACGCTAAACACTGCAGCAAAACAGAATAACCAAAACACAATGCGCTGATAATCATTTCAGGAAATAACATGATCCAGAAAATAAGCCGTGACCGTTTTTGTATTAATCGAAAAATTGCGCCGAACTTAACTGTTAATCAGTTTTTCACCCTGGTGAAAGATTTAGGGATAAATAAGGTCGAGATTCGTAATGATATGAAGAGCGGAAGTGTGACGGATGGTTTAGGGGGCGAGAAAATTCGTGAATTGGCAAATCAACATGCGCTGACCATCGAAACAATCAATGCGGTGTATCCCTTTAACCAGTTATCCGCTGAGATATTGGAAAAAACACGGGGTTTATTAAAAGACGCACGTGAAACCGGGGCGAAAGCGTTGGTGCTGTGCCCACTCAATGACGGAACGGTGGTCTCCAGTGAACAAACGGTTGCCGCTTTAAAAACGCTCGCGCCGCTGTTCGCCGAATACGGCATTGAAGGGCTGGTGGAACCTTTGGGCTTTCCACAGAGTTCGCTGCGTTCGGCGGCACTGGCACAACAGTTGATCAAACAGGCAGATGTGCCATTCAAGATCGTGCTCGATACCTTCCATCATCATTTGTATGAAGGCGCAGAACAGGATTTCGCTGGTGGCGTTGACGTTAACCGCATCGGATTGGTTCACCTGTCTGGCGTGACGGATACACGTCCAACTGCAGAATTGACTGATGAAGAACGCATCATGCTCAGCGCTGATGACATGTTGCAATCGAAAAGACAAGTCCAGCGCCTGGAAGAGAGAGGTTACACCGGTACTTACGCGTTTGAACCCTTCTCGTCAGTGATGGAAGCGTGGAGCGAAGCGGATATCGCGCGTGAGATTCGTACCAGCATTGATTATCTGAACCATTAATTTTACTCGTACAGAAGAACGAAGGAACAAACCATGACGCTGAATATTGGTGTAATTGGCACTGGCGCAATCGGGCGCGAACACATTCGTCGTTGCAGTCAGGTGCTGCAAAACGCTCGCGTGGTTGCACTGAATGACATCAACCGTGCTAACTGCGAGCAGATCCTGACCGATCTCGCGCTCAAAGCCGAGATCTATGACAATGCACATGACCTGATTAATGCTCCCGATGTACAGGCGGTTCTGGTGACATCATGGGGCCCGACACATGAAGAATTTGTGCTGGCAGCGATTAAAGCCGGGAAAGCGGTATTTTGTGAAAAGCCGCTGGCGGTGACGGCGCAGGGTTGTATGAACATTGTGGAGGCGGAGATCGCGAGTGGTAAAAAGCGCGTGCAGGTTGGCTTCATGCGCCCTTACGATAGCGGCTATCGTGCATTGAAAAGCGTTATTGATAGCGGAGACATTGGCGAACCCTTGATGCTGCACTGCGCACACCGTAACCCGGAAGTCGGCGATGCCTACACCACGGACATGGCGATTACCGATACGCTGATCCATGAACTGGATGTTCTGCGCTGGTTGCTGAAAGACGATTACGTCAGTGCTCAGGTGATTTATCCGCGTAAAACCCGTAAAGCCTCATCGCATCTGAAAGACCCACAGATAGTGCTGCTGGAAACGGCGAAAGGTGTGCGTATTGACGTCGAAATTTTCGTCAACTGTGCTTATGGCTATGATATCCAGTGTGAAGTGGTGGGTGAGACCGGGATTGCGAGCTTACCTGAGCCGATGTCCGTTCAGACGCGCAGTGCGGCGAAACTCTCCACGGGAATTCTGACCGACTGGAAAAAGCGCTTCATCGATGCCTATGATGTGGAATTGCAGGATTTCATTAATAATGTGTTGTCTGACAACATGACGGGCCCATCGGCCTGGGATGGCTATGCTGCGGCGGTTGCTGCCGATGCTTGTGTTGCCGCGCAAAACAACGGTGAAATTGTGCCGATTACTATGCCTCCACGCCCCGCGTTTTATCAATGATGGATACACGGGCGCACCAGGTGCGCCCGTGTCAGTAGCCAGCGTCAGAAAGTGTGCTTGATTTATCGTTGGAGATTCACCGCTAAGTGCTGTATAAATATTCAGTTCATTTAAAGCGAGATGGCTTGTTTTGCCTTATAAAAGGGCTACTTTTTCAGACTTGAATTGAATGTTGCCCACATTTAAATGTCGAAATTTCAGGAAAGGTTGAGTTTTTACTTTGAGGAGGCATCATGTTGAAACGGTTGATGCCCGTTGACGGTTTAAACTTCGTGAAGTCAGGAGATCATATGCCAAAATTTCTGGAGCGTTTTCTCAGCATGCCGGGGCGATTGATGCAATCAATCAACCAGCAGGATATTGAGCAGTCAAATGACAGCAAAATTATCACTGATGCGAACGGTAATGCCTGGTTAAATATGAGTAATCCTCAGGTCCGCGATTCCATGCAGGCTCGCATGAAGGAATTGGCCGCGAAACGTTAAGGATTAACGATGGGTCCCTTGGTGATTATGGTGGTATTGGTCTGTGGCTTTTGGTTTACAGAAAATCATTATCAATCACGCATACGCCAGGCCAGAACTAATGGCTGGACATCGTACTTTTATGTTGCCATGCATGGTTGCAAGTTTGTCATTCAGGGATTTTGCCTCGTTCTGTTCATCTACCTGTTTTTACTCATTGTTAGTCTCATTATTTCAATCCCCCATCTGTTTGTGTCCACCTATGGCATCAAA
Organism: Pantoea sp. USMM079; assembly: GCF_037153115.1. Lineage (NCBI taxonomy): Bacteria > Pseudomonadati > Pseudomonadota > Gammaproteobacteria > Enterobacterales > Erwiniaceae > Pantoea > Pantoea sp. USMM079. The sequence continues at coordinate 421,005 of NZ_JBBCKX010000002.1, forward strand.
GACTTCTATTCGTGGTTAACGAACAAAACGGCTCTCTCATATCCACTGTTTTTCATTCTCTCTTTGTGTGCAGGGTGTTTTATCGCCTGGAGGGCAGGTGATGCCGCACAAAAATCATTGCGTGACGAACGCGTCCGTCAGGCCGCCTATCGTGAAATGGCAGCCCTGGATGCGATTGAATCCCTGCTGGTTCAGGCTATTGATGAGGACATGTTGATTTTCGTTACGCTTAAATCACGCAAGGTCTACATTGGTTATGTCGCCGCACCTCGTATAGAGCACAGTCTCACCCAGCACCTGTCTATCATCCCTTGTATCAGTGGCTACCGGGATAAGGACACGTTGTATTATCACGAACAACATCGTTATTACGAACTCTATCTGAAGAAGGGGATTACGGCGGACTCAAAGGGATTGAACCTGCAACATTTCCGGCATGTGATACCAATGAATGAAGTAGAGGCCATTTCGTTATTTGATACCAGCACTTACCAATGTTTCGATGAATTCATCAACAACAAGTCTGAACACCTCTCTGACGAGTGACGCTGTCACCCTAAGCTGACACTCACCGCACCATGACCTGTTGCCGTAGCCTCTCCCTCACGCCGCTTTCCGTGTAATATCGCCGCCTTTGATGTTTGCAGGGATTTTACAAAATGACGGATTTAACCTTGAGCCGTCGCCAACCCTCCGTTTGGTGGGGCGCGATGATTATCTGCGGCACGGTGGTGGGTGCGGGTATGTTCACCTTGCCAATTGTGATGGCCGGTGCATGGTTTGGTTGGGCGCTGCTGCTGTTATTGGTGACGTGGGGCGCGATGTTGCTATCAGGTTTGCTGTTTATGCGCACCAGCCTGCATTACCCACAGGGTTCGGGTTATGACACCTTAACCAAAGATCTACTGGGTCGCGGTTGGGCAACGCTTAACGGTCTCAGTATTCTGTTTGTGCTGGGCATCCTGACTTATGCCTACATCTCCGCCAGCGGTCCGGTTTATCAGCACTCGCTCAATCTGGCGGGGCTGCCGCTCTCCACCGCCGGTGCGAAAATCACGCTAACGCTCTGTGTTGCCGCCGTGGTGTGGCTCGGTACCACTGGCGTGAGTCGTTTAATGACCTTCTGCGTACTGGCGAAAATCCTGCTGTTGATCCTGTTATTTGGTGGTTTGCTGACGCAGGTCAGTTTGCCTTCGTTGATCAGCGCGGCGCCAGTTGGGGAAAGCTATTGGCCTTATGCTCTCGGGGTATTGCCGTTTTGTCTGGCGTCTTTTGGTTATCACGGCAACATCACCGGGCTGGTGAGTTATTACCACGGCAATAAACGGCATGTCACTCAAGCGCTGGTGCTCGGTACCCTAATGTCGCTGGCACTCTATCTGTTCTGGGTTACCAGCACCATGGGCAATTTGCCGCGCGCGGCATTTCCTGCAATCGTGCAGCAGGGTGGCGATATCGCCGCGCTAATGGCGGCGCTGAGCAATCATCTGCACGTCAGCGCACTGGCATTGATGATGTCGATCTTTTCGCATTTCGCTGTGATTGCGTCCTTTCTCGGCGTTACAGCCGGTCTGTTTGACTTCATCGCCGATCGTTTAGGCTGGGGCAATTCTCCTGCTGCACGGCTGAAAACCGCCTGCCTGACCTTTCTGCCACCGTTGATGGCGTCATTATTCTGGCCACATGGCTTTGTCGCCGCGATTGGCTTCGCAGGACTGTTTGCTACGCTTTGGGCCGTGTTTATCCCGGCAATGCTGGCATGGAAAGCACAACAGCGTTTTGCCGGGATGCCGCGTTCCACGCTTCCGATTGTGCTGGTGATGATTTTCGGTGTGCTGAATATCGTCGCCTGGTTACTGAGCTGGGTGGGCTGGCTGCCCACCTTCGGTAGCGCTTGATTTAACGCAATTCAATCTCACCTGCTGAGTGAAGGGGTTGTTTATTGGGGCATTCAAAGCCATAAGAAACACCGATTAAAATGCCATTGAACGCCAGCCTCGTGGAGTGTCATTGCCGGTTCGTGCGGCCAGTGATTGTGCCGCACGTTGTGAACGCGCCATTACGGCTTGCTGGTTGATCTGAGTAAATTCGCCATTTCGCAGCAAATGCGCACCGTCAACAAATACATCACTGACTTCATGACCTAATGCGGAATATACCAGCGATGAGACTGGGTGGTGGATGGGTGTCATCGCCGGATGCGAAGTATCAACAATAACCACATCCGCGCGCTTACCGACTTCTAATGAACCGACCAGATGGTCAAGACCAATGGCTCGGGCACCATCAATGGTGGCCATCTCCAGCACCTTCTCCGCGGTCATAATGGTGGGGTCGCGGTGTACCCCTTTTTGCAGGAGTGCGGCAACTTTCATCGCCTGAAAAAGGCTGTGATTATTGCTACTGGCAGGGCCGTCGGAGCCGAGTCCCACCGTCAATCCAGCCGCCAGCATTTCAGGTATGGGAGGCACGCCGGACGCGAGATACAAGTTACTGCATGGATTGTGTGAGACGCGTGTGTCGTGATGTTTTAGCGCGCGGATATCACGAGAACTGCACTGCACACAGTGCACGGCCAATACATCAGAACCGAGGAAGCCGATATCACTCAGGAATTCGGTGTCTGTTCCCTGAAAACGCAATTTGGCTTGTTCAATTTCAAAATCAGTTTCCGCCACATGCGTAGTGATGAGTACGCCAGTTTCATTGGCTAGCTCACGGGTACCGCGCAGCACTTTCTCATCCAGAGCCCAAATCATACTGGGTGCCAGGCCCACTTTGACGCGGCCGTCGGCTTTATGAAATCGATGAATAACCTGACGTGCGTCTGCCAGCGCGGCTTCCGGCGTTTCGATAAGTGCTTCAGGGATGCCATGTTCAGCGCCAGTGGTCAGGAATCCACGGCATACATGACCGCGAATACCACTGACCTCAAAAGCTTCAATGATTTTTGCGGTCAAACCCGGCCGGGGATGGGCATACATAAAATCGACCAGCGAAGTGACGCCTGAGCGCAGAGACTCCATGCAGCCGTGCAGGGCTGCGGCATAAACATCCTCTTCCGTTAACGCGACAGCACTCGGTCCGGTCATACAGGTAAACCATTTTTTCAGCACCATGTCGTCGCCCAACCCTTTTAAGAGCGTCTGAAACAGGTGCGTGTGCGTGTTGACCATACCCGGAATAATAATGCGTTGACGGCAATCGATAACCTCTGCCTCAGGAAATTGCAGGCTGAGCGTCTCGCGTGTTCCTATGGCACGGATATGCTGGCCTTCAATCACCAAACTGGCTTGTTCCAGGATTTCACGCTGTGGGTTCATGGTGATAATCCAGCCATCGGACAATAAATAACTCATCAATCACACTCCAACTGCTGTTGTAATTGCGATGCCTGAACGACAAAACCGAAGCACTGTTGCACGTTGTACAGCGTGGCGTCGCGGCAAAAAGAGGGTGAAGTGGTTGCGCTGCAATCCTCAAGAAGCAGGCAGTCATAACCCCGAAAGTTAGCGTCTTGAAGGGTGCACAGCACACATTGATCGAGGTTCACGCCAGCAAACAGCAGTGTTGTCACACCAAGGTTACGCAGAATGCTGTCGAGTTCGCTGTCATGGAAGCCGGACATACGATATTTGTTGATGCGGATATCGCGTGAGTCCGGCGTTAACTCTTCAACAATTTCAGCCGCCCAACTGCCGGCTTCCAGCACAGGCGCACCGGAAAGGGGGAGAGGATCACCTAAGCCAACGCCATCGCCATAGGGGTTATAAACATGCAATAGCGCAGGGCTGAGATTGAGCTTATCGGGTCGATTACCCCAGTTAAGCCAGATCACCGGTACCTCAGCTTGACGCAGTATCGGCAGCAAATGTTGTAGCGGGGCGATGGGCGCGCGTGCAGGCGTGACATCAACCCCGATGTGGCCAAGCCAGCCATTGGGATGACAAAAATCGTTCTGCATATCAATCACGACGATCGCGGTGTGCTGCAAATCAAAAATCACAGACCTTTCGCCAGTGCTAAGCTCGACCGGGCGTGAAACTTGCGTTGGTCGACGTGTATCAATGAGTTCTTTTGAAACACGCCATTGGTTAAATCGGTTGCTGCCCAATACGTTTAACCCCATTTCAGGCTCCCATCAGAATACGCAAATCTTCACTGTCTAATGTGACAGGGTCACCGCTGCGAATCAGTTCGGAAAAGCCCTCGTTTGGCGTCATGACCGTCAGCGTATACAGCTTTTCAGTTCCCGTGTTACGTATGGCATGATCGTTACCCGGGTGTAACAACAACGAATCACCTTTCCTGATCACCAACTCGTCATTATTACAACGCGCCACGCCTTCGCCATGAAGAACATAGAAAAACTCATGGGCAGTGGCATGTTCATTAGGAGGCGTCGCGCCGCCGACGTTAAAGATCTCTACAACAAAGATATTCTCAATGCCATCGAGGGTTTTATCGCACAGGATGGCGAAGTAATTGGTGCTGTCCGGACTAATACGGAAAGCCTGAACGTCATTCAGATTATTGAAACGAAACGTTTTCATCTTTATTCCTTTCGATAAGGCTGCGTCAGTGCGCCGGGTTGTAATGTGCGTCCCACGACACCTGACATCGCCAGAATCGTGAGCAGATAAGGCAGAGCGAGCAGCACCTGCGGTGGCAGCGTGTTTTCAAACAGCTGTAAAGAGAGTTGCAGTGCATCAGCCGCACCAAAGATAAAGGCGGCGAGCAGGGCTTTTAGTGGGCTCCAGCGGCCAAAAATCACGATAGCAAGCGCGATAAACCCTTGACCACTGACGATATTGTCGCGAAACAGGCCAATTTGCGCGGTGACCAGATAGCCACCTGCTAAACCCGCTCCGACACAGGAAAACATCACGCCCCAGGTTCGGATTTTCAGTACGTTCAGGCCGGCAGCATGCGCAGCTCGCGGGTTTTCTCCAACGGCGCGCAGCGAAAGACCAAAGCGCGTATGAAACAGACAATACTGTGCCAATACGGCCAGAATCAGCGTGAGGTAAAGGGGCAGCGGCTGCTGGAACAGAATCGGTCCAACGACGGGAATGGATGAGAGCACCGGAATATGCCAGGGCTCCAGCATAGGAATGGTTGGCGACGACCCATTGCCCATCACCAAGGCATAGATCCACGATGCAAGCCCGGCAGCGAGAATATTAAACACAATGCCAACCACGACCTGGCTGGCATGTGCGCGCAGATAGAGCGCGGCCAGCACGCAGCCAACGATCAAGCCGCCAACGCCACCCGCGATAAAACCCAGCGCCGTAGAACCACTTTCAACTGCCATCATGTAACTGGCCAGCGCGCCAAGTAAGATGGTGCCCTCAATGCCAATATTGAGCACGCCGGAACGTTCGGAGTAGATTTCACCTAGCGCAGCAAGTAGCACCGGTCCGGCAAGTCGTACCGCGGCGGCAAGCCAGCTGATAAAGAACGCGGTATCGAGATTAGCCAGCAAATTCATGATTGCTCCTCCACAAATGGACGGCTGGATCTGCGTAAGCCCGGTAAGTTAATGCGGTAGTAGCGCAGCAAATCACCGGCAAGGATTAATAACACCACCAGACTTTGCAGGATTAGCACCACTGATGTCGGTAAACCGGTTTGGCGCTGCATGGCGCTGCCGCCCACTTCGAGCCCGCCGTATAAAATCGCAGTAGGGATTACCAGTAACGGATTCAGACGCGCCAGCAAAGCGACGACCACGCCGATAAAACCCACCCCTCCGGAAATGCCATCCATTAAGCGATGTTGAACGCCAAGCACCGCACACAACCCGGCAAGCGCAGCTAATCCTCCGCCGAGCAATACGGCCCCCATCTGACGACGGTTAACATCAACTCCGCTGTAGCGTGCAGCACGTGGATTCAGGCCAGCAATTTTTATTTCAAAGCCCGCCGGCGTGGCGCGCAACAGCCAGAAAACAAACAGGCTAGCGACCAGAGCAATGGCGATTCCCCAATGCGCACGCATACCGTTCATCACAAAGGGTAACCAGCTATCGGCGGGCAAACGTGGCGTTTGTGGAAGGTCGCCCGGGGCACGCATCGGTCCGGAAACAAGGAATTGCACGATGAATAACGCAACGTAATTTGCCATTAATGAAATCAGGACGTCATTGCCGCCGAATTTGACGCGAAGCGCACCGACCCATCCGGCCCAAATGGCACCCGCTAGAAACGCGGCCAGTAAAACCATCGGCCAATAAAACAGAGGGGGGATGGCCCACGGAAAACCCTGTGGTGTACCTGAAAGCGCGATCCAACTGGCTGCTGCAGCGCCCAGTAAAAAGCAACCCTCAAAGCCGATATAACCCAGTCCAGCTCGCCACACCACAATGGTCGCCAGCGCGATGAGCATGAGCGGCGTGGCCTGGACTATGCTCAGACCAAGACTGCGCAGAGAGCCGAATGCTTCATTGAACAGGAAACCATAAGCTGATTGCGGATTACCGCCGAAGGGGATAAACAACAATCCCGCGATAGCGAAAGCGGCGATAATGCCGCAGATGCTGGTCAGCATCAGCGCGCCAGTGGATTCTGCAGGGGCGAGACGTCTCTCAAGCAGCTTCTTCACGTTCGCCTCCTTTTTGCAGATGAGCGCCCGCCATAAGCTCACCCAGTTTTTCTGCTGTTGCTTCATGAGCAGGCAGTTCGCCCGCGATTTGTCCGCTGTACATCACGGCGATGCGATCGGACAGGTTAAGAATCTCTTCCAGCTCTGCGGAAATCATCAGAATGGCGCAGCCGCGATCGCGCGCCGCAATTAACCCTTGCCACACGCTCTCAATCGCGCCGACATCCAAACCACGTGTCGGTTGTTCAACCACCAGTAAGCAGGGATCGCTCGCCACTTCACGACCGAGTATGAGCTTCTGCAAATTGCCGCCAGAGAGTTTTCCCGCTTCGAAATCCGCATCGGGTGTGCGTACAGCGAAACGTGCAATAATATCGCGGGCATGCTGGCTGATGCGCTGTCGGTCCAGCAACCAACCACCTGCCCGAGTGAAACGGTGTTGGCGGCCTAACAAGGCGTTGTCAGTGATTGATAACGCTGTGACTGAACCGACGCCACGACGATCGGCGGGGATCAATCCCATCCCTTTATGACGACGGACTGCCGGGGAATCCTCGCTGATATCGGCCCCATTTAACAAAATGCGCCCGGCCTCCAGCTTGCGCAGATTGAGTAATGCTTCAGCAAGCTCGGACTGGCCGTTACCTTCGACCCCAGCAATACCCAAAATTTCACCGGCTGCAACCTGCAAAGAAACGCGCCAGATTTTTTGCTGACCGCTGGCATCCCGGACCGCAATATTGTCGACATGCAATACCGTTTTACCCGGCTGACAGGGGGATTTCTCCACGCGAAGTACCACATCACGGCCCACCATGCGGCGGGCCAAATCGCGCTCTGAAGTGTCATTGATATCGACCGAATCGATCATTCTGCCGCCGCGCATCACCGAAACATGATGGGCGATGGCCATGATTTCATACAATTTATGCGTCACGATCACGACGGAACGCCCTTCAGCGCACAGTGATTTTAACGTGGCAAACAGGCCTTCTTTTTCTTGTGGCGTAAGCACTGCAGTGGGTTCATCAAGAATCAGTACCTGGGCGTCGCGGTACAATAATTTGAGGATCTCAACGCGCTGCTGCACGCCAATGGGCAAATGTTGCACGTTCGCCCAGGGATCAATCGCCAGACCGTGCTTGTCAGAGAGCGCCTGTAACCGTTGCGCAGCTGCCTGCAGATTAAGCATGCCACTTCGGCTCTCTTTCAGCCCCAGCACCACGTTCTCGACCACGGTCATTGGCTGTACCAACATGAATTCCTGGTGAACCATCCCGATGCCGCAGTGAATGGCATCACTCGGATCGCGAAAACGCCGGGGTAATCCATCCACGACAATCTCGCCCTCATCTGCCTGATACAGGCCATACAGAATCTGCATCAAGGTGCTTTTACCTGCACCGTTTTCTCCCAGCAAGGCGTGGATTTCACCGGCTTTTATGCTGAGTGAAACGCCATCGTTGGCCACGACGCGAGCAAAGCGTTTGGTGATGTGATTGAGTGCCACGCGAACAGGTGCTGTTGCTGTCATAACAAGTTCCCGCCGGTTAAACAGTTGGTTTCAACGCGCCACTGTCGAGCTGCTGCCAAATGGTCTGGAATTTAGCCCATGCATCCGCGCTGACGAGTTTGCTGTTGTAGTGTTCATTGCCGCTGACCACCGACCAGGCTTTACCCACCGTTGGATGCCATTCATCACCCCCTTTGAAGGTTTTATTGGCGACTGACTCGCCGACTTGCTCAACCATCCAGTCGAGGTTCTGACGGAAGCTGCACGCGACATAATCTGGTGCGACATCACGCTGATCGACATAACAACCGATGGCCTTCACTTTACCCGCGGCAGCGCCCTGCATTGCGCCTAAGCCGGTCACATCAGCGGCATGCCAAATGACATCGGCTCCATTGCCAATCATGGTGGTGGCCGCTTCACGGCCTTTGGCGGCGTTGTCATAATCGCCAGTGACCACACCCATACCTTTGATGCCGGGGCGGGTCTTTTCTGCAGCCTGAATGAAGGCCCGCATCATGGCTTGCTGAGTGGGGTTATCGCCTCCGCCAACAAAGCCGACGGCTTTACCTTTATCGGAGATCAGTGCCGCCAGTGCCCCTGCAGCATAGGCGCCTTGTAAATACGCGAGGTTAACGTACTCAACGTTACCAGGCGATTTCTCACCAGGTTTGAACGTTGAGGCGAAGAAGTAGGTTTCTGGGTATTCCGGCGCAATTTCGGCAAATGCGGAACCGTATTCGAAGCTGTGACCAATGATCAGGGTGTAACCATCGTCAGCGTAACCTCGGATCACTTGTTCCATTTGAGCTTGCGGTACGCTTTCACTGTAGGCGACGCTAAAACCGGCCTTTTTCAGGCTCTGTAATCCAGCAAATGCCAGTGAACTCCAGCCACCATCGGCAACAGAGCCTGGCAGCAGCAGGGCAATTTTTATGGTGTTATTCGCTGCCATTGCGCTGCGCGACAGCATGGGAGCCAGAGCCGGTAACAACAGCGCGCCAGCCACTAACTTCGCAAATTTTCTGCGGGATACGTCTGCCATCATGTGTTCTCCTGGTGTGGTTTTGATGTATTAATCACCGGAAGAGCATTATCTTAAAAGCATCATTTTTCGCACTTACTGATGCCTTAAAGGCAACGCAGAGGAAAGCATGCTTCAGCACCGTTTGTTTATTTATATTGACCAGATTGCTCGTAGCGGTTCTATCCGCAAGGCCGCTGAGCGTTTGCATATTTCGGCCTCAGCCATTAATCGCCAACTGATTGCGTTGGAAGAAGAGCTAGGTACACCCTTGTTCCAGAGACTGCCACGGAAAATGGTGCTAACCGCAGCGGGCGAAGCCTTGATTCATCACGTGCGTCAGAGTTTTAAAGAAATTGAAATAGCGCAGATGAAGATTGAGGAATTGAAAGGACTGCGGCGCGGTGAAGTCACAGTAGCAATGATGAGCGGGCTGGCCGCCAATCTTATTCCCCTTACGGCAGCGGAGTTTCGTCGTGCTAATCCACGAGTGAAATTGCATCTTCAGCAACTCACCACGGGTGAAAATATCACCAATGCAGTAGCAAGCGGTGAAGCAGATTTGGGGATTGGGTTTGATTTTGAACTGCAGCCTGTGCATCGAAAACTTGCCAGTGTACCGGTGCGACTGGGGGCCGTGGTGGGCACAGGTCATCCGCTGGCTGAAAAAGCCAGCCTACGTCTTAGTGACTGTCTGCCTTATCCCGTGGTGATTGCTGATAAATCTATGGTCATCAGGCCATACTTGAATGAGGTTTTCGCGCGAGCATCGATCAATCTGCAAACGGTCATCGAAACTAATTCCATTGAGGTGATGCGCCAGTCAGCGATGATGGACCAGACGCTGACTTTCCTGACACCGATTGATATCGAATCAGACCAACGAAGCGGGCGATTGATCTATATCCCGGTCCGTGAGCTTGCGCAGCATACACAGACGCTGATGTTGATTGGTCACGATCGCGGAACAAGCGCTATTGGTAGCGTATTTGCGGAGACACTAAAAGGTATGATGTCGGCATTGCGTTAGCGTTGAGGGCATCCGTCTGGTTGCCCTCAACGTCTGCTTAAACCTTCTTAGATCGGAAGGCAGTTTCACCTTTGAGGAAGTCCAGGTTAAATGCTTGCACCTCACGAACCAAGGTGATTAAGGCTTGTGCTGCACGGTCGGTGGCAATCTGACCCCGTTCCGCATCTGCAGCGGCTGCATTGCCTGTGGTGCCTGAGAGATGAAGGTCTTGTGCCATCCAGCCGAATCCTATGCCGCCTTCAGGGGTGAGTACCCCGCCACTGGCCTCCAACGCCACTGAGGTTGAGACGAAATCATCAGCATATGCCATCTGCACCAATTCGGGATGCAGATGCAGCATCATACTGGTCTCTGATTCTCCACCGTGAATGCCGTGCTGCATCTCTTTTTCGCTATACAGGTCTGATGCATCAATTGTCCGGAACCAGCTGGCCCCAACGGCAAACATCCCCAGTTCGATGCGCAGTTGACGGCAAACAATCTCCATTAATTGCGGTTGGCCGCCGTGGGAATTCCAGAAAATGATTTTGCGAATGCCCGCCCGCCAGGCGCTTTTTGCTACTTCAAACCACACTTTGCCCAGCACTTCATACGGCAGTGAAAGCGTACCAGGATAAGCCAGGTGTTCGTCTGATTTGCCAATCGGCAGGGCGGGTAACACCAACATTGGCAGGTCGTCGGGCATGAGTTCAACGGCGCGTTGAATAATGCCCGCATTAATGGCGGCATCCACGCGTACCGGCAGATGTGGACCATGCTGCTCAACGGCTCCAATCGGTAAGACAGCCACTATGTTTGCCATATCGAGTTCACTAAATTCCCGAGTGGAAAGATCCCACCACCAGGGCGAAGACGGTTTTACCATGTTAACCTCCATTTTTTTAGCTCAACATAGCGGGTTGCCACTGCAATGGAAGCAACAAAATTCGTACTGATCGTTGCCTTTAAGTCATCCTTCCTGACAAGGTGCTCTTCAAAATATCACTGAAAGCGGCACACGTTTTGGCTTTGCTGCTGTCATCATCAGGCCCCTGAAGCAGGGTAAACTCTGCCTGTGGAAGCGAACGTCATTCCCGGCGGCCCAGCGGGCCGCCTTCCGTCTCATTTTTGATTCTTATCTGTAAACGCCTGGTAATTTTCTTTCGTGACGGTCTGATAGGGCACCCAGTTATAGGCTTCGGTTTTCTTGCCGGTCAGCATATCGCTTGCCACATTAACTGCGCCAATGGCCTGGCCTTTCGCATCCTGGAAAATGGTCACCGCCATTTTGCCATTCTTGATGAATTGCAAACCATCCGGTGTGCCATCAATGCCAGCCACTAACACATCGCTCTTCTTCAACTGATCCAGTGCCATAATCGCACCAATTGCCATCTCATCATTGTTAGCAACAATGGCGTTGATCGAATTGCCATCCTGTAGCCAGGAGAGGGTTTTATCGACGGCTTCATTGCGTTGCCAGTTAGCGGTCTGCTTTTGAATGACTTTAAGACCTGGATGGGCGCTGACATAATCTTCAACGGCTTTAGTGCGTTGGCGAGCTTCCTCGGTAGAGAGTGAACCCATCAGGATGGCGATGTTCCCCTGGTTGTTCATGCGTTTTGCCAGCGCTTCAATCTCCATTTTTCCACTCAAAGCAGAGTCGGAGCCAACGTAAGCCATCTTACCGCTCAGGGGCACTTCAGGTTTACGGTTGACAAAAATCAGAGGGATGTTGGCTTTTTTTGCAGCCGCAATCACAGGCATAACACCTTGCGTGTCTACCGGGTTCACGATAATCGCGTCGGCACCCTGATTAATAAAATCATCAACCTGCTGGATTTGCAGTGAAACATCGCCTTTGGCATCGGCAAACTGGCTATTCAATCCTTTCTCTTTCAACTGCGTATCCATTTGACTGCGAAGGATTGAAACAAAGTTAAGATCCAGATTCGCCAGAGCAACGCCCACCATATACGTTTTGGCTTGCACGACAAACACACTGAGTAAACCACAGGCGATTATTATTGCTTTGATTATATTCATGTTTGTATCTCTGTAAGGTGGATAGGGTATTTGTGCACCCGGGTGCAATAAATTGCGTATCAACACACAGTGCTGTGTATATTTTTCGCTGTGACCTTGAGCGCGTAACATTACTTTCAGATGAGGCTAGAAATTAGTCAACGCGTTAAAAATCGATTCCTTCATCTGGATCACAAAATTTGGGCGAAGCATTCTAATAAGAGAATAGAAATGCTACCGGGTGCAAATTTTTCTGGCAATGCTCCGTTTGTTTATTACGGGATTAAGTTACAACATCCAATAAAATCACTGAAAGATGCGCATCAGTAAGCCACTGCGTCGATTGAAGCTAAACAGCAGTTTATCGCGCGCATCTAAAGATCTGTTATCGGGGGGCAGTTAAAGATTACAAAGGTATTGATAAACTTCAGCATCACGTTTATCTGGCGTGAATCGAGAGCACTGTCGGCATTGGTGAGAGATAACCCGATATTGCTTCAACAACCCAAGTTCGTTCAGGATGCGCAGCCAACCCCTTGAGCCATAACACTTCTGCTCATAGATTTTTTCGCGAATGCTTTTCACGTCCACACGTAGTAGGGAGGCTTCAAGATTGCTGTAATCCGGATGCAGCTTGTTCTGCCCTACCTTTTTGAACAAGAAATTACGCACATAAAATGAGGCCACATTTGCCTTAACCTGAATGAATATATCATCCACTTTTTCAACAAATATGGTGTAAATCATGATCTTGAGATAAAGCATAAACACCAAATTGTCGCTATCTGATTGGTGTTTTACTGAGAGGGTGCCTAACTCAACCACTTTGCGTTGTTCCAGGCGCAACGCGTCAAGTTCTTCACGAAACAACGTGGCGCAGGGGATGTTGTTTTCATGGCGGCCTATCACGCTGATGGTGCCCAAAATATCTTGTTCTTTTCTCGCGAGGAATAGGGTGCTGTTTGGATTAAGCAGACCTTCGTTGTAGAGGAAAATAGAGCGGCTGTCTTTAACTATGCCAGTGCGGCGATACTCGCCGTTGGTCATTTCCATTCCCTTGAGAAACTCTATAAAACCGGTGGCAGGTGCAATGCTGATCCTGTCATCAATATCATTAAGTATTTTGCAGATTCTATGCGTTCTCTTATTAAGTACGCCATCAGATATCGCACTGCTAATAACTGATTTCCTTGATAAATACACGGTATACCTCAACCCATCCACGTTAAAGTACTGCTAATATAATAAACAAAAATGAACAATGGAATTACTTTGAGATGAAAATTTAGATCCACTTATGTGTTTTGCTGATTGGATATGAATTAAACGAAGAATTGGACTAATTGGCGAGAAAAATGTGATGAATCCTTACATTTTAGCCGGTTTACATATTAGCAGGGTTTATTGATTTTGGTGGTGGCGAGCGGAGGTTATAGGCTTGCCCGGCAAAAAAGTGCCGGGCACTACAGGGCTAGTCTTCAATACTGCTTAACAGCGCATTTTGAATGATTTTCTGGGCTTTGAGTGGATTTTGTTCACTTTGCGCCGCTTGCAATGCAGCAATATCCAGCTTATCCAGTGCACGGTAAATATGCTTCAGGAATCGAATCGACAGATTGGCGGCTTCAACATGGTCTTCACGGAAGGGGAATTGGTCTAGCTGCCATACGCCATCCCAATTATTGATTTTGAGCACATAGAAGAACTCAAAAATTTCTGTCATGTGCACTGTGCCGACAACGAGATCGTCATCCCAGCCACGTAGGTTGTCATTCACGTCCATACCGAACAGCCTGCCGCGGTCAATTATCAACTGGGCTGAGTCCGCTGGTGATTCACCGGCAAATAGCGCGTGGCCAAAGTCCAGCAACACGCCGACGTTATCGAGTCCAATATCTTCAATCCCCAGTAAGGTGCGTGCAGCGGAATCCCAGGTCATTTTAACGCGTGGTTCACGCGGTTTATACTCGATGGCAAATTTGACATCAGGATTGGCACTCGCCAGTTCGCGCATGCCATCAACCGCCAGTTTCCAAAGATTTTTATGATCAACCTGGAAGGGATAATCCCATCCATCTTGTCCCGGCCAGATTTTCACATAATTAGCACCCAATTCTCGCACGACTGTGGCCGCTTCATGCATCAGGTCGAAGGCCTGTTTGCGCAGTGCGGGATCAGGATTAGTAAAGGCACCGCGAGAAAAGCGGCGCAGATAGATTTCAGGCGTCACGCCAATCGCTTTCAGCCCAGCCTGGTCTAAGGCTTCTTTAACCTGGGCAACGGTAACACCTTCAGTAAAGGGATAGGGCACATCAACATACGATAAGTCTTCAACACTGCCAGCCAGTTTGATCTGGTCTAGCGTGCTGAGCGCCGGACCGTATCCGTCGACGGCATAACGATCTATGTAGTTAGCAAAATGCCACAAACCGGCACCAAATTTCGGGTAGGTGTAACCACTCATAAGACATTCTCCTTAGGGATTAGGGTAATCCGAGGCGCTACAATAATGTATGAATATATATTCACTAACGGTTATATATTCCATTCTGCGCCTTGAGCTTCTTGCTTAACCAGCATTGAGTGAAAAAATTGAGGGTGGCCTCACACAAAATTTGTGTGTCTGAAGTGAGAAAGGAATCGGGAAAGACATTATCCGTGCACAATTAAAATCAATAGGTGCTAGCTTGCTTAATCCTGCGGCAATCAGTTTCCGCCACTCCAGCCTTAAACACGTTAACCTGAGGTCATTCATCATGATGTCTCCCCCAATTCAGCTTGGCCCGACTAAAGCACCGATAAAATTTACCCAGGTTGAACCCGTTTTCCTCTCCGACAAGACTATGCTGGAGCGAAAAAATAAGGTTATGCAAAGGATGGTCGAGGGCGGTTTTGATGCGCTGGTCATTTATGCAGACAAAGAACACGGCGGGAATTTTGAATACTTAACAGGGTTCATCCCGCGTTTTGAAGAGGGGCTGTTGATCGTTGATGCCAGTGGAGAATGTACCGCTATTCTCGGGAATGAGAATCTCAAACTGGCTCGCTTTTCACGCGTACCTGTCACGTTGCTTCACTGCCCGTTGTTTTCGCTGCCTAACCAGCCAATGGATCATGAAACACCGCTTGAAAACCTTCTTGCATCTGCCGGCTTGAGTAACAAAAGTAAAGTAGGCCTGGTGGGATGGAAAATGTTCACCCCAGCCGCAGGCAATGGTTCTGCCTATTTCGATGTACCTTATTTTATTGTTGATGCGTTGCAACGCACGTTGAAAAAAGAGGCTGAACTGCTAAATGCAGCGCATTTATTTATTAGCGGCGCTGGCGGTGCAAGAGTGACCAACAACGCCAATGAAATCGCGCATTATGAGTATGGGGCCAATCTGGCATCTAACTGTATTCTTAATGCGATGGACGCGGTGGAAGTAGGAGTGCGGGAAATTGATTTGGGCGCGCTTCTGACGGCGGAAGGCCAATACAATACTGTTGTCTCCATCGCTGCCACCGGCGTCCGCTTCGATCATGCTAACCTTTATCCAACATACAAAAGGGTGCAGCACGGCGATCCTTTGTCGCTGACCACAGGATTTAAAGGTGGCTTGTCCAGCAGAGCTGCTTTCGTTATCGCCAGTCCTGCTGAACTGCCTGACGCTCAGAAAGATTGGTTAGACAGAATCGCTAAACCCTACTTCTCTGCACAGGTAGCCTGGCTGGAAAATATCCGCGTGGGTATGTCTGGCGGTGAGCTTTATGACGTGATCGAAAATGTACTGCCCAAAGCCCGATATGGCTGGCATCTTAATCCTGGCCATCTGGTTGCTGATGAAGAGTGGATGTCATCGCCGGTTTACCCAAATTCCGGCGAACTGTTGAGAAGTGGCATGATATTGCAGCTCGATATCATTCCATCGGTACCGGGCTATAACGGTGTCAGCGCAGAAGAGTGTGTTGCGTTGGCCGATTCATCACTTCAGGCTAAGATCGCTGAAGCGTATCCGAAACTTTGGCAGCGAATTACATGTCGACGTGATTACCTGCGCGATGAAATCGGCATTAAACTCAATGCCGATGTATTGCCGCTATCCAATGCTGTTGGCTATTTAAGGCCGTTTTTGCTCGCTAAACACCTGTCTCTCAGCGTGAAGAAATAGAGCGAACTGATAGCGAACATCAGGGCTTAATTTGATTACGCCCGCTGCGTTTTGCCAGATAAAGGGCTTTGTCGGCGTCCTGTTTCAGCTGGTCTGCTTCGCCGGTTTTACCAGTTGACGTCAGCGTGCTGTAGCCAGCGCTGATGGTCACTACGCCAGCTGGAACATCTGAGTTTTCATGTGCAATGCCGGTTTCTGCAACAAATCTGACCGCGCGCTCAGCCACTTTTTTGGCATCAAAGGCTGAGGTGCTGGGCAGAATGATCGCAAACTCTTCACCGCCATAACGTGCCACGATATCGCCTTGATAATGCACGCTATCCTTTAACGCCAGGCCGACATCCTGCAAACACTCATCACCCGCAACATGCCCGTAGGTGTCGTTATAGCGTTTGAAATAATCGATATCGATCATCACCAGCGAGAGCGGCTCAGCGTGCTTTTCTGAACGAAGCAGCGCTTGCTCCAGCAGAGCATCGAACTGACGGCGATTCGCCAGCCCGGTCAAACCATCGACCAACGCCAGGGATTGCAGCGTATGGTTGATGGTGGTCAGTTCATCACGAACATGGGTCAGTTCAATTTGATTACGCACATTGGTACCCACCTGACGCAATACAAAGACGCCCATGCCGGTAATGGTTAAGAGCAGCACAATGTTGAGCAAAACATTCGTCAGGTTGGCCGTCATCCACTCCATACGAAGCCGGTCACGGTCATAGCCAGCCGTCACAATCAGTGGATAACGCTCTAGTCGAGCATAGCCGAACACACGTTCAACACCGTCGAGCGTCGAACGCCAGGTCGCGCTGCCGCTCGACGCCGATTTAAGCTCGGTTTGAAACAGCGGGCTGCCGGAAAGGGTCCGGCCAATATAAGAGTCAGGAAAAGGGCGAATATAAAGGGCCGTGGCATCCGCCAGGATCAATCCCAGTGCATCTTTATCGCCAAGCGTGTAGTAGCTGTAGTACTGCCGGAAATAATCCACTTTGACCGTCGCAAGGGCGACACCAGCAAAATTCCCCGCATTATCATTTAGGCGTACCGAAACAGGAATCACCAGATCACCGGTGGAGCGACTGCGGATGACATGGCTGATATGGATATCCAGACTGGGATGCGTCCGATGCCAGACAAAGTAATCACGATCGGCGTTACTGGCATTGGTTGGCGTGAAGTTGCCAGATGAAGCCACCCAATGTCCCTCGGTGTCGTAAACAAACAATCCGTGCAGCTGAGGGAGCTTGCTTTGCTGGTCTTTGATTTGATGCAGGAACTGCGGTGTTGCAGCAAAGCTGTTGCCGTTTTGACGTAACTGGCGCACAGCATCCGCGAGGGTAATATCAACCTGTAAAAAGGCATCTTCAGCTTGTTTGGCTAATGAGAGCGAGAGATTGCGTGCATCCTCTTCTTTTTCTGTCAGGTGTTGCTGCCAGGAGTGCCAAAGAGACCAGGCATTAATAGCCACCACCAGTAAACTGATGGAAAGCAGAAATACGGCCATACTTCTTCCAAGAGAAGTCTTTAGCAGACGAGGGGTGCTATCTGAGAGGACACTTTTACGCATTGATACTCTTTGTGCATGCTGAAAAGGTGGGCAGAGTGGATAGGGATATTACAGGATTCATGTAACTGTCATAAGCTGAGTAAAGAAAATTTTATGCATTTGTGGAATAAATCTGATGAGCGAGAATTGGCGCCGTAGAAGTGAGCATCAAAAAGCCCATTGGCAAAATAAAGCGGAGATGGTTCATCATGCGCTGATTAGCAATCTGAGATGGCTGGCATTTATCAATGCCGGATTCGCCTTAATGATTCTGTGCCGGAATATGCTATTTCCCGGCTATGACCGTGGTTTGCTGCTGGCTCAGCACACTGCATGGGTGATTGATGGCTCCATGGTGACGGTGCTCTTTTTCGCGCTGGCCGCCTGCCTGACGGGACATGTGCGCAGGTTATCACGCCATGTAAGACAGTTAACGATTGCTATTCTGCTTTGCTGGCAAAGTGTGTTGTGGTCAATATGTGCCTATTACTTTATCGCCGAGTGGCAGTTAGCTTTTGCCTATCCTTTTTGCATTATCCTGATGCTCACCGCACTGGTGGCACTCTATTTTTTTCCGGCGGGTTTATTACTGTTTATCACACCGTTGTGGTTGACCTTGTTCGTCGCCAGCCTTCATCGTAATGACGGCGTGAATATGCGCTTTCTTGTTGTGTGGTTGTTCTTCAGCATTATTTTATTTACCGGACGATTCCTGCTGCAACGCTGGTTTGACGAAGCCTGGCAGCGACACAGTGAAAACCAATTATTAATCTCACGCCTTGAACTTCAGGCGCATCAGGATGGATTGACGGGCACAGCCAATCGCCGGGTATTGGATGATTACCTGGCGTTGATGGTGGATCAGCATCAATCTTTTGCGCTAATGATGCTCGACGTCGATTACTTCAAACGCTTTAACGATCATTACGGTCATCAGTTGGGGGATGATTGTCTGCGTCAGATCGCTACTGTGCTAAAACTGGCCATACGTACGCCTGAAGATTTAGTCGCTCGTTACGGTGGCGAAGAGTTTGCGCTGGTGTTGCCGGATGCTAATCAGCAGCAGGCTATGCTGGTCGCCGAACGCATCCAGCAACAATTGCTTGTAAAAGCGATACCTCACGCGGCCTCCGAAGTCAGTCAGCATGTGACGATGAGTATCGGAATTGCAGCTTCAGCGGGCGGTGTGGCAGTCAACGAGCTCATTGCCGCAGCCGATGCGGCGCTGTATCGGGCAAAAAAGGGTGGACGGAATCGCACATCAGCTTAAATCAGAGGAAGAAGCCGGTGGCGTAAACCAGGCTTCACGACGCACGACAACAGGATGATCGGGCTGGCTAATGAAGTTAGGTGACATGATTTGGACGCCATATTCATTAAATACGTCCTGAATTTGGCTATGAAGTTCTGTGCGTGCAGCGGACAATGCAGTGCCCGGTAGCAAACTCACCTGCAATTCATAATTCACGTACCAGTCCTGCAACGCTAATTGCCTGATTAACGGCGCAGTTAACGCGCTCACGCAATCACTTCTGCTGGCGGCCAGTTGTAGCATGGCGTGAACCTGGCGCCAGGGCACATCATAGCCAATGGTTACCGACGTGGTGAGATTCAGTCCTTTACCTGCCGATGCGCTACTGAGATTGATGATTTTGCCACTTACGACCACTGCGTTGGGAATGGTGACGTCGTAATTTTCTCGTGTTTGAATTTTTGTCGCCAAAATTCCCACATCTGTCACTACACCTTCATGCTCAAGGATACGAATGATATCGCCCTTACGCAACGCGCGTGAGTAAGTGAGCACCAATCCACTCATGGCATGATTCATCACTCCGGCCGATCCCAGCGTTAGCATTAGGCCGAAGAAAACGCTGATCCCCTTAAATGCCAGAGTGTTAGCGCCCGGCAAGAAAGGATAAGCGGCTGACAATGCCAACAACCAAATGGCCAGCCCAATCAATCGACGCGTGACGCCTAAGGTTTCTGGGTGAAAACCAGCGACTCTCAGTTTGCCATGCTCGATACGCGTCAAAGCAAGATTAATCAACTTCATGATGCCAGCAGTGATCAGGAAAATCACCGCGACCACGGTCAACCCCGGTAATGCTGCCAGTAAGGTCAGCGCAATCCCCTGCAACAGCGCCATCGCGTAGTCACCTAAATCCTGTCCCCAGGTCCGCGTCCAGGGGAATAGCCGCAGTGTCCAACTCAGCCAGATATAAGTCACAATTAACGCGAAGAGGAGTGACAAAATGTTCAGGGATTGCCGCATTATCGATCTTAGAATTTGCCGTAATGGGAGAAACACGCTTACTTCAGAATTCAAGGCCTGAATCTGGAGACGACGTGACATCAGACGATTAGCACCGACTACGCCACCGATCAACAGTAGTAAACTGGCTAGCCCAAGTAGGCTTTTACCCGCTGATATTAGGAGATAGTGGCTAGAATACTGTTGTATCAGGGCATGGCGTAAATTTTCGAATCGCATCTGCACATGCTGCGCCGCCTGATTAAGTGTCAAATCATCACCTTCATCGAGGTCCTGCTCGGCCAGTAACATAAAAGGTTTGTTGTTGATGGTAAATAAAACGACTTGTTGCTGGTAACGATGAAGCGTTTCAATCTCAACCGGATGTGTTAGATCTTCGTCACTTAATGCACGGACATTGCCGACAATCCGTTTAATTCGTTCTTCGGGTGTCGTCAAGCCAAAGGTCGCCTGCAGCATGACAATAGGTTGGTTAAGTAATATCAGTGTTCGGGCACGCTCCTGCGGCGTTGGGGCCTGCCGCGGTTCAGCCGCCCAGGCGCCGTTTGTCGAAGCGACCAGGCAGATCAACAACAGTATGATGCGTTGCATAACTCAGCACCCCAACGTAACGCTACGGTTTAACGCCCGAAAACATCGCCAGTTTTGGACAACTGACCTGTTTAATATGTTGATGATAGGTTGTTTGATTATTCTTTTTCAGCGCATCAGCCGCGTTCACAATTGCGTCGTGATTTTCTGAGCTATTTAAAAATACCTGCTTAATGCGTTCATCAGGAATATCTTGCGCCAGATGGCAGTGGTTACGCAGGTCGGTGATAATCTGCTGCTCACGCAACGCATAGGACAGATTGCTATAGGGTGATTTCGCCAGTGTCAGAAATGGGAGCATTACCAATAGTGAGCAAGCGTTGATCTTCCGAAACATAGAGCCTCCAGCGGCGTTATTCAGGTTTACACAGTGTAGGATCAAATACCGTTTGCCAGTCGTGATGCATGTCAACAACGACCCAGCCATAGCGCGGGGCAAGTGTGAGTCCAGAGACCAATTTACCGCTGGCAGGCGGATGTGCGTCATAGCCGTATTCCCGAGCGGGATCAGTGTGATGTATCAGTAGGCCCAATGTTTTCATCTTCGGATTGGATGAAGTGTATTGCAGCATTGGCACATCACCGTCGCTGTTACCAAACGCCGCAACTGGGCGATGGCCCATAAAAAGGTGGATCGCTACAGGTTTTGCGGCCTCGTCGTCAAGAAACGCGCCGTGCATGGTTTTACGTAACTGCGTACCGTTATCACTCAAGCTAAATTCGGACAAAGAGAATGATCCGATCACTTGTTCCGGTGGTATCCCATACATTTTTTCAGCCAGTACACGCATGAAATCGACGCCACCACCCGACACAATCCATGTTTTAAATCCGTTTCTACGCAGGTAGTCCAGCAACTGACGCATCGGCTGGTAACTCAAGGTATCGTAACGGCAGCCAAAACGGGGATGGCGGTGCGTATCAACCCATTGCGCTACGCGCTGGGCGAATTCATCCGTGGTCATTCCGGAGTGCGTCAGGGTTAGTAATTTCAGCAGCCCCTGTTTCCCGGCTTTTTCTAATGCCGCTTTATCATCTGACAGGACGGCCTGAACCATGGGATCTTGCTGCCATTGCGGGTGGGAAGGCGCGAGCCGCTTCACTTCATCAACCGCAAACTGTAATTGGAAAGTGAGAGGGGCTTCCGGCCAGAGCGTGCCGTCATTATCAAAGACCACATAACGTTCATTAACAGGAATGAAGGCGCGGCTACCAGGCGCTGTCGTTGCCTGAACCCACTGTGCGATAGCTCGCTTCGCAGCGGAGTCACGCCATGCAGAAAGATCGTCTGCCTGGACAGCTGAGCCCCATAGCAATAATGAGGCTAATAATAATTTTCCCTTCATAACCTTTTCCTGTTCTGTGGGACCAATAAAGGGAGGGCAGTGACGTGCCATAGATGCCGCCACATGTGATAAGCGAACAGAGCCGCGCGCCATATCCATCGCCGGGTAAACCAAACCAGCACGCCCATGCCGAGAAGCAGAAGGGTGATCGTCCACAGTTGCCAGGCTGTCAGCGAATGGGACGATTGCAAGGTCATTTCACTACCCGCCGCCCGTGCAGGCAAAATGGTGTAACGGATCGCGGGCAACTCAGCGAGTCGCCATTGATGTTGCGAAGTATTCCACCAGCGCAGTTTGACTGCGGGTAAATCAAGTGAACCAGGGGTGTCGGGTAAATAGCGCAGCCGTTCAATATGTTGGCTACCGACAATCTCATCCCTGCCTTCAATCAGAGGCGAATTAAGTGTGATCAGTTTTTGTGTGGTGGGGCCCGGTAAGTCAGCCAGTATCGGCGGAATTTGTGCAGCAATGACATCATGTGCCTGCAGCGTTACCTGACGTTCAACAACATCACCAACATGCAGAGTTTGATCACTTTGCGCGCGATAAAACGTCACTTTTTGCGTCAGTGAAAGGGCACTTGCAGGTAAAAATCTATCAGGTTGTTCGACATCAGTTGGCCAATTAACCGTTGTTTCCAGCTGCGGCAGCTGTGCTGTTTTCGGCGGTTGGCCGGCAGATTGCAGCGTAATATCCAACTCTGGGAGACGTAATTTTCCCTGATCCCAGGCCATGAGTTGACGTTCCATACGCACACCACTCCAGCTCAACCCTTGTTCTGTCTTGCTGACTAATTGATTAGGAATAGGTGTGGGCAGTAAATTGCCATTTTCGATTGGAAAATCAGGCCACTGAGGTGGAGGATTGAACCAGCTATCCGTCCAAAAAGTGATGGCAACACGCAGGGGTTGACCCGGTACGAGTTGATCGGGCACCACTAACTCACGTGTAACATCCATCGCCGCACGTGCGGGAAAGGCCAGAATAAACAAGCACAATAAGAGCAGTTTCATGGCGACTCCGAATGGTACAGATTTTCGAGGAGCCCGCTGGGAGAGAGGATTAAATTTTGATACCACTGATTAATCTGAGGGGACGCTTGCTGCAAGGGCTGCATATCTTTTTGCATGACGCCCTGATTTTTCGCCAGATCCTTTTTGATCGCATCCGCACTCTCTTCCTGCTCTTTTCCCTGGGCATCCTGGCGGTCGCGTTCTTTCTGCCTTAACTGCATGACAATTTTTGCAATACTGGCGCGATTTTGCTGTGCCATAGGCCAGCCAGGACGAAGGCTGAGTGCCTGATCGTATATATTCAATGCCTGCTGCCAGTGTTTTAGTTGGGCTTCACAATTACCGGCCCACAACAGAGATTCCGGGGTCGGTGGGACAAGACGAAAAGCGGCGCTGGCCCCGGCGAAATCACCCGCATAATAGAGGGCGATGCCACGTCTTAAGGGATCCTGATAATGCCGGGCAGCGGATGTGTAATCTCCACGCTTGAAGGCCTGCTGACCTTGCATATCAGGTCTAATAAAACGATCTATCAGACTGGCGTGTGCCGGAGGTGCAATCCAAATCCATGACAGGATGGCCCACGCAGCGACAACTTGCCGGCGCCATAGCAGCGACAACAGCAACATCAAAGGGATCAATAAATATCCACTGTTATGCCAGGGCAGATCCACGCGATCATTCTGCTCAGCAATAACCGTTTGCCGAATGTGACGCCGTATGCTGACAAGGTCATCATCATCAATGGTTGCCAGTGTCACGGGCAACCCGTGCTGCTGAATTTGCTTGAACCGGGCCACATTCAGACGGGTATCGATACCACGTTGAGCAAGCGCTTCAGGTAATGCACCTCCGCGAGCGGTTCCCGGTACCCAAAGCTGAATGGGCAAAGTCGTGTTATTGAGCAAACTCACATCCGTCGCACTCAGGGAATCTGCGATTAACAGTATCGAACGGGGTGAGGCGGGTAGGTTTTTTTCTGCCAGCGCCAATGCTGGCTGCAATCCATCACCGTCACTGTCAGGGAGTAACGTGGGTTGTTGGGCTTGTAAAAATAGGGTGTAAAAGGTCGGATCGGTGGTCATTGGTGTTGTCAGCCAGGCTCCAGCCCTGTAAACCACCAGACCAAAACGACTTCCTGGGAGTTGCTGCATTAGTAACGTCAGCTTATGTTGCATGCGTTCATGGCGATTAGGAGGCAGATCCTGTGCCAGCATGCTGAGATCCTGTTGCAGAACCACCATGACATTACTTTGGGGGGATTCGCCCGCAGGCGGTTGTTTGTGCCAACTGGGTCCAGCAAGCGCGACGAATCCCGTTGCCAGCAACCACGGCAATAGGGCACGAGCAGGCAGGCGCTTTCCGATAATCAAGAGATGAAAGGGTTTTGTCAGAATGCGTGACCACTGACTATCCGTTCTGCGTAACCACCAGGCCAGCCCCAGGCACAATGGCAATCCTGTTAACCACCAGGGATGCAATATGTGGAATGCGTTCATCACCTACGCTCCCTAATCTGACTGATGAAAGTCATGAGCAGCATGAGCAACATACTCATGGCCAGTGGCCAGATAAAGAGGGGTTGTCGCAGCGCGAAACCCAGGGTTTTGACTTGTGCTGGGGTTTGGGCATCAATGGTTCGCCACACGCTTTGCAGCGCCACACCTGAAGTCGCAGCCTGAAAAGCAGTCCCCCCGGTTGTATGAGCCAGCCTTTGCATCAGGGCGACATCCACTTTGCCTTCGCCACCCGCGGCTGGGTCACCAAAGGCAATGGTATCAACCTGTACATGATGAGAAGCTGCCAATTGCGCCGCCATCGCGGGAGGCAATTGTGATGCGGTGTCATTGCCATCGGTAAGCATAATTGCCATACGGCTGGCGTCCTGTTCGAGTGAACTGTCGAGCAACTTCACGGCCACACCCAGCGCATCCCCGATCGCCGTTTGCTGCCCGACCATACCGGGCGATAATTGTTGTAACCGTGC
Source organism: Pantoea sp. USMM079 (assembly GCF_037153115.1). Classification (NCBI taxonomy): domain Bacteria; kingdom Pseudomonadati; phylum Pseudomonadota; class Gammaproteobacteria; order Enterobacterales; family Erwiniaceae; genus Pantoea; species Pantoea sp. USMM079. Next base: position 446,091 of record NZ_JBBCKX010000002.1, read on the forward strand.
CAGCAACGCTTCTTTGTCTTCACTGATCGGAGCAAACGGCCAGGCGCTCGAACCAAAGATCACCAGGCCAATACGATCTTTTTTGCGTTGCTGCACAAACTGGCGCACCGATTGTTGTACCGCCTGCAAACGTGTCATGCCGCCACCTGCATCGTTCTTCTCCATCGAACCCGACACATCCAGTATCAGAACCAGATTGCGCATCGGTTTAGTCTGTACCTGAGGGGGCAAAAGATATTCGGGGCGCGCCAGTGCGCAGATCATTAGCAACCAGCTCAACCAAAACAGCAGTGACAGGCTTCGATTCCTGTCGGGAACCGGCGTATCCAGTTGTAATTCTTCGATTAAAACGGGAAGAAAAGGAACACGAACTTCCTGCGAGACAGGCGGTTTTGTGGGTGGCAGAAAGTAACCCAATAACGGTATTGGGAGTAACAGCCATACCCATGGCCAGGCAAAATCAACGCGGCTCATCCACTCAGACATCGGGCAGTGCCTCCAGCCAGCGTTGTATCTGTTGACGCAATTGCTGGTTATCTGCGCTGCTCAGGTGATTGTCCGCCTGGCAATAACGCCGGCAGAGTTGCTGCCTGAGTGATTCCGTCAGGGGAAGCTCGGCGAGTATGGATTCCGGCTCACTCTGCTCGCTGATAAGTGCACGCGGATGATGCACCAGCTGAATCCGTTTGATTAGATTCAACCAACTGTCAGCATCCTCAACATGATGCAGCAGTGTTCGTGCTTCACGGCGCCAGCGATTTCGATACCAGCGTGCAGCTCTCACTAGTAAAAATGCCATCAGACAAATTAGCATCACCGAGAGCAGCCACCACCAACCCTCGGGCAAAGGGAACCATGAAACAGCAGACGGCAATTCGGGATGTTGTAGTGTGGGAACACTAAAGCCTTTTGCCAGCATGATCATCTCCCCGATGTAATTGCGCCATGAGGGGTTCTCCGACCACGATATGGCGAACGTCAACGCCCAGCCGGGATAAGCGGTTCTGCTGATGTGACAGGCGCGCGCTAACACTTTGTTTAATTTGCTCGCGCAAAGCTGGGCTTAGTGCAAAAGAAACGTGCTGATGTTGATAGCGGGCCGCCAGATTTCCCCGAGCGGGCAGGCGGAGATGAAGGTCATCAAGCACAACGAAAGCGGTGATTTCACAACGCCGGCGCAGTACTGCAATCAAAGCCTCGCTTTGGCTATTCAGATCGTGAAAATCGCTGATCAACGCCATCCAGGTGCCAGCAGGAATCAGGCTGGTTGTGCGCTGCAGCACCTCATGTAATGGCAGAGAAGATACAGGCTCTTGCGCATAGCCTGGCGCTAAAGCCTGATTGAAACGGACAATATCCGAGAGTAAGGGATGCAACGCGAATTTGGCTGAACGGCAACGTTGTAGTGCGACAGACTGATCATCAAACAACGCAAAGCCTAGCCGATCACCATCGTGCCAACTTCTCCATGCCAGCAGTGCAGCGATATTGGCTGCCGCTACGGATTTCATTTGCCCTTGGGTGGCAAAAAACATATCCAAACGCTGATCGATCAGCAGGAATACAGGGCGCTCTTTCTCTTCATTGTAGAGACGTATCCACGGTGAACGCAGCCGCGCCGTAGCCTGCCAGTCAATGAGCCTAACATCGTCACCGGGTTGATAACGCCGTAGACTATCGAAGTTAAGGCCACGCCCTTGTTGTCGTGACACTCGTTCTCCAGCCATCGCCGTTGGCGGCAGCTGGCCCGGTGGATTCTGAAGCTTTTGAGCCTCGGTGGCGAGTGATAATAAGCCGGGCAGGGTCACTGTGATGGCCTCGCTCATCAGGCCACCACTGCGTCTAACAACATTTGGACCACATGATCAGCACTCATGCGTTCGGCATTTGCCTGATAACTCAATAAAAGACGGTGACGCAGAACCGCAGGCGCAACACGCTGAACATCTTGTGGTAACACTGCATCCCGGCCCTCCAGCCACGCTTGCGCCCGACTGGTTCTATCAAGCGCCAGCGTACCGCGCGGGCTTATACCCAACGCAACATAGCTGGCAAAAGTTTCACTGACCCGCGCCGTCTGGCGAGTCATCTCTACTAATGAAACGATGTAGTTTTCAACCGTGGGAGCAACATACACATCGGAAATTGCCTGCCAGCAAGCGGCGATATCCTGCTGGCTTAAACGTGGCTCATCACGTTTTTTATCCGTCGCGGCCACGCCCAAATACTTAGCCTGTTGCTCAGCGCGCACTAATTGCATGACGCGTTGCTCATTCTCTTTTGACGGGTAATCCACCCGTACTTTCATTAAAAACCGATCTAACTGGGCCTCGGGTAACGGCCAGGTCCCTTCCTGATCGACCGGGTTTTGCGTAGCCAGTACCATGAATACGCCTGGCAGGGGCCAACTTTTACCGGCAACCGTGACGTGCCGCTCTTCCATTGCTTCCAGCAATGCCGATTGCACGCGAGCAGAAGCGCGATTGATCTCATCTGCGAGGATCAAATTGCCAAACACCGGACCGGGACGGAAACGGAATTGGTCCTCTTCCCGAACGGCGTTTTGTTGATAAATTTCACTCCCGGTAATGTCTGAGGGTAGCAAGTCGGGAGTAAACTGGATGCGCTTAAATTCCCCCTCGATATGATTGGCCAGTTCACGTACGGCGCGGGTTTTCGCCAACCCGGGTAAACCTTCCAGTAACACATGTCCATCACATAACAACGAGATGATCAGCATGCGAACGAGCTCCTGCTGGCCTAAAACCTGCTGATTCATGCTGACTTCCAGCGCCAGAAACTTATCGCGTAGTGTCATGCTCCGCCTCCCGTTGTTGCGGCTGCAGCAGCGAGGCGATGCCCACCAGAATGGGTTGTGCGAAGTTAAAGAAGGCCTTAATACCAGGGCAGAGGTAGTTCAAGCCGAGTTCACCTTCTTCGCTGCGCACGATGCGGTTCTTCGGGCATTCTCCCCAACACAATTTGAGATAAGGACAGCGTTTACACGCAGAAGGTAGCGTATCGCGTTTTCCCATACCGAAGGCTTTCTGCCGCTCGGAAAATGCCATACGGCTGAGTTTGGTGTGTTTCAGGTTACCGAGTTGATATTCGGGATAAACATAGTGATCGCATGAGTAGATATCACCGTTTTTCTCAATCGCCAGGCCTTTGCCACAAAACTCCGAGGTCACGCAGATCTGTCCAGGCATCCCCATGGTCTGCGCAACGGCTGTTTCAAACAGATTGACCTGCACGCGGCCTAAATCGTTATTGACCCACTCTTCAAACGTCGCGATAAGAAATTTTCCCCAATCGTCAGGATCAACTGACCAATCGGTAACAATCGAGTCCAGATCGCCGGGTTTTGCTCGCCGGCTACCTGTCATCGGGATGCTATCATCGCGCCAGAATTGTGGGGCGGTTTGTTTGAAATCCACCGGTTCGACACAGGGATTAAACTGGATGTAGGTTGCGCCGAGTTCACGTGTCAGAAAACGATACACCTCCAGCGGAAAACGCGCGTTAGTCCGATTGACAGTAACCAATGCATTGAAAGGGACGCCATGTCGTTTCAGCGCTGCAGCACCTTCCATTACTTTCTCAAAAGTGGGCTTACCACTGCGAGTCAGGCGATAGCGATCATGCAGCTCTTGTGGACCGTCAATGGATAATCCCACCAGAAAATGATGCTGTTTGAGAAACCGTGCCCAGTTGTCGTTGATGAGAATACCGTTGGTTTGCAGATCGTTTTCGATTCGCTGTCCGGGCTTTTGATATCGCCGTTGGAGTTCGACGACTTTTTCAAACCAGGCTAATCCCATCAACGTAGGTTCACCGCCTTGCCAGGAAAATACCACCTGGTCTCCATCCTGCCCCTCAATATACTGGCGAATATAGGCTTCCAACACGTCATCGCTCATGACGCTGTGATCCTGGTGAAGCAGTTGTTCTTTGTGCAGATAAAAACAGTAGTTGCAGTCAATATTGCAGCGAGAACCCGTAGGTTTGGCCATCACATGAAAACGTCGGGTGTAAGCTGGACCTTTACCATTGTATTTGTTGGCGCTGGGCAATGGGCGCAACGCCAGCGTGGTGCTGTGTTTCATCGCAACCTCCATTAACCGGGCACGCGCGTGCCCGGTTGTCATCGGCGAGCTTAGTTAGTGGCCGGACTGCCTTCATCAATCAGTTTCTGCACATCAGAAACGGTGAAGGAGCCAGGTTTTTGCCGCGGAGGGAACTCTTTGAAACTTTGCAGCATTTCTGCGGCATATTTTTGTGCGCCACCGAGCAGGAACAAGCGGTCATAGAACCAGTGGTTATAGTCCATGCCATCATCACCGCGTTCCAGTGGGTCAATCTCAAGATCGAAGATCAGCGGCGTGCGCAGTTTAGTGAACGGGTATTTCCACAGATCCAGTCCGGTATGTTCCTGAATCATGAAGTGGGCTTTCCAGCGGCCATAACGCATTGCCAGTAAGTCTCCATCGTCACTCCAGTAAAAGAACTCGTGACGTTGATCCGGCGCTTTGCCTTGCAGGAAATCGAGTTGATTATAACCATCCAGATGGACCTTATAGGTCATCGCGCTGGTTTTATAGCCTTTCAGCAGCTGTTGTTTGATATCACCCACACCGGCAGCGGCGACCAGCGTTGGGAACCAGTCATTGCTGCCAAACATATCGTTGATGACCGTACCCGGTTTAATATGACCCGGCCATCGGATCATGGCCGGTACGCGGAAACCACCTTCCCAGCCGGTATTTTTTTCACCGCGGAAGGGGGTCATCCCCGAATCAGGCCAGGTGGCAATCATCGGACCATTATCAGTGGTATAAATCACAATGGTGTTATCTTCGATGCCGAGGTCTTTAATTTTCCTCAGTACCTCACCAATGATTTTGTCATGCTCGACCATGCCATCCGCATAATCCCCCAGGCCTGTGACGCCTTTGTCTTCCGGTTTTATATGGGTTTTATTGTGCATGCGTGTGGTATTGAACCAGGTGAAGAAGGGCTTGTTCGCTTTCACCTGACGTTCCATAAAATCATTGTTAGCGGCCAGGAACTCTTCATCCACAGTCCCCATACGTTTCACGTTGAGGGGACCGGTATCCTCAACTTTGCCATCAGCCGTGGACTTAATGACGCCACGCGGTCCAAATTGTTTCTTAAATTCAGGATCTTTCGGATAGTCAGGATTCTCTGGCTCTTCTTCTGCATTCAAATGATAAAGATTGCCAAAAAATTCATCAAAACCATGAGCGGTAGGAAGGAACTCATTACGATCGCCGAGATGATTTTTACCAAATTGTCCAGTGGCATAACCGAGTTGCTTCAAAATGGAGGCGATGGTTGGGTCTTCTTTTTGCAAACCCTGCGGGGCGCCCGGCATCCCAACTTTACTCATCCCGGTGCGGAAGGGCATTTGTCCAGTGATGAATGACGATCGCCCAGCGGTTGAACTCTGCTCTGCATAGTAAGAGGTAAATTTCGCTCCTTCCGCCGCAATGCTGTCAATATTCGGTGTTTTGTATCCCATCATTCCCTGGTTATAGGTACTGATGTTCCAGTAACCAATATCATCTCCAAAGATCACCACGATATTGGGTTTATCTGTGTTTTGTTCCGGCGGGGTGGGGGTTGCATTGTTATCAGGTGCGGCATGTGCACTCCATGAACAGCAAGCAGCCGACAACATTGAGGCGAGAAGCGATTTGCCAAAAGGGATTCTGGACATTTCTGCACTCCGGTTAAGGTAGGTTTTGACCGACGTAATTAACCCGACGTGAGTTAACGCGCTGATCAAACCTTCCTGGATAGATTGTCATGAACGAAAATAAACTTATAAATCCATGAGCTAGCATGCATAAGACATGCGCCCGGGACATGAAACGCTATATAATTTTATTCACACCGCCATGGATTTATTAACGGCTGATGTCACATCTTGCTGGGAGTAGGAAAGTGGGCCGCTAATCAAGACAGAAAATAACGGTTTGTTTTTATAAATAAGCTGACATGAGATGTGTCTGATTATGAAAAGACAATAGCGGGTTAAAACTGGAATGCCAAGTGCCATTTTAAAATTGTGATAAAGGTCTACCTTCCATTTTCCCTGTTGAATAATGAAATCCTTCACTAGGAATAATCCTATTTGGTGATTTAAATTTCATGCTCCATTTAAAACCATGAATTACTTAGAAAATGATTATCTGGGTAAAATATCTCCCCGACAACAATCAAAAGCGATACATATTTATTTTGCATTTCTTATGTTTGTCATCTAGTCATTATTACTGCCTACACACTAATGTGGGGCAAACATCAATCTGGGTGGTGATATGAATAAATTCAATACGATAGCATTGTCAGCAACTGTTTTTGTGTCGATGTCATTTTCTGTTCTGGCCGCACAAGAAATCTCTAAGGATGAGGCAAAAAATTATACTGAAGTGGGCACCGTCTCCACTTCGGGTACTTTTACCGATCCCAAAGACGCTAAGGATGAACTCTCAAAACTAGCCGATGAGAAGGGCGGAAAGTATTACGTTATCACGTCGGCAAGGGTTGATGGCAAAGTCCAGGGCACCGCAACAGTTTACAAATAAATTCAATACCCTGCGAAAGCAGGGTATTAATTAAATTGCATGCTAATTATTCTCATTGTAATCACTGTCATCCTTACTGATATTTAACTGTAATCAAAGGCTGTACGAATATTGATTGCAAACCAAAAGAGACAACCTCTGATAAAAGCAATCTGAAATATGATTTGTTAGTTTCAAGGACGATTTGGCGCTTCTTATTCAAGCAGATTATTGATAGGTAAACTTACGTCCGTCTCAAATCGACGCATTTCCATAACCAGGGATTTGACTATGTATGGTACTTTTTACGGCACGATATTACAAGCGTTGCAGACCCTACCTGGCCTGGCTATTTTTCTCACTCTTACAGTGGGATACGCCATTGGTCAGATCCGTTTAGGGCCTATTCAGCTTGGCGGTGTTTGCGGAACGTTGATTGCCGCTTTATTAATTGGACAACTCCATATTTCTGTCGATACCGATCTCAAAAATGTTTTCTTTATGCTGTTTATCTTCGCACTGGGATACAGCGGAGGCCCGCAGTTTTTTGCCAATCCGTCTTAGCCCGAATGTTTGAATTGGACAAAGGCCTGGCTGCAGGCGTTGCCGCTGGCGCATTGACGCAATCAGCGATTATCGGAACAGCAGGTGACGCCATCGCTAAACTCGGGCTGCCCGCCGCTGAAGCCACACGCCTGCAGGGCAACGTCGCCATTGGTTATGCTGTGACCTATGTGTTTGGATCTTTTGGCGCCATTCTGGTTTGTGTCAATCTGTTGCCAAAATTCATGGGGCGGTCGATCAAAGAAGATGCATTGAAAGCGGAAAATGCCCTGCAGACGGGAGTACAAGTTTACGGCCCTGGCCAGGAATCCGCTGCACCTGATTTGGTCGGACGCATTTTCAAACTAAGTCGTTTTAAGCCTTGAGTGATTAATGGCGCCGCCGCGCCAGATAGATTACAAACTGGATGAGGGGCGGCGCGCATGAGGGGTGAGGCGAAGGCATATTTTCAGCAGGAGATAGCCGGTCATGGTCTGGAGTGCGTATTGCGATACCTTATTTAACATAATCATGATTATGCGCACTTTGATTATAGAAGCAAAGCTAACCTGGCCGTTCTGAGCTAAGCTTACCTGGCCGCTTCGGGCTACCTGCTGAGGATCCTGATATGACGGCTTCTGGTGCGGAGTTTTTCACGATG